>DAIPHN010000097.1:0-12578 GCA_036771335.1 Burkholderiales bacterium
GATGATCGAGGTCACGCTGGTGGAGACGGGCGAAAAGGCCGAGTACCGCCTAACCCGCTTGTCTGACGACCCGGAGGCGCACTGATGTATGCAGTGGCTTTTGACCTGGTGGTGGCTGATACGGAGAAGCATCACCCCAAGGGCGTGACGCAGGCGTACACCGAAATCGGCGCGGTTCTTGCCGATCATGGTTTTCGCCGCGTGCAGGGCAGCTTGTACGTCACCGACGATGAAAACATGGCAAACCTGTTCCTTGCCATCCAGGCGCCGCGAGCCCGGGCCTGGTTTCCCAAGTCGGTGCGAGACATTTGCGCGTTCCGCATCGAACAGTGGTCAGACTTCACTGCGGTGGTGAAGTCGTAACGGCGGGACCAGCCATGGAAATCGCTCAGGCACGCCAGTCGGCGGCGACCATCCCTTAGCACCAGCGCGCCGCCACTGGATCAAAGCGCTGGTGCCCGCGAACTGGCGATGGACATGTGGACGCCGTGCCGCGAAGCGGTCCAGACCGTGCTGCCGGATGCTCGTATCGTCAGCTACAAGTCCGCATGGCGACTGACGCCGTGGGGAAGGTCAGGAAAAGCCTGCGCGAGCAACTGACGCCGAAGCAGCGCCGGGGTTCGAGCGGCGGCGCCAGCCTGAACTGGCCGTGGCGGATGAGGTGATGGGCTACGGCGAACCGGACGATGCGATGGGCTATGGCCCGCCGCCCGGGCACTCCGGAAAGGCGGTTCTGACGCCCAGGAAGGGCACGCCGAAGGCCGCGCACCACACGAACCGCCAGGGCCACCGAAGAACTACGGGGCCGACATAAACACACTGATTGCGCTACTGGAATCCGGGCGGCTGTAAGCCTTCAAACACAGCCAACTCCGTTACCCGTTTTTTCTGGCAAGTCGGGCAGTCCGGGGTCACGGAAGCGAGGCAGGCCCCCGGCATGCACGCCACGCCCCCATCGCCGCCACGGCGAGGCAGGCCGCACCGCCCGCCGCCAGGGTGGCAGGCGCTCCAACGCGGCTTGCCAGGGCGCCAGCCCACAGGCCACCCACCGGGGCGAGCCCCAGAAAGCCCATCACGTACAGGCTCACCACCCGGGTGCGGAAGCGCTCCTCCGCGCCGCTTTGCAGTTGCATGTTCACCGAGGACGCGGTGCCGATGATGCCAGCGCCCACCGCGAACATGAGCACCACGCCCAAGGGCAGCCAGGTCACCTGAGAGAAGACCAGCAGGCTGGCGCCGGCCATGCCGCAGGCGGTCCGGGAGAAGCGGCCGAGGCCACGCACGCCCGCTCGGCTGGCGAGAAAGGCCGTGGCCGTCACGCCGCCCAGGCCGGCGGCGCCCACCAGCAGCCCCAGGGTGCGAGGGCCACCGCCAAAGACCTCGCGGGCCACCGCCGGCATGAGGGTGACGTAGGGGCTCACGAAAAAGCTGGCCGCCATCACCAGGGGCAGCAGGTGGCGCACCAGGGGCGTGCGCCAGCAGTAGCGCAGGGCCTCGTTCCAGGCGCCGGCACCCGCGGCGTGGCGTTCACCAACGCCGCTGCCCACGCCCATGGCGCGCACTGCCGCGATCACCGCCGCGTAGCTGGCGCCGTTCAACAGGAAGCACACCCCCTCGGAGACGTGGGCGAGCAGCAGCCCCGCCACCGGCGGACCCAGCAGGCGGCCGCCGTTCATGAGGAAGGAGTTGAGCGCGATGGCGTTGGGCAGGTCAGCCCGGTCGGGCACCATGTCGGCGAGGAAGGATTGGCGCACCGGCGTGTCCAGGCCGCTCAGCAGCCCCTGCACCAGCGCCATGCCCAGCAGCACCGGCGGCGTGGCGATCTCCGCCAGGGCGAGCGCGCCCAGCGCCACCGCCTGGAGCAGCAGCGCGCCCTGGGTGAACAGCAGCACCCGGCGCCGCGGGAAGCGCTCGCCCAGCCAGCCCGCCACGGGCGCCACCACCAGCACGGGCGCCTGGGAGAGGAAAGCCGCCAGCCCCAGCATGAGCGGCGAGCCCGTGAGGCGGTACAGCAGCCAGCCCATGGCGATGGACTGCACCCAGGTGCCGATGATGGAGATGCCCTGCCCGGCGAAGAACAGCCGGAAATCGCGGTGCTCCAGGGCCCGCAGCGCCGCCCGCCCGCGGGCCGGCAGGGCCATCAGGCGCGGTTGCGCAGTCGGCCGAGCTGGCCTTCGATCTTGCCCAGGGTGGCCTCGAAGCCCGCCAGCCGCTCGCGCTCCTGGGCCACCACGGCGGCGGGTGCGCGCTCCACGAAGGAGGCGTTGCCAAGCTTGGCGGCGGCCTTGCTGATCTCGCTTCGCAGGCGCGCGGCTTCCTTGTCCAGGCGCGCCGTCTCCGCGGCCACGTCCACCGCCATGTGCAGCATGAGGCGCACGTCCTCCACCACCGCCACGGGTGCGTCGGCGTCGGGCAGGGTGGCTACCACCGTGGCTTCCGAGAGGCGGGCCAGGGCCGTGAGGTACGGCAGCAGCGGCTCCAGGGTTTCGGCCGGGCCGGCGGCGTACAGCGGCAGGCGCTCCGCGGGGCTCACGTTCATCTCGCCGCGCAGGTTGCGGCAGGCGTCGGTAAGGGCCTTGAGGCGCGCCACCACCGCCTCGGCTTCGGTGTCGATGCGGGTGGAGTCGCTGCGCGGCCAGGGCGCCACACACACGCTCTCGCCGCCATGGCCGGCCAGGGGTGCCACCTTCTGCCACAGCTCTTCGGTGATGAAGGGGATCACCGGATGGGCCAGGCGCAGCAGTGCTTCCAGCACCCGCACCAGCGTGCGGCGCGTGCCGCGCTGCACGGCTTCGTCAGGCGAGCGCAACTGCACCTTGGCGAGTTCCACGTACCAGTCGCAGTACTCGTCCCAGGTGAAGCGATACAGGGCAGTGGCCACGTTGTCCAGGCGGTACTCGGCAAAGCCGCGGTCAACTTCCGCCACCGTGCGCTGCAGGCGGCTCACGATCCAGCGGTCCGCCGCCGACAGCGTGACGGGCAGGGATTCGTCGCCGCCGCAGTCGTGCCCCTCGCTGTTCATGAGCACGAAGCGCGTGGCGTTCCAGAGCTTGTTGCAGAAGTTGCGGTAACCCTCGCAGCGCTTCAGGTCGAAGTTGATGTTGCGGCCCAGGGTGGCGTAGGCCGCCATGGTGAAGCGCAGGGCGTCGGCGCCGAACGCGGCAATGCCTTCGGGGAACTCGCGCCGGGTCTTGGCTTCGATGCGCGGTGCATCCGCGGGTTTGCGCAGTCCGGTGGTGCGCTTGGCCAGCAGCGCGTCCAGGCCGATGCCGTCGATCAGGTCCACCGGATCGAGGGTGTTGCCCTCGGACTTCGACATCTTGCGGCCCTCGGCATCGCGGATCAGGCCGTGGATGTACACGTCGCGGAACGGCACGCGCCCGGTGAAATGGGTGGTCATCATGACCATGCGCGCCACCCAGAAAAAGATGATGTCGAAGCCCGTCACCAGCACCGAGGAGGGCAGGTACAAGTCCCAGGCGGGCGCGTCCTCGCCCTGGGGGTCGGGCCAGCCCAGGGTGGAGTGGCACACCAGCGCGGACGAGAACCAGGTGTCGAGCACATCTTCGTCGCGGCTCAGGGCCACCTCGGGCCCGAGGCCGTGGCGGGCGCGCACCTGCGCCTCGTCGCGGCCCACGTACACGCGCCCCTCGGCGTCGTACCAGGCGGGGATGCGGTGGCCCCACCACAGCTGGCGCGAGATGCACCAGTCCTGGATGTTCTCCAGCCACTGGTTGTAGACGCTGGTCCAGTTCTCGGGAATGAAACGCACGTCGCCGCGCCTCACCACTTCGAGGGCCACCTGCGCGATGGACTTGCCGGGGAATCGCGCACCCTCGGGGGCAGGCCGGGACATGGCCACGAACCACTGGTCCGTGAGCAGCGGTTCCACCACCGCGCCGCTGCGCCCGCAACGCGGCACCATGAGCTTGTGGGGCTTTACCGCGTGCAGCAGACCGGCGGCCTCCAGGTCTGCCAGCACCCGGGCGCGCGCCGCGAAGCGGTCCAGGCCGCGGAAGCGCTCGGGCGCGTTGTCGTTGATGCTGGCGGTGAGGGTAAAGATGTTGAGGGGCGCCAGGCCATGGCGCTGCCCCACGGCGTAGTCGTTGAAGTCGTGCGCCGGGGTGATTTTCACGCAGCCAGTACCAAAGGCCGCGTCCACATAGTCGTCGGCGATGATGGGGATGCGCCGCCCGGTGAGCGGCAGTTCCACCTCGCGGCCCACGAGATGTCGGTAGCGCTCGTCGTCCGGGTTCACCGCCACCGCCACGTCGCCCAGCATCGTCTCGGGGCGCGTGGTGGCCACCACCAGGCCGCGCAGGCCGTCCAGCGGCCCGCTGGCGAAGGGGTAGAGCAGCTCCCACAGCTTGCCTTCCTCCTCCTCGCTTTCCACCTCCAGGTCGGATACCGCCGTGCGCAGCACCGGGTCCCAGTTCACCAGCCGCTTGCCGCGGTAGATGAGGCCCTGCTCGTGGAGCTGGACGAAGGTTTCAGTCACCACGCGCGAAAGCTTCGCGTCCATGGTGAAGTATTCGCGCCCCCAGTCGCAGGAGGCGCCCAGGCGGCGCATCTGCGCAGTGATGGTGGCGCCGGAGCGCTCTTTCCACTCCCACACCCGCGATACGAAGGCCTCGCGCCCCAGCTTGCGGCGGTCGGTGCCCTGTTGCTCGAGCTGGCGCTCCACCACGATCTGGGTGGCAATGCCAGCATGGTCGGTGCCCGGCAGCCACAGGGTGTTCAGGCCGCGCATGCGATGCATGCGGGTGAGGGCGTCCATGATGGTCTGGTTGAACGCGTGCCCCATGTGAAGCGTGCCGGTGACATTGGGCGGTGGAAGCTGAACGCAGAAACCGGGCTGGCCGGGCGTTGTCCCGGCGGCGAAGTAGCCGCGGGATTCCCACAGCGGATACCAGCGCCGCTCGATGTCGGCCGGCTCGAAGCTCTTGGCGAGTTCCATGGATGCTGGGGAAGCGAAAAAAAGCGCGGATTATAGCGGCCGGATCCGCGCCGACGCGGTGCGCTGGCCGCGGTGCAACCTCATGGACGGCGCGGCTGTACGCCCTCGCGCAACGTCTGCTCAACCGCGGCCGGGATGGCCTCGCGCAACCGTTCCTCGATTTCTGGGATGACCCTTTGGGCGAGCGCCTCGGCGACCTCTGCCTCGATACGTGCGCGCAGTCGCTCGAAAACAGCGTCCTCCAGCGCGCGCCGCTGGGCCGGCCCGAACGGGGGCGGTGTTGCCGACGCTGTCCGTGCTACGCCCGCCAAGGGCCTGCCAGTGGTCGTGGCCGTCGCGGGGCCGGGTGCGCTCACCACGTCTGTGAGGGTCGGGATATGCGTCGCCGCGCCGCGCTGGGGCGTCATCAGCGCCTCGGCGCGCTTCACCGCGCCGGGCTTGGCGGGCGGGCGATCGGCCAAATCAGGCGCCTGCCGCGCCGCGCGCGGACAAGTCGTACGCGCTCAGCGCGTATCCCCGGTCGCGGTAGAACCGGTAGCGGCCACGACCGGCTTCGGCCTCGGCCTCGGCAGTGCCCACGATCTCAACGAGACGCTGAAAGCGGCTGAATACTTCTGGGGCATCCAGACGCAGGTTCATGAGCAGTTCGTCGCTGTCCACGCCCGCGATATCGTGGTCGACAATTACCGGCGTCACCGCAGCCAGCCGGTGGCGGGCGCGCACATGGGGGATGAAGCTCGTGTCGCTGTATTCCCACAACAGCCGGTCGAGCTGGCGGGTGGTCGCCTCATCGGGCGTGAGAATGACCACGCGCTGCCCGGCCGCCGCGGAGGCGGCGCAGAGGGCACAGGCGGCCCTGAGCTTGTCGGCGGCGTGATGATAAAAATCGATGCGGGTCATGCCGCGCCTATCGCGCCGCGCGGCCCATCACGAAACGCGTAAGCAGCGGAACTGGTCGGCCAGTGGAACCCTTGTCGCGTCCCGACTTCCAGGCCGTACCGGCGATGTCCAGGTGCGCCCAGGGGTACTTGCGCGCATAGCGCGACAGGAAACACGCCGCCGTGACGCTCCCGGCGGGCCGGCCGCCAATGTTGGCCATGTCCGCGAAAGGGCTCTTGATCTGCTCCTGATAGTCGTCCCACAGGGGCATGTGCCAGACGCGGTCCCAGGCGGCTTCGCCAGCGGCGACCAGTTCGGCCGCGAGCGCGTCGCGGTTGGAGAACAGGCCCGTGGCCACGTGGCCCAGGGCGATGACGCAGGCGCCGGTGAGGGTGGCGATGTCGATCACGGCGGCCGGATCGTAGCGCTCGGCGTAGGTGAGGGCGTCGCAGAGGATAAGGCGTCCCTCGGCGTCGGTGTTGAGAATCTCGATGGTCTGGCCCGACATGGATGTGACCACATCACCGGGCTTGGTGGCGGTGCCGCTGGGCATGTTCTCGCAGGCGGGCACCAGGCCCACCAGGTTGACGGGCAGCTTCATGGCGGCCACGGCCTCGAAGGTGCCCAGAACGCTGCCGGCGCCGGACATGTCGTACTTCATCTCGTCCATGTCGCTGGCGGGCTTGAGGGAGATACCGCCGGTGTCGAAGGTGATGCCCTTCCCCACCAGAACCACCGGCTTGTGCTTCTTCGGCGCGCCGTTGTATTCGAGAATGATGAATCGCGGCGGCTCGGCGCTGCCGCGGGTGACTGCCAGCAGCGCCCCCATGCCGAGTTTTTCCATGTGTCGCTGGTCGAGCACCGTGACGGAGAGCTTGTGGCGCTTGCCCAGGCGCCGGGCCTCTTCGGCGAGATAGCTGGGCGTGCAGTGGTTGCTGGGCAAATTGCCCAGGTCGCGGGCGAGCGCCACGCCCGCGCCGATCGCCGCGCCCTGGGTTGCAGCGGCCTGCAGCGCGGCGCTGGCGCGCTCGGGCGCTGCCAGCACCACGCGAGTCAGGCCGCGGGAATCTTCTTCCTTGCGGCTCTTGAGCCGATCGAAGCGGTAGGCCGTCTCAGCCGCCACCTGCATGGCGTGCTGGGCGAGAAGAGTTGTAGCTGCATCCTTCACGCCCCACTCGAGGGCGAATAGGGTGGCTTCGCGAGCGGCGCTGGCCGCGGCCGCGCGCAGCCCGGCGGCCACGGCGTCGCGGAAGCCCTTGAGGGTCAGCGCGCCCTGCTTGCCCAGGCCAGCCACCACAACCCGCTCGGCGCCCACCCCCGCGGGGGTCTGCAAGACCAGGGCAGAGCCCGGCTTGCCGGTGAGATCGCCACGGCGCGCGAGCGCATCGAGCTGCCCGCCGCTCGCCTCGTCAATGGCGCGCGCTCCGGGCGTCAGTTGCCCTCCCTCGAAGGCGCCCACGATGGCGCAGGCGGTGCGCGCCCGCGGCGCGGTGACGGACTTGAGGCTGTGCTCCACGATCGCTCCTGTTATTCTTTGGAGTTGAAAACCAACGCGAAATTATCCTCGGTGCGGTTGCGAAAAGTCAAAACGCCGTGATCTTCCAACGCGCCCTGCTACGCGAGTTCGCCAACACCGGGCTCGTCATTTTCGTCGTCCTGCTGTCCATCACCATCACCACCCAGTTGATCCGCATGCTGGGCTGGGCAGCCCAGGGCACCATCCCCCCCGAGGCGGTGCTCATCCTGCTGGGCCTCGCGTCGCTGCGCTACCTCCCCATCCTGCTGTCACTCTCGCTGTTCCTGTCGGTGCTGGCATCCCTCACCCGCAGCTACCGCGATTCGGAGATGGTGGTGTGGTTTGCCTCCGGGCGGGGGCTCGCCTCATGGCTCGGGCCGGTGCTGCTGTTCGCCGCGCCCTTCACGCTGCTGATCGCCGTGCTGTCGCTGGCGCTCTCGCCCTGGGCGGTGGGCAAGGCCGAGGTGTACCGCTCGCAGCTGGAGAGCCGCGATGACGTTTCGGCCATCTCGCCCGGCGTGTTCAAGGAGGCCAGAAGCGGTGATCGCGTTTATTTCGTGGAGAAACTGACGGGCGATTTGTCCATGGTGGCCAACATCTTCGTGCATTCCCGGCAGAACGAGCGCCAGGGTGTCATGGTGGCGGCGCGCGGCCTCGCCGAAACCGCGGACAACGGCGACCGATTTCTCGTGCTGCTGAACGGGCGGCGCTACGAGGGCACGCCCGGTTCCAGCGAATACCGCGTCACCGAGTTCGAGCGCTACGCGGTGCGGATCGAAGCCCAGGAAGTGAGAAAATTCATGCCCTCGGCCAGTTCCCGCGCCACGAGTGAACTGCTCGCCGACGCCGCCGCCAGCAACCAGGCGGAGCTGATCTGGCGAGTGGGCATTCCGGTGTCGGCGCTCATCCTGTCCCTGCTGGCGGTGCCCATGAGCTTCGTGAATCCGCGCGCCGGACGATCGCTCAACATCATCCTCGCCATACTGCTGTACATGGTCTACAGCAATCTGATCTCTATCAGCCAGTCGTGGGTGGGACAGGGAAAGCTGCCGCCGCTGGCCGGCTGGACGTTGGTGCACGTGGTCATGGTGATTCTGCTGGTGGTGCTGCTATGGCGGCGCGTCTCGGTCACACCCCTGCTGCGCCGGAGAAAGCCGTGAGGACCCTGCGCCGCTACCTCTGGAAGTTGGTGCTGGGGTCGGTGGGACTGGTGATGGGCGCGCTGCTCATGCTGTTTGCCTTCTTCGACCTGATCCAGGAACTGAACGACGTGGGCAAGGCCGGCTACAGCGTGTCCATGGCCCTGGTCAAGGTGGTTCTGGCGGTGCCGGGCCACCTGTACGAGCTGTTTCCCATCGCGGCGTTGCTAGGCACGTTGTTCGCGCTGGCTCAACTGGTGGCCAATTCGGAATACACCGTGATGCGGGTGTCGGGTGTTTCCACGCGCCGCATGGCGGCCGCGCTTGCGCCGCTGGGGCTTGGGCTGGCGCTGACCACGTTTCTGGTGGGCGAATTCGTGGCGCCGCTGTCCGAGACAGCAGTACAGCGCATTCTTCTGAAAAGCCGTAACACGGGCGTGACCGCCAAGGAGTTCCGCTCCGGCCTCTGGGTGAAGGACGGCGAGAGTTTCGTGAACGTGACTCAGGTGAGCACCGACAAGGTGCTCTCCGGCGTGCGCATCTACGAATTCGACGATAACAATCGCCTGATTGCCATCCGCGACGCGAGCAGCGGCACTTTCGAGGGCGGCGCGCGCTGGAAACTGCGCACGGTTTTGAGCACGGAGTTCCTGGAAGCGGGTGCACGGGCGCGCAAAGAGGAGGTCCGGGAGTGGCAGGCGGTGCTGAACCCCGGCATTCTCGAGATGCTCATGGTGGTACCCGAGCGCATGGCCATTGGCAGCCTGTACGACTACGTGGAGCATCTGCGGGAGAATCGCCAGGCCACCCAGCGCCACGAAATCGCGCTCTACTCAAAGTTAACTTACCCGCTAGCCGTGGTGGTGATGATGCTGCTCGCCCTGCCCTTTGCCTATTTCCGTGTGCGCGAGGGCGGCATGAGCGCAAAGATCTTCACCGGCATCATGCTCGGGCTGGGTTTTCACCTTGTCTCGAGGCTCTTCGGCCACCTGGGCCTGCTGAACGCCTGGCCCCCCCTGTTCGCCGCTGCGTTCCCCTCCCTGCTCTTCCTCGCCGCCGCCTTTGGACTGATGTGGGTGGTGGAGCGCAGATAGGAGTGCTGGCGGCGCGGCCTTGCGAAGCGGGCCGCACCCGCCCGCTATGGGGTGAGCGGAGCGAGTGTGTCTGGAGCGCAGATAGGAGTGCTGGCGGCGCGGCCTTGCGAAGCGGGCCGCACCCGCCCCCTGCGGTGCGAGGGGAGCGCAGATGCGCGGAGGTGCCGCCTCCGCGGGTCAGATGGGCACTCGCACGATGCGTGTGCCCAGCAGCCGGTCGTGGAGGAACAGACGGTCGCGGTCGACCAGCGCCCAGAGGAATCCAGCCCCGGCGGCCAGCAGGCCGGTCAGCGCCAGCGCGTAGCGCGCAGCCGCTTGCCGCGCGTTCAGGCGGCCGCCCTCCGCGTTTCGTACCTCAAGTCCCCAGGTTTTCATCCCCAGTGTCTGACCGGATCGGGTCCAGCAGTAAACGAAATACAGACCGCACAGCGTGGCCAGCCAGAACTGCTGCAAATGCCTCATGAAGCCCTGGGTTGCGTCGCCGAACAGCTTAAGGAACACCAGCTCGCCGATGAATACCAGGCCCACCAGAAGCAAGGCTTCGTACACCATGGCTGCGAACCGGGGCCAGAGTCCCGCAGGTCGCGCATCGCCGGGCTGGGCCGGCGCACCGGGCGGGCTGTTCATTCAGGGCGGGGCGCACGGCCGCGCAAATGATCCTTGGATTCCTCGGGAAGCGCTTCGTACTCACGCCACTTGTCGGCGAGTTTGCGGCGCTCCTCGGAGGGAAGAGATTGCAGCTTGCGGAAGCGCTGCCGGGCTTCCTCGCGCTGCTTGGGTGTCAGGGATGCCCAGTGCCGCAGACGCGCGTCGATGCGCGCCTGCTCGGCGGTGGGCAAGCCCGGATAGCGCTCGGCGAGCGCGACGAGCTTGCGGCGCCGGGCTGTCTCGATGTTCTCCCACTCGGGCTGGAGCGGGGCGAGAACCTGCTGGTGCCGCGGATCGAGCTGGCTCCAGGCGGGCCCTCCATCGGCCGCCTTGGCAAGGGCCTGACCGCCGCAGGCCCATAGGGCCGCGCTCAGGGCTATTGCCGGGAGGAGTCGAGCCAAGCGTCGAAGCCCTTGTCGAGATACGCGTTGAGCGGCAACTCATCGGCCAGCAGCGCGATATCGTCATCGCGGCCCAGGTCGAGGGCGCGCCAGGTGAAGAGGGCCGCCACCGCAACAGCGAGCACCAGAGCGGGCAGCCAATAGCGGCGCACGCCGTGCGGTCGTCCGAAGGCGCCCTGGATGGCGCCGCCGGCCATCCACCAGGCCGCGCCGTGTGACAGAGATGATTGCCGGACTCGGTCGACGGCGGCGGCACGGGCTGTAGCCAGGCCACTGGCGATGGCGGGATCGAGATGCTCGAGCGAGGCGTCGAGTTGCCGGGCGATGCGTCGGGCCAGCGGGTCGTCGGTCATGGTTGTATGCCCCGGGTGCGCAGAAAAGCAGCGATGGCGTGAGTGGCCCGCGAGCAATGGGTCTTGACGCTGCCCTCAGAGCACCCCATCACCGCCGCCGTCTCCGCCACGTCCAAATCCTCCCAATAACGGAGCAGGAAGGCCTGCCGTTGACGGGCGGGCAGCCTTTCCAGGGCCACCCCGATCCAGTGCGCCACCTCGCCGCGCTCGGCTCGCCCTTGCGGATCGGCCTCTCGCTGTGCATCGCCATCCACCCGGAGCGTGTCAAGCGGATCAGCGTCCAGTTGCTCGGCCGGCGTCAATGAGGACAGCAGCGTGGTCCACAGCGATCGTACCTTCTGGCGCCGAAAGTGGTCACGGATGGCGTTCTGCAGGATGCGCTGAAACAGCAGCGGCAACTCTGCCGCCGGCTTGGCCGCGTACCGGCTGACCAGCCGCAGCATGGCCTCCTGCACCAAATCAAGGGCGGCGTGAGGATCGCGCAGCGCGAAGGCGGCGTGCTTGAACGCTCTGCGCTCCACTCCGGCAAGGAAGCGGGCCAATTCCTGTTCCGTTGCCAGACTGGGATGCTCCGGATCTCCCGCCGCCGGACGGTTCCAGAGGTCGTGGGAGGAGATGGTAGCACCGGCCCTCGGCTTGGTCCGACCGCCCGGCGCCCGTAGAATCGAACAGATCCATGGACATCGTGAACCTCACTCATCACTTCCTGATCGCCATGCCCGGCATGGCGGACCCGAACTTCGCCCGTTCGCTCACCTACATCTGCGAGCACAACGATCAAGGCGCCCTTGGCGTGGTGGTCAACCGGCCCACGGACATGACGCTCGCCAGCCTGTTCGAGCAGATCGACATGCCGCTGCAGTCCGCGGCCATGGCCGCCCAGCCTGTCTATTTCGGCGGGCCCGTACAGACCGATCGCGGCTTCGTTTTGCACCGTCCGGTCGGAGGCTGGCTGTCAACCCTCGCGGTGCGAGACGACGTGGGGCTCACCACCTCCCGCGACATCCTCCAGGCGGTGTCGGAGGGGTCGGGACCCTGCAGCCTGCTGGTGTCGCTGGGTTACGCAGGCTGGGCTGCCGGCCAGCTCGAGGACGAGATCGCGCGCAACGCGTGGCTCACCGTGGCTGCCGCGCCCGAGGTCATCTTCGAATTGCCGCCCCTTGATCGTCTCGAGGCGGCCCTGCGGCTCCTCGGTGTTGACCCCGCCATGCTGTGCGAGGAGGCGGGGCATGCCTGAAGGGGGTGCCGCAATGGTGGTCGTTGAGCCCCTCGAGGGCGCGGTGCTGGCTTTCGACGTGGGCCTGGAGCGCGTGGGCGTGGCGGTGGGCGAGCTGGGGCTGGGCATCGCCCATCCCCTTGAAACCATAGAAGCCGCCGACGCGAAGAGCCGCTTTGCCCGCATCGCAGCGCTGGTGGAGCAGTGGCGGCCCGTGATGCTGGTGGTTGGCTTGCCGGTGTCTACCCGGGGCGGCCCGCATGCCTTCGAGCCGGTGGTGCGGCGCTTAGCCCGCCGCCAGGGGGGGCCGTTATGCCTAACAGAGGCGCAGGTGGGCGAGGCTCATCGTCGCTTGCACCGAGGCTCCGCTCGCGC
>DAIPHN010000098.1:0-12265 GCA_036771335.1 Burkholderiales bacterium
GCGGGCAAGGCGGTGCACTGTCTGCTGCCGCAATCGCTCTGGGTGGGCCCCTAGGCCAGCCTGGTATGGGGCGCAGGCCGCCGCGGGAAATCAGGCCTCGGCCGTGGCGCTGCGCGCCTCCAGCTCGCCGATGCCCGCGCGGATCGCGTCCTCTACCGTGTCCAGCGGTACGAACCGCAGCCGCGCCCGGGCCTCGGGCGGCACATCCTCCAGGTCCTTGAGGTTGCGCCGCGGCAGCATCACCGTGGCGATGCCCGCGCGCAGCGCCGCCAGGGTCTTCTCCTTCACCCCGCCGATAGGCAGTACCTGGCCACGCAGCGACACCTCGCCGGGCATGGCCAGGTCGTGGCGCACTGGCCGGCCGGTGAGCAGCGAGACCAGCGCGAGCGTCATGGCCACACCCGCGCTGGGCCCGTCCTTGGGCGTGGCGCCGGCGGGCACATGCACGTGCAGGTCCTCCTTTTCCAGTGACACACCGAGCCGGGTCTTCACCAGCGTGAGGGCCGCCTGGGCGGACTCCTTCATCACGTCGCCGAGTTGCCCCGTCAGGATCAGCCGCCCGCTGCCGGGCACGCGGCTCGCCTCGATGAACAGGATATCCCCGCCCACCGGCGTCCACGCCAGGCCGGTGGCCACGCCCGGCTGGCCGGCACGCAGCGCCACCTCGTTCTCGAACTTCGCCGGCCCCAGGATGCCGTGCAGGTGGGCCGCGCCGATGCACAGCGGCCCCGCCTCGCCCTCGGCGATGCGCACCGCCGCGTGGCGCAGCACGGCGCCGAGCTCGCGCTCCAGGGTACGCACGCCCGCCTCGCGGGTGTAGTCGCGGATCACGGCCTCGATGGCCTCGTCGCTCACCTGAACCTGCTCCGGCGCCAGGCCGTTGGCCTCGAACTGGCGCGCCAGCAGGTGCCGCCGGGCGATGCCGAGCTTCTCCTCGCTGGTGTAGCCGGGCAATTGAATGATCTCCATGCGGTCGCGCAGCGGACCGGGGATGGTGTCGAGCTGGTTGGCGGTGGCCACGAACAGCACCTGCGAGAGGTCGAAATCCACGCCCAGGTAGTTGTCGCGGAACTTGCCGTTCTGCTCCGGATCGAGCACTTCCAGCATGGCCGAGGCCGGGTCGCCGTGGAAGCCGCCGGCGCCCAGCTTGTCGATCTCGTCGAACAGCATCACACCGCCGCGCGAGCCGGCGCGCTTGAGCGCCTGGATCACGTTGCCGGGCAGCGCGCCCACATAGGTGCGGCGGTGGCCGCGAATCTCCGCCTCGTCGTGCACGCCGCCCAGGGCGACGCGCTGGAACACCTTGCCGGTGGCCCTGGCGATGGACTGGCCCAGCGAGGTCTTGCCCACGCCGGGCGGACCCACGAAGCACAGGATGGGGCTACGACCCTCGGGCTTGAGTTTGCGCACCGCCAGGAACTCCACGATGCGCTTCTTCACCTTCTCCAGACCGAAGTGGTCGGCGTCGAGGATGCGACGCGCCTCGGCCAGGTCGATGTCGCGCGGCGGCTCTGGCTTCCAGGGCAGCTCGGCCATCCACTCGATCCAGGTGCGCAGCATGCCGGCCTCGGCGCCGTTCTCGTTCATGCGCTTGAGCCGCCGGAGTTCCTTGCGCGCGTGGGCCAGCGTCTCCTCGGGCATGCCGGCCTTTTCGAGCGAGGCGGCCAGTTCGTCCATCTCCTCCTCGTCCTCGGCATCCTCGCCCAGCTCCTTGCGGATCTGGCGCATCTGCTCGCGCAGCACGTGCTCCTTCTGCCGCTGGTCGAACTCCTGGCGGGTCTTGTCGCCGATTTCCTTCGACAGCCTCATCACCGCCACGCGCGCCGCCAGGGCGTCCAGCACCCGGTCCAGGCGCCGCCGCAGGGAGAAGATTTCAAGGATTTCCTGCTTCTCTTCCTTGCGCAGATCCAGAAGGTTGGCCACCATGTCTGCCAGCAGGCCGGGCGATTCCACGCCCTGCACCACGGTGACCAGTTCATCGGGCACCTGCGGCATCAGGCCAATGGCCTCCACGGCCTTCTCGCGCAATTGCAGGAACCGCGCCTCGGTCTCGGGGCCCTCGTCGGCGGCCTCCTCAACGGCCGCCACCCGGGCCACCAGCCACGGCCAGCCCTCCAGGAACTCCAGCACGCGGAAACGCTGCTCGCCCTGCACCATCAGGTGATGCGGGCCTTCCTGGGGCGCCACATGGCGCACGATGCGCCCGGCCGTGCCCACCCAGTGCAGGTCCGCCGGACCCACCTCATCGGTGGCGGCATCGCGCTGGAGCAGGAAGCCCACCCGTTGCTCGCCCTGCACCGCGGCGCGCACCGCGGCCACGGACGAAGCGCGCCCCACGGCCAGCGGCGCCACCACGCCGGGAAACAGCACCGCGTTTCGCATGGGCAGCACGATCAGGGCGTCAGCCGGAATGGGCCGCAGGGGCACGCGGCGGCGCTCGGGGCTGGCCCCGGAGGGACGGGGCGCTTCCTGCTCGGTGAGCAATTCGTGTTGGGCGGACGTGTCGTTCATGGCGTGGGAAACCCTTTCGCGCGCAAGCGCACTGGCGGCGCCCGGAACATGGCCGGACGGCTCAAGGTGTGCAGTTGATGGCGCGCGGCCGGGGTTTCAAGGACCCCGGCAGGCGGGCAGGGGGCACCGCGCGGTCATGGCGGGTGTGGCACCGTTGCGCTATCTGTCTGACAAACGACGTGAAAAGCGCGCTTGCACAGGCGCTCCTTTCCCAGGAAAAGACTCGCACGCCGTAAAACAGGTGTTCGGGACCGAACTTTCCGCCACTGCCCAGACCGGCCGCCCACAGCCGCCGGATGCCGTGCTGGCCAGCGATAAGTTGCGCCGGTGGCCGGCTCGCCTGGCTTTTTCAGCGGCGGGGCCGTGAAGGGCTACAAGTAACGTTCAGTTTCGCCCCAGCAGCGGCGCCTCCGCATGATCTGGTGAAAAACCATCCCGGGTAATTGCGGGCGGCCCTCGAGGACGCCTTCAGCCTCGACAAGCGCTGGTCGGGGCGCTTGCGCGCAGGACGGGCGCGCCTCGCGGGGCGTCACCCGCGGCACCAGGCGCTTGGGGCGCTGCCGACATGATGCGGGCGCGACCTGCTGCGCGGGTCCAACACCTCGCCGACGCGCGCCGGGCTTTGGCTGAAATGGCTTGCCTCACTTCGGCCATGCGCCGGACCGCAGGCGCGCGGTTCGCTCCTCGATGGCTGGATGTGTCTGCAGGTAAGCGATCGCGCCTCGCCGGCGCTCCCTGCTTTCGGAGAGCCGCTCCAGGGCCAAGGCGAGGTCGTCCGCCGGGCGGCCACGAGCCTCGAGCAACATGGCGGCGTACCGATCGGCTTCGAGCTCCATGGTGCGCGAGAAGTGGAGCGACCCGAGCACAACGGGTATCGCGGCCAGCAGCATTCCCGAGTCGCCCGTGAGCGTCGAGACCAGTACACCCAACAGCGCATCCGCGGTCAGCTGACGCAAGAAATGTCTGTGCGCCACGTGCCCCATCTCGTGGAACAGGACCGCCAATACCAGATCATCATCGCCGAGCGAGGCGATCAGCTGGTCGGTGACCATGATCACGCCATGGGGCAGGGCGAGGGCGTTGGCGCCAAACTTTCCGCCGTCGCGAAACTCCACTCTGGGATGGCTGACGTCCGCCGGGAGCCACGCGCCCAACTGCGCAACGATACGAGCCCGGTCCTCCTCGGCCACGCGGGTTTCGCTCAACCAGCGTCTGTCGAGCAATGCTTCGGCTTCCTCGCCCACACGCAGTTCCATGTCCGGCGGCATCCGTGCGGCCACGACCTCGGCAAGGCGCGGAATTCCCTGGACCCATGCAAACGCCGTCACGGCAAGCAACAGAGCTAGAGCCGCGAGCGCAAGCGGCCAACGACGCTGCAGCACTACCACGGGGCCGTCCTTCCATCCAGCCGCGGCCAGCAGCGCATCCATCGCTGCGAGGTCCTCGATCTCCAGGTAAGCCCCGTCCTCGAAGGTGACCACCCGCGGGGCGTGGTCGAAGCGCTCCGAGATGCGTAACCGGCCGAGCGGAACACGACGCACGCCACCGTCGGCCTGGTCCAGGGTCAGCGAGTCGGCTCCCTCCAGCATCAGGCGTGCACCGGTGCCGAGGGCGTTGTGTCCGTCGAAGAACCGGCCATGGACGGCTTTCACAGCGCTAGGTCCACGTCGAACATGTCAGCGGCCCCTTCACCCGTGGCGTCATTGTCGCCAGCAGACGCGGCTGCAATCACGCCCTCGAAGGCCGTCCCATCTACCCACAAGGCATTCAGTCGGTAACGCGCCATGCGGATCACCGCGAAAGGCCGGTACAGGCCGAGCGTGATCGCGGTGAGCAGCGCGTTGGTGACCGCGATCTTGATCATGGCCGACGCAGACGCATGGCTCTGGAATCCAGCATTGTTAATCTTCGTCGCGGGCCAGACCAGGTTCTGCACTTTCGCAGCCACGTACGCAGCGGGGGCCGCCATGGACAACCATGCCCAGAGGACCCCCGCCAGAATCCAAAGCATTCGCTCATTTTCGGGTACTTCCATACCCGTCTGCCATAAAAGCGAGGCCAATAGCGCAGCGACAACGCTCATGGCAATTGCCACAAGAAGACCACTGACCATCGCGACGACGACAGACGCCAGCCAAATGCCATAAAACTTACCCGTGGGGATGATGGCCCGCGCGCGGCTGGCTCCCCAGCTGGCACCGTTTGCCTGGAAGCGGCGCAGCCGCGCATGGAACCAGGGCAGCAGGAGCAAACCGGCCAGGCTCACCGCACCCGCGACAGTCACGCCGACAGCGGTCGCCCCTGCCACTCCCACGGCTATGGCAGGCACAACGTAGATCACTACCGGAGGCGCAAACACGGCGTAGCCTTCACCCGCGCCACCGTTGAATTGAAACGTAATGCCCCGGTGGGAAGTGTTGGCGAGGCGGAAGCGCAACGATCGGGTGAACAGCCAGGGCAACGTGAGGACCAGCAGCATCATCACCGCCACGCCCAGAACGGCGGAAAAGTCGAAGGCATACTGGTAGAGCACGAACAGCACCACTGCGAGAGCGCGACCGCGCAGGATCGCCACTGGATTGCCGTGGTAATGAAAGGCCGCGCCGTCCAGGCGCGTGTTACGGTAAAGGTATTGAAGCCGTCGAACTTTCGCCCACGCGGAATAGATACCCAGCGTGAGCACGGTCAGCAGTACGTTTACCACCCAGATCCGAAAGTACTCCTCACCCGTTGCCGTCAACTGCAGCGGCGTCCACAGGGGTGCGCGCTCGCGGGCCGAAGCCTCAGGCAGGTCTGCGGAGGCAGCCCCGTCTGCCGGATGCGCTGGCACTGGAGACGCCGAATCCGCTCCCGACCGCGGCGCCTGGGAAACCGTCGGAAAAGGCTCGCCAGGGTCACCCGGCGTCATCACGTCCACCTCGCAGGCCGCATGGCCAGGCCGCTGGCTCGCTCCGAGCATCCCGCGCTTGCTGGTTCGGTCGGCCGAGGCTGGGCTTCATCACCATGGGCCAGCACCCGCCGCCGCGGCGTGGATGGCGGCGCGTTGAGCGATCAGTCGGGCAGCCGTCAATGGTGAAAGGCTCTTCCCAACCCGCGGGGCCAGAACCAGGGCCGCGACAAGACCGGACCCCGGCGGCATGAACGGCCTGGCGCACGCCGACCTGCTGACGGCCCGAGCGGCTCGTCTCCGCCCGCTCGCCGCCGGGCCGATCTCAAAACCCGGTACGCAGGCAGAGGACACGGCGCTTCGATCGAGCGCCAGAGCATCCACGCACCGCGCGGTCGGACCGCACTTGTATACGCTGGATCGCATCTTCCCGGTACCAATGGGTCGCAGACGCGAGTCACGCTCAGCCAAAAGGCCGCACCCCGATCCACGCGCCGTGGGCCCAGAAGGCGAATCCAGCCCAGGCGGCGAGGCCGGCCGCCACGGCCGCCAGGGTGGCGCCGGCGGAGCCGGTGCCGTAGGTCTTGCCCTCGGCCCGGTCGCGCTGGCGCAGCGCGCGGAATTCCAGGATGGCCCACAGCAAGAAGGCGCCGAACAGCAGCACGTCGCCGAGCCGGCCGTTGGCCAGCAGGTGGGCGAAGGCCCACAGCTTTGTGCCCAGCACCATGGGATGGCGCAGCCTGGCCTTGATGCCGTTGCCGGGCACGTAGGCCGCCGTGAGCAGCACGAAGGCGGGTATGGTGAGCAGGGTGGCGAGGTGCTTCAGTCCCGTGGGCGGACTCCACAGGACCACGGGCGCCTGGCGCGTCAGGCCATAGCCCACGATGACCAGCACGAAACCCGCCAGCGAGGCGAGGGAGTACAAGCCCTTCCAGGGCCCTTCGCCCAGGCGCTTGATCATGCGCATGCGCCAGGCGTCGGCGAAGATGCGCACCGAGTGCACGCCGAGGAACAGCACGAGGCCGAGGATCAGTACCAGCATGGGTGTGCTCCCGTGAGGGTGGTGAAGAGGCTCAGGATGGTAGCGCGGGCGGCAGCTCCACCGTGCCCCGGCCCAGCGCCGCCACGCGGCCGCTCACGCGAATGGCGCCATCGGCAGCCACGTCAAGGCCGATGCGGCAGGCGCGACCGAGGTGGTCGCCCTGGTGAAGCTCCAGCCGGTGAGCCATGCCCGGCGCGGTGGCTGCCAGCCAGCCGCCCAGGTTGGCGGCCGCCGAACCCGTGCCCGGATCCTCGGCCAGCACGCCGGGCTGCTTGCTGAAGAAAAATCGCACCGCCGCCACGCCGTCGCGCGGCGGCGACCAGCAGTAGATCTTCACCACGCCCGCGTCATTGGCGTGGCGTTCGGCGAGCGCAGCGTCTGGTCGGGCGCGCCGCAACGCCGCCTCGGAGCGCAGGGGCACCAGCAGTTGCTCCATCCCGGTGTTCACGCGCAGGGCAGGGGCATCGAGGTCGGACTCGGCCAACCCCAGCAGGTTGGCCAGTTCCGCTGTGCCCGCCTCGGCCGCACGCCAGCGCGGTGCGTTGGCCGTGAGGGTGAACACGTCGCCCTCGGCCTGCACGGGAATCAGGCCTGCGCGCATTTCCAGCGTCAGCCGTGGGGTACCGGTGCGCTCGCGCACCACCGCCGCCGTGCCCAGGGTGGGATGCCCCGCAAAGGGAAATTCGCCGCCTGGCGAGAAGATGCGCACCCGTGCGTCGGCCCGGTGGGAGGGCAGGACGAAGGTGGTTTCGGAGAGGTTGAACTGCACGGCCAGGGCGAGCATCCGGGCATCGGTCAAGCCTCGGCCGTCCTCGAACACGCACAGCGGGTTGCCGGACAGCACCTCCCCGGCGGCGAACACGTTCACCAGACGGAAGGCGTATGTGTTCATGGCTTCCCCAGGCGCTCGAGCAGCTTGCCATGCACGCCGCCGAAGCCGCCGTTGCTCATCACCAGCACCTGGTCGCCAGGACGCGCCTCGGCGGCCACGGCCTCCACCAGGGCATCCAGATCGTGAAAGGTGCGCGCAGCCTCGCCCAGTGGCGCGAGCGCATCGGCTGCATCCCAGCCCAGGTCCTTGGCGAAGCAGAACACCCGATCTGCGCCGCGCAGGCTGCCGGGCAGCGCAGCCTTCATGGTGCCAAGCTTCATGGTGTTGGAGCGCGGCTCCAGCACCGCCAGGATGCGTGAGGCGCCCACCCACGCCCGCAGGCCCGCCACGGTGGCTTCAATGGCGGTGGGATGATGGGCAAAGTCGTCGTACACGGTCACGCCGCGAACCGTGCCGCGCACTTCCATGCGCCGCTTCACGCCCTGGAAACGCGACAGGGCCTCCACGGCCACGGCCACCGGTACCCCCGCGTGACGGGCGCAGGCCACGGCCGCCACGGCGTTGAGGCGGTTGTGGAGACCCAGCAGCGGCCAGCTCACCCGGCCCTGGGAGCGCCCCGCCAGCAGCACATCGAACGCGCCGGTGGCGTCGGCCTCGCCGGCGTCCCAGCCCGAGTCGAGCCCGAAGCGCTCCACCGGCGTCCAGCAGCCCCGCGCCAGCACCCGGTCGAGGCTTTGCTGGGCGTTGGCCACCACTAGGCCCTGTCCCGGCACGGTGCGCACCAGATGGTGGAACTGCGTCTCGATGGCAGCCAGGTCGGGGAAGATGTCAGCGTGGTCGAACTCCAGGTTGTTGAGCAGCGCGGTGCGTGGCCGGTAGTGGACGAATTTGGAGCGCTTGTCGAAGAAGGCTGTGTCGTACTCGTCGGCCTCGATGACGAAGAAGGGCGAGTCGGTGAGCCGCGCGGAAATACCGAAGTCTTGGGGCACGCCGCCCACCAGGAAGCCCGGCGACAGCCCGGCGTGCTCGAGAATCCACGCCAGCATGGAGGTGGTGGTGGTCTTGCCGTGGGTGCCCGCCACAGCCAGGGTCCACTTGCCGTGCAGCACGTTTTCCGCCAGCCACTGGGGACCCGACACGTAGAGCAGCCCGCGGTCGAGGATGGCCTCCATGAGCGGGTTGCCGCGGGAGACCACGTTGCCGATCACGAACAGATCGGGCTCGACGGCCAGTTGCGCGGGGTCCCAGCCCTCGGTGAGCGCGATGCCCTGCGCCTCGAGCTGCGTGCTCATGGGCGGGTAGACGTTGGCGTCGCAGCCCGTGACGGTGTGGCCGGCCTGGCGGGCGATGACGGCAATGCCCCCCATGAAGGTGCCGCAGATGCCGAGGATGTGCAGGTGCATGGGGTCTCGCGACGGGAGCGGGTCAGAGCAAGCGCGACAGGTCGCCAGCGCCTGTGCCGGACAGTGGCCGACGCATGCCTCGGCCCAGAGCCAGCACCTTGAACAGTTCGCCCATCTCGGCGGGGCTGAGCAGCCGCTGGGCCTGGGCGGCAAGGGGCAGGTAGCCGGCGGCGTGGGCCGGATCGGCGGCCTCCAGCAGGCTGGTGATGCCGCAATTCACCAGGAACCGCCCCTGGGTGGTGTAGCCCAGCAAGTCGGCGCCGGCATCCACGGCGGCCTCGGCCATGGCAGTGAAATCCACGTGGGCGGTGATGTCGCACAGGCCGGGGAGGTGAAAGGGATCGGCGTGCGCCCGGTGCCGGTGGTGGCACATGAGCGTGCCGGTCGAGCGCTGCGGGTGGTAGAACTCCGCCCGTCCGAAGCCGTAGTCCACGAACAGCAACAGGCCCAGGGAAAGCCGCTCGGCGAGGGACGCCACCAGCGCCCGCGCCCGCAACGCCACCTCGCTCACATAGGGCGCGGGCGGCGGCGGGTGCAGCGCCGCCACCGCGTTGCTCAGGGGGGCGAAGGCAATGGGCCGGTCCTCCCCGGCAAAGCCCTCGCCTGCCATGGCCACACCGCGTTCATGGGCGCCGTCTTCGTGCCAGGCCACCAGGTGTACCGGCACCGCATCGAGCACTTCGTTGGCCAGCACCACACCGGTGATGGTGTCGGGGAGCCTGTCCAGCCACTGGACGCGGTCCATGAGGTGCGGCACGCGCGCGCACAAGGCGTCGCGCTGGCGGGCGCGCAGCCGCGCGGACAACTCCAGCAGCAGGTAACGGCGAGGCAAGGTGCCCTGCGCATCGAGGGCGAGCAGAAGGTCGGCCGCGAGCCGGCCGCTCCCCGGGCCAAGCTCCAGCACCTCGCCCGGATGAGCGGCCAGTACCTCGCCAAGCTGACGTGCCAGGCACTGGCCGAACAGCGGCGAGATCTCGGGCGCGGTCACGAAATCGCCGGCGCTGCCGAACTTCGCACCCGCGCTGGCGTAGTAACCCAGGCCCGGCTCGTAGAGCGCCATGTCCATGTAGCGGTCGAAGCCCAGCCAGCCCCCCGCCTCGACCACAGCTGCGCGAATGCGCCCCTGCAGCGCCTGGCTTCGGGCCAGCTCGGCGTCGGCGATCGGGGCGTCGTGGGGTTTCACGGAGTGGGCGGGTACAATGCAGCCCCTTTTGCGCGGGGCGCGCCGGCCTGGGTATGCCGGGCCGAAGGAGCGCATTTTGACACCGAGGGCGGCGGGCGATGCAAAACCGGGTGGTGCTGATCACAGGAGGCGCGCGGCGCGTGGGCGCTGCCATCTGCCGCCGCCTGCACGCCGAGGGGGCCTCGCTCATGGTCCACTACCGCCGGTCCATGGCGGAGGCGCGCGCGCTGCAAGCGGAGCTCAACGCCATCCGCGAGGACTCCGTGGCGCTCGCCCAGGCGGACCTGCTGAACATCGCGCACCTGCCGGCGCTGGTGAATGACACCGTGCAGCGCTTCGGCCGGCTGGACGTGCTGGTGAACAACGCGTCGAGCTTCCACGCCACGCCGGTGGGCGAGATCGACGAGTCGGACTGGGACGACCTGGTGGGCACCAATCTCAAGACGCCGCTGTTCCTGTCCCAGGCGGCGGCGCCCCACCTGCGGCGCGCCGAGGGATGCATCGTCAACATCGTCGATATCCACGTGGAACGCCCGTTGCGCAACTATCTGGTCTACAACGCCGCCAAGGGCGGCCTGGTGGCACTGACGCGCTCGCTGGCGCGCGAACTGGGGCCCGAGGTCCGGGTCAACGGCATCGCCCCCGGACCAATCCTCTGGCCCGATGCCGCGGCCTGGTCGGACGAACTGGCGCGCCAGCGCATCGTCAACACCACCTTGCTCAAGCGCACCGGAGAACCGGACGACATCGCCCGCGCCGTGCGCTTCCTGGTGTACGAGTCCCCGTATGTCACGGGGCAGATCCTCAACGTGGACGGCGGCCGCTCCGTCCATCTCTGAAGCGCCCGACCATGAGCAACAGCCCCGATCCGCGCCGCCAGGCCTTCGAGAACAACAAGCTCGCCAAGCGCCTGCGCCGCCAGGTGGGCGAGGCCATCGCCGACTACCACATGATCGGCCCGGGCGATCGGGTGATGGTGTGCCTGTCCGGGGGCAAGGACAGCTACGGTCTGCTGGACATCCTGCTGGCGCTGCGCGAATCGGCGCCGGTGCACTTCGATATCGTCGCGGTCAACCTGGACCAGCGCCACCCCGGCTACCCCGAGCACGTGCTGCCCGATTACCTGCGCTCGCTGGGCGTGGAGCACCGCATCGAGGTGCAGGACACCTACGGCGTGGTCAAGCGGTTGATCCCCGAGGGCCGCACCATGTGCTCGCTGTGCTCGCGGCTGCGCCGCGGCGTGCTCTACCGCGTGGCCTCGGAGATCGGCGCCACGCGCATCGCCCTGGGACACCACCGCGACGACATGCTGGTGACGCTGCTGCTCAACATGTTCTTCGGCTCGAAGCTGAAGGGCATGCCGCCCAAGCTCGTCTCCGACGACGGGCGCCACGTGGTGATCCGGCCGCTCGCCTACGTACGCGAGTCCGATCTGGTGGCCTACGCCGAGCTGCGGCAGTTCCCTATTATTCCCTGCGACCTGTGCGGCTCCCAGGACAACCTGCAGCGCGCCCAGGTCAAGGCCATGATCCACGACTGGGAGCGCAAGTACCCCGGGCGGCTGGACAACATGCTGCGCGCCCTGCAGAACGTGGTGCCCTCGCACCTGGCCGACCACGCGCTGTACGACTTCCGCAACCTCGAAGCCACGGGGGAACCGGTGGCCGGAGGCGACATCGCCTTTGACCACGAGCCCGTGGGCGAGACCCGGGTCATCCCCATCCGCGCTGCGAGAGAAGCATGAGTATCGCCGAGTTCTCGCCGTGGCCAGCGCTGGCTGGGGGCGCGCTCATCGGGCTGGCGGCGGCGCTCACCTGGTGGGGGCTGGGCCGCATTGCCGGCGTGTCCAACATCCTCGGCCAGCTGCTGGTGTTCCAGCGCGGTCACTGGGGCTGGCGGCTGGCCTTCGTGGCCGGCCTGCTGGGGACGGGAGCAGGGGCGAAGGCGCTGCTGGGCGACGCACTGCCCTTCCAGCTGGAGGGTGGCGCGGGCCGGATGATCCTCGCCGGGCTTCTCGTGGGTGTGGGCACCCAGCTCGGGTCGGGCTGCACCAGCGGCCATGGCG
The DNA here is from genome assembly GCA_036771335.1 of Burkholderiales bacterium. Taxonomy (GTDB): domain Bacteria; phylum Pseudomonadota; class Gammaproteobacteria; order Burkholderiales. Next base: position 11,924 of record DAIPHN010000098.1, read on the forward strand.
TCTGCGGAATCGCACGGCTCAGTCCGCGCTCGTTGGTGGCCACCCTGTGCTTCATGGCTTCGGGCATGGCGGCGGTGTTGGCCCTTTCGAGGATGGTCTGACCATGGCGAGGATCCTGTTTGCTTTCAGCGCCGGGGTGGTGTTTGCCGTCGGCCTGCTGCTGGCACAGATGACCAACCCGGCCCGGGTAACGGGCTTTCTGGACATCACAGGCCGGTGGGACCCAACCCTCGCCTTCGTCATGGGCGGCGCGCTGGTGGTGTTCGGCGCAAGCTGGCTCCTGAGCCGCAGGCCCGGCGGCCGGCCGATGATAGAAGAACGCTAACCGCCGCCCCAGGACAC
>DAIPHN010000098.1:12275-12525 GCA_036771335.1 Burkholderiales bacterium
GTTGCCTTCTTGCCGCCCATGGCACTGGTCATTGACGGGCGGCGGGGGGGGGGGTGCCGGCTGTTCGGGGTGGGCTGGGGTCTGGGCGGGTTCTGTCCCGGGCCGGCGCTGGTGAGTGCCGGGTTCGGCGATGCGCGCGTCTGGATCTTCGTGGGATCGATGCTGGCGGGCATGGTGGGGTTCAACGTGGCCACGGGTCTCAAGGGCTGACGAGCCGGGCGGCATCCGCGCATCCGGGTTTCGCCTCCTC
>DAIPHN010000099.1:0-12479 GCA_036771335.1 Burkholderiales bacterium
GGGAAGCTCACCGCGCAGCAGGCGCTCGCGGCCGGGCGGCGCGTGGTCGACATCGAGGCGCGCGCCGTTGCGTCGCTGTCCGCCCGCCTGGACGCGAGCTTTGGCCGCGCGCTGGAACTCCTTCTGGCATGCACCGGCCGCGTGGTGGTGTCAGGCATGGGCAAGTCGGGCCATGTGGCACGCAAGATCGCCGCTACGCTGGCGAGCACTGGCACACCGGCCTTTTTCGTTCATCCCGCCGAGGCGAGCCACGGCGACCTCGGCATGATCACCGCGGGCGACGTGATGATCGCGCTGTCCAACTCCGGCGAAAGTGCCGAGCTGCTGGCCATCGTGCCGCTGGTGAAGCGGCGCGGCGCGCGGCTGGTGGCCCTCACCGGCAATGCCTCCTCCGCGCTGGCGCGCGAGGCCGACGTGCACCTGGACGCGGCAGTGGCGGAAGAGGCCTGCCCGCTTGGGTTGGCACCCACCGCAAGCACCACCGCGGCCCTCGCGCTGGGCGACGCACTGGCCGTGGCGGCCCTGGAGGCGCGCGGCTTCGGGCCCGAGGATTTCGCGCGCTCCCATCCCGGGGGCTCCCTTGGCCGCCGCCTGCTAACTCATGTAGGCGACGTGATGCGAACCGGGGAGCAGGTGCCGCGGGTGCCCGTCACTGCCACCATCGAACAGGCGTTGTTCGAAATCACGAGCAAGAGCATGGGCATGACCGCCGTGCTAGACGCCGGCGGCGCGGTGGTGGGACTGTTCACCGACGGCGACCTGCGCCGCGCCCTCGCCGCCGGTCATGGAATGGGCTCGCCGCTGGCGGCGGTAATGACGCCAGCGCCACGCACCATTGCCTCATCGCGGCTGGCGGTGGAGGCAGTGGAAGAGATGGAGCGGCTGCGCATCAACGGCCTGCTTGTGGTGGACGAGGGCAGGCTGGTGGGGGCGCTCAATATGCACGACCTGTTCCGTGCGCGGGTCATCTAGGCTGGCGCCATGACAAGCCTCGACGGGCGCGCCCGCCGTGTACGACTCGCCGCCTTCGACGTGGATGGCGTACTCACCGACGGAACCGTGTGGCTCGACGACGCGGGCCGGGAGTTCAAGGGCTTCAGCATCCTCGACGGACTGGGGCTGAAGATGCTGGCGGGCAGCGGCGTGCGGCTGGCCATCATCACCGGCCGGCGCTCCAGGGTGGTGGAACTGCGTGCTGCGGAGCTGGGCATCGCACTGCTGCGCCAGGGCGTCTCGGACAAGTTCGCCAGCTTCGCGGAACTGCTGAGCGAACTGGGCCTCGAACCTGCCCAGGCAAGCTATATGGGCGACGATCTTCCCGACCTGCCGGTGCTGCGCCGCTGCGGGCTGGCCGTAACGGTGCCCGGCGCGCCGGAACTGGTGCGTGCGCACGCCCATCTCGTGACCGCCGCCCCGGGCGGCCGCGGCGCGGTTCGTGAGGCCTGCGAATACATCCTGCGAGCCCAGGGGCGCCTGGAAGCGGCGCAGGCGGCCTTTCTGGCATGAACACCGCGCTCGCCGACCGGCTGGTGCGCTGGTACCCGGTGCTGCTGCTGGGGCTGCTGGCCGGGCTCACCGCCTGGCTGGACCAGAGGGTGAAGCCCCTGCCCCCGTCCCGCGACGGCACTGCCCGGCACGATCCTGACATGATCGTCGAGAACTTCATCGCCGTGAAGCTGTACCCGGACGGCACGCGCCGACACGCCCTCAGCGGCCGGCGAATGGTTCACTACCCTGACGACGACAGCACGCAGGTGGAGGCGCCGGAGTTCTTCCACTACGCTCCGCCAGCGGAGCCGGTGCATGCGACTGCCCAGCGCGCGGTGCTGTCCCGCAATGGCGAAAACGTCTATTTCACGGGCAAGGTGCGCATTTCGCGAGCCGCCTTTGCCGACACCCCGCCCCTTTTCCTGGCCACCGAGTTCCTGCACATCATCCCAGACCTGGACCTCGCGCGCACCGACAAGGCCGTCACCCTGACACGCGGCACGCTGCGTGCGGAAGCGGTGGGTATGGAGTTCAACAACCGCGCCAGGACCCTTAAGCTGCTCTCAAACGTGAAGGTCCAATATGATGGCTCCGTCGATTTCTCCACTGCCCCGCGTCGCTGAAGTGCTGCTGGCCGGTGCGCTGGCCCTGTGGGCTGCCATGGCCGCAGCGGAAAAGGCGGATCGCCAGAAACCCCTCAACATCGAGGCCGACCGCATGCTCGTGGACGACGCGAAGAAGGAATCGGTGTTCGAGGGAAACGTGATGATCACTCAGGGCACCCTGCGGCTGCGCGGCGACCGGGTGGTGGTGCGGCAGGACGCCGAGGGCTTCAGCTACGGCGTGGCGTGGGGTCGCCCCGCTACCTTCCGCCAGAAGCGCGATGGCGTGGACGAATACGTAGACGGCTTCGCGGAGCGCCTCGAATACGACGGGAAGAAGGATCTGCTGCAGATGTTCAATACCGCCCGGCTACTCAAGGGCGCCGACGAGGTACGCGGCGACTATATCTCTTACAACGCCGCCACCGAGTTCTTCCAGGTGCAGGGCAGCGCCGGCGGCGCCGCAGTGTCCCCGGGCCAGGGAGGCGGGCGGGTACGGGCCGTGATTCAGCCCAAGCTCAGGCCGGGCGACGGCGGCGCAGGTCCGGCAGGCGAAGGCAGCGCGCTGAAGGCTGCCCCAGAGCTGTCGGGCGGCAAGCCGTGAATGCGCCCAGTCCAGGAGTTGCCGCCTGCGATCTGCGGGCCGCCTCTCTGGCAAAGCGCTATCGAGCCCGTACCGTGGTCAAGGACGTGTCGCTCGAAGTGCGCAGCGGCGAGGTAGTGGGGCTGCTCGGCCCCAACGGCGCCGGCAAGACCACCTGCTTCTACATGATCGTCGGGCTCGTGCCACTGGATGGCGGGGAGATCTTTCTCGACAGTCGCAATGTGAGCCGCCTGCCCATACACAAGCGGGCGCGACTCGGTCTGTCCTACCTTCCGCAGGAGCCCTCCATCTTCCGCAAACTCACCGTGGCCGAGAATGTCCGCGCGGTTCTCGAGCTCGGGGATCTATCGAGGTCGCGGGTGGGCGAGCGCCTGGACGAACTGCTCGCCGACCTTCACGTGGCGCACCTTCGCAACAGTCCGGCGGTCAGTCTGTCTGGGGGCGAGCGGCGGCGGGTGGAAATTGCCAGGGCGCTCGCCAGCGAACCGCGCTTCATCCTGCTGGACGAGCCCTTCGCGGGCGTTGACCCGATCGCCGTGATCGAAATTCAGCGCATCATCCGTTTCCTGAAGGAACGAGGCATCGGGGTGCTGATCACCGATCACAACGTGCGCGAGACTCTCGGCATCTGCGATCGGGCTTACATCATCAACGACGGCTCGGTGCTCGCATGCGGTCATCCAGAGGAGATCGTCTATAATGACTCGGTCCGAAGAGTCTATCTGGGCGAGCATTTCAAGCTCTAGGCTTCCAGCCGTGGCCCAGTCCTCCTCGTCATCCTGTTAGGTTTCGATTCGCCTCACCGCGCCCGCGGCGGTCTTCATGAAGCCCTCACTGCAGTTCAAGCTGTCGCAGCACCTGACGCTAACGCCTCAGCTGCAGCAATCGATCCGGCTTCTCCAGCTGTCAACTCTCGAGCTCAACCAGGAGCTCGATCGGTTCCTGCAGGAAAATCCGCTGCTCGAACGCGAAGACGACGACGACGACGAGGGCACGGCGGGCGGCTCCCTTGCGGGAGATGGTTCATTCGAGGGCGCGCCCCTCAACGAGGGCTCCTCGGACCCCGTCAACGCGGCCGACTCGTCTGCGGACGAATTCGACGATTCCCGTCCGGAGCTGCCGGAGGCGGCGGGCTCCGCGGCTGCGGACGCCGACCGCCCCGAGGAGCCCGATTGGACCGACGAGGGCAGCTACGGCGGCAGTCAACCCCCGGAGGGAGATGACGGTGGCTACCCGCAGATGGCAGCCAGCTCGCCCAGCCTCCGCGAGCATCTGCTTTGGCAGTTAAACATGGTGCCTCTGCCGGTGCGCGACAAGCAGCTCGCCGGGGCTATCGTGGATTCCCTGGATGACGACGGCTACCTGAAGACCGAGCTCACCGAACTTGCGGCGGCCCTGCCCGCAGAGCTGCGGGCGGACGAGGACGACCTCCTGGTGGCTCTGCGCCACGTGCAGCAGCTCGAACCCACCGGGGTAGGCGCCCGCAGCATCGCCGAGTGCCTCGAGCTCCAGCTGCGCGCCCTGCCGGTCCAGACCCCGCTTCGCGACCTGGCCCTGGCGATGGTGCGCGACCACCTCGACGCTCTGGCGGCGCGAGACTTTACGCGCCTCAAACGAGCGCTGAAGTGCGATCAGGACACCCTGCGCGAAGTGCAGCGCATGATCATCGGGCTGGATCCGCGCCCGGGATCGCGCTACTCCCGCGACGAAGCGCGCTACGTGGTGGCCGACGTGATCGTGCGCAAGGTCAAGGGGTTATGGCTCGCATCCCTCAATCCAGACGCCATGCCGCGGCTGCGCGTGAATCGCCTATACGCGGACATCCTGGCGAGAAATCGCGACGCGGGCCACCAGCAGCTCTCCAGCCAGCTGCAGGAAGCGAAGTGGCTAATCAAGAATGTCCAGCAGCGCTTCGACACCATTTTGCGAGTGTCGCAGTGCATCGTGGACCGCCAGCGCCACTTCTTTGAGCACGGCGAAGTGGCCATGCGCCCGCTGGTGCTGCGCGAGATCGCCGACCTGCTCGGCCTGCACGAGTCCACCATCTCGCGCGTAACCACACAGAAGTTCATGCTCACGCCGCGCGGCATCCTGGAGCTCAAGTACTTCTTCGGCAGCCACGTGGCCACCGACAGCGGCGGAGCCTGCTCGGCCACGGCGATCCGCGCGCTCATCAAGCAGATGGTGGGCGACGAAGACTGCCATCGGCCGCTGTCCGACAGCCAGATCTCCGAGCTCCTCGGCAAGCAGGGCATCGTGGTGGCGCGCCGCACCATCGCGAAATACCGCGAGCTCTTGCAGATTCTACCGGTCAACCTGCGCAAGGCGCTCTGATCTCCCACACACGAACCGAACGTTACCCTCCATGAGCCTGCTGTCCCGACTGCTGCCTCTGGAACGCGTCATCGACGATCTCGACGTGGCCAGCAAGAAACGTGTGTTCGAGCAGGCGGGACTGCTGTTCGAAAACTCCATCGGTGTCTCACGCTCGACGGTGTACGACAGCCTGCTCGCCCGGGAGCGGCTAGGCTCCACCGGACTCGGCCACGGGGTTGCCGTGCCCCACGGACGCGTCAAAGGGCTCAAGGAGGCCGCTGGAGCCTTCGTGCGCATCCGGCAGCCGATCCCGTTCGAAGCCCGGGACGGCAATCCGGTCAATCTCGTGTTCGTGTTGCTGGTGCCGGAGAAGGCAACCGACCTGCATCTGCAGATCCTGTCCGAGCTGGCAGAGATGTTCAACGACCGCGAGATGCGCGCGCGACTGTGCGCGGCCTCCAGCGCCGCCGCGCTTCACAACGCCATCGCCGTTTGGGAACCCAATGCCCCAGGTAAGCATCGCTCGGCTGTTTGACGAGAACCGCTCGGAGCTCAAGCTCACCTGGCTGCAGGGGGACCGGGCTACCTGCCCGGTACTCGACTCGCAACGCATCAGCGGATCGAGCAAGGGCCTCACGGGACACCTCAACTTCATCCACCCCAACTGGATTCAGATCTTCAGCCACACCGAGGCCGAGTACCTGCAAAGCCTCGACGAACAGACCCGCCGGCAGTTGCTCGACTACCTTTCCGCGAGCGGCATGGCGTGCCTGATCCTGAGCGACGGCGAGCATGCTCCCGAGGTACTCGCAAGCCTGTCGTCTGCGCTCAACGTACCCATGCTGGCTTCGCCGCTGCCCAGCCTGCAGATCATCTGGGTGCTGCGCACCTATCTGGGGCGGGTGCTGGCCGAGTTTGTCACGCGCCACGGGGTGATGCTCGACGTGCTGGGCATGGGTGTTCTGATCACCGGCGACAGCGGCGTGGGCAAGAGCGAACTCGCCCTGGAGCTCATCACCCGCGGCAGCGGGCTGGTTGCGGACGACGTCACCGAGCTCTACCACATCGCCCCCCAGACCCTCGAGGGACGATGCCCGGAGCTGCTCAAGGATTTCCTCGAGGTGCGCGGCCTGGGCATGCTCAACATCCGCACCATCTTCGGCGAGACGGCGGTGCGCCAGCGCAAGAACCTCAAGCTGATCGTGCAGCTCGAGCGCCCGGTGGGCGGACAGTTCCCAGGGCTTGACCGCCTGCCGCTCAATGCCAGCTCCGAGGAGATCATGGGCGTGTCCGTGCGCAAGGTGCAGCTGCCGGTTGCCGCGGGCCGCAACCTCGCAGTGCTCGTGGAGGCGGCGGTGCGCAACTACGTGCTGCAATTGCGCGGCATCGACAGCACGCAGGACTTCATCCGTCGCCAGGAGCAGCAGCTGAACGCCGGCGCGTCGGAGGAGCCTTCGTGATCCCTCTCGCCAGTCGCGGCGTCGCCTGAGCGCGGGCCTCCGGCATGCAGCTTGTGCTCATCAGCGGGCTTTCAGGCTCTGGAAAGAGCATCGCATTGAACGTGCTCGAGGACGCCGGCTACTACGTCGTGGACAACCTTCCCGCCCGGCTGCTGGTGCAACTGGTGGATTTCTTGCAAGGCTCGGGCCACGCCCGGGTTGCGGTGAGCGTGGACGTGCGCAGCGGTGATGGCCTCGACGAGGTACCGCGCCAGCGCCAGGCGCTGGTGCGGCGGGTAAACGACATCAAGGTGCTGTTCCTGGACGCAAAGACCGACACACTGGTGAAGCGCTATTCGGAAACCCGCCGGCGACATCCCCTGTCCGACGGGCGCCTCACTCTGCCCGAGTGCATCGAGCGCGAACGCGAACTGCTACAGCCGGTGGTGGATATCGGTCACCGCATCGACACCAGCGATCTGGCGGCAGGAACCTTGCGCCGCTGGGTGCGCGAGTTCGTCAACCTGCAGGCGGCCGCCAGTCTTACCGTGCTGTTCCAATCCTTTGGCTTCAAGCACGGCATACCGCTGGACGCGGATTTCGTGTTCGACGTGCGCTGCCTGCCCAACCCCCACTACGATCCGCATCTGCGGCCGCTCACGGGACGCGATGCACCGGTGGCCGCGTTTCTCGAAGCCGACGAGGGCGCTATGGCGATGCTGCACCACATCCGCGACTTTCTCGAGCGCTGGCTGCCGTGTTTCGTGCGCGATAACCGCAGCTACCTCACCGTGGCCATCGGCTGCACCGGCGGTCGACACCGCTCGGTTTACTTCGCCGAGTCCCTGGCGCGTCACTTTGGCGGTGAGAGTCCGGTGATGCTGCGCCACCGCGAGCTCACCGATGCCTAAGCCTCGCCCCGGTCGCGCACGGCAGCTCCTGGCGCTCGGCGTGGCGGCGGCGCTGCTCCCCTGGGAGGGGGCGACGGCCGCGGACTGGTTGCGGGTGCCAGCCGGCGGCGCCGACCAGCATTTCTACGATCGCGCCAAGGTGTCCATCAGCGGTGACGAAGTGACCTACTGGCGCAAGGTGGTGTTCGAGCGGCCCGTACGCGCCCGGGGCGGCACAGTGCGCGTCGCTATCTACCGCGAGCGCGTGTCCTGCCGCGACCACACCCTGCGAGCGCTCGCCTGGCAATTGCTCGCCGAGGAGGGCGCGCTGCTGGAGAGCAGCACCCAGCCCGAGGCCGAGGCGGCCCCGGTGGTGCCCGAGACGGTGGGCGATCGCTTTCTCGAAGTCATGTGTGCCCTTGCCGAGGCCAAGCGCCGGCGCGAGGCGGACCTGGCGCGCGACGAAGCCCAGCTTGCCGCCAAGAAGCGCGAACTCGACGCACTCAAGGCCGAGGTGGACCGGCTCGAGGTCCTGGTGGCGAAGCTGCGCGAGGAGGCGACCTCCATGGGGCGGCCCGCCGAGGCGCCGGAGGCGGCTCCGCGATGAGCGCCGCGCCGCGTACCGTGGCCTTGGCCCTTACCGGCGCCTCGGGCATGGCTTACGGCATCCGGCTGCTGGAGCAATTGCTGCGCGGAGGCGCACGGGTTTGGCTCATTTACTCGCAGGTGGCGCAGGTGGTGGCGCGCCAGGAACTGGACCTCAAGCTGCCCGTCCAACCGCGCGAAGCGCAACGCCACTTCACCGCGGCCTTCGGCGCCGCCGAAGGCCAGCTCGAGGTATTCGGCCGGGAGGACTGGTTCGCGCCGCTCGCCTCGGGCTCCAGCCCGGCCGATGCCATGGTGATCTGTCCGTGCTCCATGGGCACGCTCGCGGCCATCGCCGCGGGCCTGGCCAACACGCTTATCGAGCGCGCCGCGGACGTAATGCTCAAGGAGTCACGCCGTCTGGTGCTGGTGCCTCGGGAGACGCCCTTTTCCGCCATACATCTTGAGAACATGCTGAGGCTGCAGCGCACCGGCGCCATCATCCTGCCGGCCAACCCGGGCTTCTATCATCGGCCTCGCAGCGTGGAGGAAATCGTCGACTTCGTAGTGGCGCGGGTGCTCGACCAGATCGGCATGCCCAACCAGCTGGTGCACCGCTGGGGCGAACCGCCCGCGGAGCGCTGAGCAAGGCGCGATGCCCGGCGAGCACCTGCCCATCTTTCCGCTCAACACGGTGTTGTTCCCGGGCGGAGTGCTGCCGCTGCGCATCTTCGAGCAGCGCTACCTGGCCATGACCAAGGCCTGTCTGCGGGACGGCACGGGCTTCGGCGTGTGCCTCATCAGCGAGGGGCGCGAGGTGGGTCGGCCCGCCTCGCCCAGCGAAGTGGGCTGCCTGGCGCGCATCGAGCACTGGGAGATGCCCCAGCTGGGGATCTTCGAGCTGCTCACCCGCGGCATGCGCCGCTTCCGTCTGTTGTCCACCCGCGTCGCCGAGGACGGCCTGCTGCTCGGCGAGGTGGCGCTGCTAGACGCCGAGCCCAGCGTCCCTGTGGCCGAGCGCCACGTCCCATGCGTCGAACTGGCGCGCGAGCTGGTGAAGCGCCTGGGCGAGGAACATTTCCCGCCGCCCCACTTCTTCGAGAATGCCTCCTGGCTGTCCTATCGACTGGTGGAGATGTTGTCCATCGACCTCCTGGAGAAACAGCGCCTGCTGGTGTCCAACGATGCCACGGCGCGCCTGGACCGGGTGCTGCAGCTGCTGCACGGCGGCTGACTGGCGAGTCAGGCCGGAGGTTCGCCCGGCGCCAGTCGGGTAAGGATGCGGCGGATGGGTGCCGGCACCGCCTCGGCCACCGCCTGCGCCGGCCACACCCAAAGAAGCCCTGCCTCCCTGGCGGCGTGTCGAATCTCTCCCGGCACCTTCAACCGCACGGGATGCATGCGCAAGCGGAAGTGCGGGAACCCGTGAGCCACGCAGTCGAGCCGCTCGACGCCCTCGGCCTTCAGCCCGAAGCGCCGACGCGCATCGGCAGCCGGATCGGCGTCCACCGGCGTTTCAGGAAAACTCCACAAGCCGCCCCATATGCCACTGCCGGGCCGTTTCTCCAGCAGCACCCGGCCCCCGCACTCGATAATCAGCAATGCCGTCTGGCGCTCGGATAACACCCGAGCCGGCCGCGGGGCCGGCAGGCGTTCCACCGCGCCGCCGAGGCGCGCGACGCAGTCCTGCGCCACCGGACACTCCTGGCAGCGCGGGCGAGTGCGGGTGCACACCAGGCTGCCCAGGTCCATGAGGCCCTGGGTGTAAGCCTCGCTGCCCTCGGCAGGCAGGCGCGCCTCGCCGATCGCCCACAGACGGGAAGTCACCGCAGCTGCGCCGGGCCAACCCTCCACGCCCGCATGGCGCGCCAGCACCCGCTTGACGTTGCCGTCGAGAATGGCGGCCCGCTCACCGAAGGCGAAGGCCGCCACCGCCGCCGCCGTGGACCGGCCTACGCCGGGCAGGCTCTCCAGCGCGGCGGCACTGGCCGGAAAGCGCCCCCCATGCAGCACCACCACTGCGCGTGCGGCACGATGCAGGTTGCGCGCCCGCGCGTAGTAGCCCAGTCCGCTCCACAGGGCCAGCACCTCCTCCTCGGCAGCGGCGGCCAGCGCGGCAACGTTCGGGAAGCGCGCCACGAACCGCTCGTAGTACCCGGTGGCCGCAGACACCTGAGTCTGCTGCAGCATGATCTCGGACAGCCAGATGCGGTAGGGATCGCGCGTACCCTGCCATGGCAGGTGGTGGCGCCCATGGGCGCGTTGCCAGTGCGACAGGCGCGCAGCGAAGCTCCCGTCCCGGCGCTTCACTGTCCACCGGGCGCCGGCGAGGCGAAGCAGACGCGATTGCGGCCCTCGTTCTTGGCGCGGTACATGGCCTGGTCAGCGAGCCGCAGCATGTTGTCGCCGCCGCCCGCCGCAAGACGGTCGTCGGGAAACAGCGCAACCCCGATGCTGCAGGTCAGTCGCACCGGCTTGCGCCCTACCAAATGGGGCTGCGCCACGGAGTCACGCACCCGTTGCAGAACCTGCAACACGTCTTCGCGGCTTTCGGGATCGGTGAGCAGCAGCACGAACTCATCACCGCCCAGCCGCGCCACCGTATCGGCGTCGCGTACGCACGCAGACAATCGCTCGGCCACTGACCTGAGCAACTCGTCGCCGGCGTCGTGCCCGAAGGCGTCATTGATGCCCTTGAAGCCGTCCAAGTCGATGAAGGCGAGCGCCAGCAGACGGCGGTGGCGCGCGGCGGAGGCGAGGGCAACGCTCACACGATCGTCCAGAAGCTCGCGGTTGGCGAGCCCGGTGAGCGGGTCGTGGGTGGCGCGGTGCTCGAGTTCCTTGCGGTAGAGAATGAGTTCGGAAACGTCGGAGAAGGTAGTCACGTAGTGGGTTACAAAGCCGTGGGAATCGCGCACGGGCGAGACCGCGATCTGGCTCCAGAACATGCCTCCGTCGCGGCGGTAGTTGCGCAGCAGGGCACGGGCCTCCCGGCCGGAGGACATCGCCACGCGAAGCACCTCGAGGTCGCGCTGTTCGAGGTCATCCCCCAGCAGGAAACGGCTGTTGCGGCCCAGCGCCTCAAGGGAGGAATAACCGGTGATGCGCTCGAAGGCGCGGTTCACATACTGGATAGGTTGCTCGCGCTTGCGCACATCCACCACGAGAATGGCGCTGTCGCTCGCTTCCACCGCGCTGGTGCGCAGCCGCAGCAGTTCGTCGGCCTGCTGACGGTCGGTGACATCCCGAGCCACTGCCATCACCACCGCTTCGCCATCGATGACGCGCGCGGCGCGATAGACGTCCACCGGAATCAGGTGGCCATCGGCGTGGCGCAGCCAGCGGTCGCGCTCCACGCGGCACGGCTTGGGCGCCCTCGATATGGTGAACCGCACCGCCTGCTCGATATCCGACTCCGATGCGTCAACCACCACGTCCACTGGACCCAGCCGCAACAGTTGTTCGTGGCTGTAGCCCAGCAGCTGGCAGGCGGTATCGTTCGCGTCCACGAACTTCAAGGTAACGGGATCCACCAGGTACACAGCCTCGGTGGCCACATCCATGGCCAGCCGGAAGCGTGCCTGGGCGGCCTCGGCACGCACCTGCTCGGCGATGTCGCGCGCCACGGACACCACCAGGTCGCGTCCGCCCGCGCAAACCACCGAACGGCGGATTTCCACGGTTATCAGAGAGCCGTCCTTGCGGCGCAAGCGGCGCAGACGATTCTCGCGACTCTCCGTGATCGTCCGCCCTACTGGAAGCGAAGCGAAAAATGCGCGCGTGGCTTCACGGTCGAGGCCTTCGGTGATGAGCGCCGAATCAAGGGCGAGAAGCTCCTCCCGGGTGTACTCGAGAGCCTGACAGGCGGCCTCGTTCACATCCACGAAGCTCAGGGTGTCGCGGGCCACAAGGAAAATGAGGTCCGGTGCGGTATCCATGGCGACGCGCATGCGTTCGAGACACGCTATTGCTTCGCGGTGTTGCGTGGAATCGCGCACGGTCAGCAGCAGCGCATTTAGTCCCTTCCAGCGAACGGGCGCCCCGACAACCTCAGCGCACACCTCGCCGCCATCCAGACGACGAAAGCGCAGGTCAACCCTTGGCGTGCCCATATCCCGCTGCAGGATGCGCCGGGCGAAAGCCGCCTGGTCGTCAGGGTGGATGAACCTGGTCCACTCCCGGCCCAGCAACTGCGCCGCGCCTGCCGCCCCCATGAGCTGCGAGGCGGCCTCGTTGACGTACCAGGTCTCGTTGCCCACCAACACGAACACAGCATCCGGCGCCTGTTCCACCAGCGCACGGAAGGCTCCGTGCCCGAGCGACCCCCGGGCGGGCCTTTCGGATGTTTGCGCGCCCTGGCCCGTGGCGCGACGGGATCCAAACTGTGCCATGGAGGGGGTGTGCGATGGCGTACCCTGATCCCGAGCGCCTGACGCAGCGGCGTTGTCACAACCACCTGCCGCGCTGCCCGTCGAGACAGCTGGAGCGGGTGATGGGAATCGAACCCACGTCTAAAGCTTGGGAAGCTTTCGTTCTACCATTGAACTACACCCGC
>DAIPHN010000100.1:0-12467 GCA_036771335.1 Burkholderiales bacterium
CCGCGTCGGGGCTGCCCCTGCCGCTCCCGCGCTCCTCCGCCCGCCTCTCGCCCGCTGCGCCGTCTCTGCCTTTTCTCTCGGCTTTGCCGGCCCCCCGCGGCGCCAGCGGACGATCGGAAGCATGACCGAGGCGGTGGTGGAAGCGCGCGAGCTGTCCATGCGCTTCGGCGGAGTGCTGGCATTGAACAGCGTCAATTTTTCCCTGCATGAGCGCGAGTTGCGCTGCCTGATCGGGCCCAATGGAGCGGGCAAGAGCACGTTCTTCAAGTGCCTCACGGGGCAGCTTCGGTTGAGCCACGCCAATGGCAGGGTGTTCATCCGGGGTCATGATGTCATCGGCTGGGCGCCCCACGAGATCGTGCGGCTGGGCGTGGGCATCAAGACGCAGGTGCCCTCGGTGATGAACGGCCTCACGGTGTACGAGAACCTGTGGCTTTCCGCGCGGCGCATACACGGGCATGGCGGGGCCGATGGCGCGGTTGAGGAAGTGATCGCCGAAATGGATCTGGGTGCGATCGCGCGGCGGGGCGTAGGCGAACTCGCCCATGGCCAGCGGCAGATGGTGGAGATCGGCGTGGTGCTGGTGCAGCGCCCCTGGCTGGTTCTGCTGGACGAACCCGCTGCCGGGATTACCGGTAAGGAGATGGACCGGCTCGTGGCCGTGATTCACCGCATCAACCAGACCGCCTCGGTGATCGTGGTGGACCACGACATGCACTTCGTGCGCATGCTGGGTGGCCGGGTGACGGTTTTCCACCAGGGCGCCGTGCTCACCGAGGGGCGCGTCGATGACGTGCTGGCGGACGCTCGGGTGCGCGAGGTCTACGTGGGGACCAAGGCCGCATGAGCGATTCCGGCATCCCGCGGGAGGCTCCCGAGAGCGTGCGCGACACTGCCCTCGAGGTGGCGGAGTTGCGTGCCGGTTACGGCGAGGTCCCAGTGCTGCATGGCATCTCCTTTCGCCTCGCCTACGGCGAGTCGCTGGGTATCATCGGCCACAACGGCATGGGAAAGCCCACGCTGCTCAAGGCGATCAGGGGCCTGTTGCCGGCGCGCGCCGGCAAGGTTGCCGTCGGCGGCACGGACGTGACCGCGCTGCCCGCCCACGAACGCAGCCGGCTGGGCATTGCCTACGTGCCGCAGGGTCGCGGGATCCTTCCCGGGCTCACGGTACTGGAGAACCTGCGTTTCGCCTGGACGCCGGAGGCGGGCGAGACGGAGCAGCAGAGCCTGGACCGCGTGATCGAGATGCTGCCGCGCCTTCAGCGATTGCTCGACCGCAAGGGCGGATCGCTGTCCGGCGGCGAGCAGCAGCAGCTTGCACTGGCGCGTGCGCTCGTGCCCGACCCGTGGATGTTGCTGCTGGACGAGCCCTCCGAAGGCATCCAGCCCTCCATCGTCCAGGAGATCGGTGTGCTGCTGGCACGGCTTCGCGACCGCCACGCCCTTTCCCTGGTGATCGTGGAGCAGAACCTCGACCTCGTCCTGGACGTGGCCAACCGCATCATCGTGCTGGAACGAGGCCGCGTCCTGCAGGAGCTCTCGGCCGCCGCGGTGCGCGGCGGTGCGGTCTCCGAGCTGCTTGGCTTGGGCGCCGCCCGCATGACGCGGCGCCCGGGCGGCCACGGCGCGGACGCTGCGCGTGGCGCTCCGGCTGCTTCGCCAGCCCCCGCACCTCGCGTATCGCAGTCATCCGCGCCGTCGACGCCCGCCGCTGTCGCGGCCGGCGCGTGGCCGGCTCCATCCGTTCCCGACCCACCCATGCCCGCCGCGATCGCCGCGGCCCATGCACCAGGGGAAAGCAATGCCATGGTAAAGCGACCCACACACGAGCAGCTCAAGCAGGTGGTGCAGTCACTGCACATGAGCATGTCCGACCGCGAGGTCGGCGAGTACATGGAGGTGCTCGAAGCGACCTTCAGCGCCTACGACCGCGTGCAGCAGCTGCCCGACTACCTGCCGCCGGTGCGCTACCCGCGCACGCCGGGCTACCGGCCCGCAGCCGCCGAGAATGCGCTCAACGCCTGGGCGGTGAAGAGCGAAGTGCGCGGCGCGCCCTACGGCCCCCTGGCCGGCAAGAAGGTCGTGCTGAAGGACAACGTTTGCCTGGCGGGCGTGCCCATGATGAACGGTGCCTCTACGCTCGAGGGCTACGTCCCCGACGTGGACGCGACTCTGGTCACGCGCATCCTCGATGCCGGCGGCACCATCGTGGGAAAGGCCCACTGCGAGTACTTCTGCCTCTCTGGCGGCAGTCACACCTGCGCCGCTGGCCCTGTGCACAACCCGTATCGCATCGGCTACTCGGCTGGGGGGTCTTCCTCGGGCTCGGCGGCGCTGGTGGGCGCGGGCGAGGTGGAAATGGCCATCGGCGGCGACCAGGGAGGGTCCATCCGCATGCCCGCTGGATGGTGCGGCATCTACGGGATGAAGCCCACCCACGGCCTGGTTCCCTACACCGGCGTGATGCCCATCGAGGCCACCATCGACCACGCCGGACCGATGACGTCCACGGTGGCGGACAACGCGCTGCTGCTGGAAGTGATCGCCGGCCCTGATGGACTCGACCCGCGCCAGTACGACGTGCGCGTGGACAAGTACACGGCGGCGCTGGGGCGCGGCGTGGCGGGGTTGCGCATCGGCGTGCTGACGGAAGGTTTCGGCCACGCCGCCAGCGAGCCCGACGTGGACGCGAAGGTGAGGCAGGGCGCGGAGCGCCTGCGGGCCCTTGGCGCCACCGTGGGGGAGGTTTCCGTCCCCATGCACCTGGATGGCCCGGCCATATGGACGCCCATCGCGCTGGAAGGCCTCACCGCGCAGATGATGCATGGCAATGGCATGGGCTTCAATTGGGAGGGCATGTACACCACGAGCCTTCTGGACGCCCATGCGTCCTGGCGGGCGCGCGCTAACGAGTTGTCGCGCACCCTGAAGATCTCGATGCTTGCCGGCGAGTACATGATCCGCGCCTACCGCGGCCACTTCTACGCCAAGGCGCAGAATCTCGCTCGGCTGCTGCGCAAGAGCTATGACGATGCCTTCGCGCACCATGATCTGCTGCTCCTGCCCACCCTGCCCATGAAGGCTACGCCCATTCCCCCCGCCAGCGCGCCGCTCGCGCTGTGGTGCCAGCGGGCCTTCGAAATGCTCACCAACACCTGCCCGTTCGACGTGTCCGGGCACCCCGCCATGAGTGTGCCCTGCGGCCTCAGCAACGGACTGCCGGTGGGCATGATGCTGGTGGCAAGGCGCTACGGCGAGTCCACCATCTACCGCGCGGCGCACGCTTTCGAGCAGGCGGGTGACTGGCGTCAGTTCTGAGTCCGCGAGACGGTTCGTGCCGGACAATCCGTTCGCCTCCGACCGGGTGAGTGCTGCATCCCGGCAGGCCTCCCGTCCCGTCCAGGGTCGCTGTTTCGTGCGCGGCCCGGACGAACCGCGGCTGGGCTTCGAGACCGTCGGGGATCTGCTGGACCAGGTCTGCGGGCGCAGTGGCGCCCAGGATGCGGTCTGTGTGGCTGCCACGGGGGAGCGCCTGTCCTGGTACGACCTGCGTTGCCGGGCCGATGCGCTGGCCGCGGGGCTGCTCGCCCTCGGCACCCGGTCCGGCGAGAGGGTGGGCGTGTGCATGGGCAGCAAGCCCGAAGCGCTCCTGGCCCAGATGGCCACTGCGCGGATCGGGGCGGTCTGGGTTGGTTTCGATCCGGCGGTGGGGTTGCACTACATCGAAGCCGGGCTTCATCGGTCGGGGGGGCGCGTGCTGCTAATGGCGCGCCACCGCGGTGGCGCCGACGCAACGGCGTCCCTGCGCGACTTCGCTCCCGAGATCGAGCGGGCCGTGGCGGGCGAGCGTTTGCGAATCCAGCGCCTGCCCAAGCTGCGTCATGTGGTGATTGCCGGCGCAGGGTCGGCGGCGCTGGCCTCTGGCTTGCTCAGCTTCGAGCAGGTCTGCGCGCTGGGCGGGCCCGCGCAGGCGGTGCGCCTCGCTTCCATGGGGGCCGCGGTGGATCCGGACGATCCAGCCATGATCCTGTTCACCCGCGGTCCGGACGGCGAGCTCGCCGCCGCCACGCTCAGTCACGCCGCCGTGACCGACTCCGCGCGGTGCGTGGCCAGCGCACTCGCCTTGTCGGCGCCCGACCGGGTCTGCATTCCGGTGCCGCTGCACCGGGCCTTTGGCGCCATCACCGGGGTGCTGGGCTGTGTGGCCTCCGGTGCCGCCATGGTCCTGCCCGGCGAGTTCCTCGATGCTGCCGCCACCCTCGATGCCGTCGAACGCGAGCGCTGCACCGTCCTGCATGGCACGCCGGCCGTGATGGAGGCGCTGCTCGACCACTCTAGCCTTGGCAAGCGCGACCTCACCCGGTTGCGCACTGGTGTGCTGGCGGGGGGGCCGTCTTCGCCCGACTTGCTGGCCGCCGTGACCGGGCGCTTGCACCTGTCCGGCATCCTGGCGGGCTACGGGCTCACCGAGGCGAGCCACCTCGTTTTTTGGCGCACGCCGGCAGAACTCTCCGGGAGCGGCGCAAGCAGCGTCGGCCGAATACGCCCGCATCTCGCCGCCAAGGTCGTGGACAGGCAGGGGCGCATGGTGCCGCCCGGCACGCGGGGCGAGCTGCGCCTGCGCGGGCCGGCGCTCATGCGCTGGTACTGGGGCGACCCGAAGCGCACGCAAGAGGCCTTCGACGCCGCCGGTTGGCTACGCACGGGAGACTTCGCCACCATCGACGAGGGCGGCTGGTGCCGCATCCAAACACCGGATGGGGCGGTTCCTTGATGGCGAAGAGCGCTTCTCAGCGCCCCTCGAAACGCGCGTCGCGGCGCTCCCGAAATGCCGCCAGGCCCTCTTCGAGATCGCTGGTCATGCCGATGTCGTGGAATGACCGCGACTCCATCCACAGGGCTTCGTCCATGGGCATGCCCACGGCGCGCCGCATGATTTCCTTGGCGAATCGCTGCGGCAGCGGTGCCCGTGAAGCGATCCGCTGGGCGAAGTCGAGGGTGCGCGGCAACAGATCTTCCGCAGGCCACACCCGGTTCACCAGCCCCATCCGGTAGGCATCCTGCGAGCCCACTCGCTCGCCCGACAACACGATCTCCATGGCGTGGCCGAGCCCCACGATCTGAGGCAGGCGTATCAGGCCGCCGTCGCAGGCGTGGAAACCCCACTTCACATCCTGCAGGGCGAACTCGGCATTGGGGGAGCAGAACCGCAGGTCGCAGGCGAGAGAGAGCTCGAAGCCGCCAGAGATCGCATAGCCGTTGACGGCGGCGATCACCGGCTTTGCCATGTGCAGGTTGCGGGTGATGCCTCCGAACCCCGGCCCGTTGGTGTAGCGCTCGCGGAAATCGGGCGCAGCGGCGCGCGCAAAGGGCAGGGTATAGGTCTTCAGGTCGGCGCCAGCGCAAAAGGCCTGGTCACCGGCGCCGGTGATCACCGCCACGCGCAGGGCGGGGTCGGCGTCGAAGTCCTTCCAGGCCTTCACGAGCCGGGCATTGGCCGTGAAGTCGAGGGAGTTCATCTTTTCCGGCCGGTCGATGGTGATGAGACGCACCGCGCCGTGGGTTTCGCAGCGTATATCTTCGGTCATAGTCTTGCCTTCACGTGGTGCGGGCAGATGTGGCGGATGGCGTGGCTCACAGGCGCGGCCGCTGCCGATGCCAGTCCGTTTCGCGCTGGTATGCGCGCCCCGCGCGCACCAGCAGGTCTTCGGCGAAATGTCGCGACACGAGCTGGAAGGCCACAGGCGTGCCTTGGGGCGTGAAGCCGCCGGGCAGGGTGATGGTGGGGCTGCCGCTCATGTCGAAGGGAGCGGTGTAGCGGATCAGCGCGGCCAGTTCGCCGGGCACCTGTCCCAGGGCGTTCATGCGCTGCACGGTTGGCGAGGCGATGAACTGCGAGGGAATCAGCAGCAGATCCACAGTCTGGAACAAGGCCGCGAGGCGGCCGGAGAAGTCGCGCCGGCGCAACAGGATCCTCTGATAGCCGGTGGCCGAGAGGCCGCGTGCCGAATCGATGAAGCCCGCTAGTCCGGGTCCGTAGGCGTCGCGCCGAGCCGGGAAAGTGGCCTCGTGGGCCACTGCTGTTTCGACTGCGCAGTTCGGGCCCCAGTCCTCCACCACGGCAGCGGTGTCTGGCATGGTGACGGGGCGCACTTCGGCGCCGAGGGAGGCAAGCACCCGCTGGGCGTCGTGAACGGTGCGCACCATGAGCGGGTCCACGCCGGTGCTGTTCCATGCCTCGTCCACGCCGATTCGCATGCCCCGAAGGCTGTGCGTGTCGCCGGCCAGGTAATCGGGCACGGCAACCTGGGCGGCGGTGGGATCATCCGGATCAGCTCCCGCCATGGCCGCCAGCAGCGCGCCGCAATCGGCGGCGCTGCGGGCCATGGGACCGATGTGGTCGAGGGATGCCGCCAGTTCGAAGGCACCGTGGCGGGACACCCGGCCCCACGTGGGCTTCAGGCCGGTGATGCCGTTGGCCGCGCTCGGGAAGCGGATGGAGCCTCCCGTGTCTGAGCCTGTTGCCCCCAGCACCAGGCCCGCCGCCACCGCCACCCCCGAGCCGCTGGAGGAAGCACCTGACCAGTGTTCCGGGTGCCACGGATTGCGGGGCACCGCGGTGCTTGGATGGTGATCCGCGAAGGCGCCCTCGGTAAGCTGCAGCTTGCCCATCAGCACGGTGCCTGCTTCGCGCAGCCGGCGCGTCACCGTGCTATCGAAACCCGGCTTGAAGTCGCGGTGCATCGGCATGCCCGCCGACGTGGGGATGCCGCGGGTGTACTGCAGGTCCTTGAGGCCGATGGGTATGCCGTGCAGCGGCCCGCGGTAGCGGCGCGCTGCGATTTCGGCCTCAGCCGCGCGGGCCTGCTCCCGCGCCACCTCGGCCGTCACCAGGGCGAAGGATCGCAGCCGCGGCTCGATTCGCTCGATGCGGCGCAGCAGATGGTCAGCAAGTTCCAGCGGCGAGAGCTTGCGCGTCTGTATGAGATGCGCGGCTTCGGTGATTTCGAGATCGTGCAGGTCTGAAGAAAGCATGGCTGTCTCGCGAACGCAATGTCATCCTCTACACCGAAAGGCGCGGTAGCGTCAACGCGCGCAGGGGTTCCGCTAAAGCCAGATGCGGCCGTGGAATTCTCTTGTGAGGAGGTGACCGCTGCGAGGTTCTCCGAGCCGGTGTGGCGAGGTGTCCGCGCCCCGGATCAGAACAGGAACCCGCTTACCAGGCGGATGGCCAGCAGGCCCTCGCCGCCGCGGATGGCCACGCCGATGCGGTCGGTCTCGAAGCCGAGGATCTTGAGCGGCTGGTAGGTGCCCAGGGTCATGGCAAGCTCGAACTGCTGGGGCACGGTGCGCCGGCCCTCGGGGTCGAGGAAGAAGTCGAGCCGGTCGAAGTAGAGGTAGTAGTTGAAGTGCAGGCCCAGGTTGGTGGGCTGGCCCAGCAGGTCCTTGCCGGTGGGCAGGATCCACCCCAGCCCCAGGGCGGTGATGCCCAGTTGCTGGCGCGCAGGGCGACTCTCGTAGCCGGCGAACAGCACGGCGCCGGATATCTCCAGGTCGGTGCGCTCCATGGGCAGGCTGTAGAAGCTGCGCACGCCGGTCTCCCAGATGGCCGCGCCCACGCCGTTGGCCACGTCCTGACCGTGGCCCAAGGATAGCGTGGGACGCAGCTTCCAGCGCGGGTTGACGCGCCGCTCGAATTCCACCCCCGGCAGGATGGTGAAGGTGCCGTAGTTGCTCGACAGGATGTCCGAGAAGGCCGAGGAGACGTCGTAAACGCCCACGGACACGGGCATCTTGAGCTTGATGCCCCATTGCCGCTCGCCCGACTCGCGCAGCTTGTAGGACAGCGGCAGGCGCCCCACGAACACGGTTCGGTCGCCGATGCGATAGGCGCCAGTGCCAAAGGTGGAGGCGTAGTACCAGTCCACCAACCGTTCGGCGGGCACATCCTCGAACCGGGCGCGCGCGTCCTGCGCCTCGGCGGGCGCGGCGGCGAGGGCCAGCGCCAGGGCGACAGCGACGCACAGGCGGACGCTCACAGGGATTCCAGGAAGCGCAGCAGTTCGGCGCGCCGCGCCGCCGGCCGCGCCGCGTAGCTGCGGCGCGCCGCCGCCGCCTCGCCGCCGTGCCACAACCCGGCCTCCAGAACGGAGCGCGCCCGCCCAACGTGCAGCAGGCCCGCGTGCAGGCGGCGCGACAACCCCCACAGCGGCGCCGTACGCCAGTGGCGCGGGCCGGCGGCATGCTCGGGTCCGCCGTCGGCCAGGCCCGGGCCGAGATCGTGCAGCAGCAGATCAGTGAAGGCCCGCGCCTCGCTCGCGCCGGCAATGCCCGCCACGGGGAGCGATGGCCGATGGCAGGCGGCGCAGCCCAGGTGGTGGAACGTGCGTTCGCCTTCCGGGTGCAGGCCGGCCGCAGCTGGCGGCGGTGGCAGCGCAGACAGGTGGGCCACCAGATCCTCAAGCAAAGCGTCGGAGGCTTCGGGTGCGCCGGGCGCTGGCTCCGCGGCACAGGCGCGCTGCAAGGGCGGGCAGTTCTGCGCCGGATGCAGGCGCGAGGTCACGCCCAGATCCTCGTGCAGCGCCAGCGCCGCCTGAGCGAGCAGCGTGGGCTGGCCCGCCTTGTGACCGAAGCGGCCCATCGTGGGTGCGCCGGTGACTGGGTCGGGCACCCGCTGCACACGGCCGCGTGCGCCAGGCGCCGAGGCCTGTCCCGCCAGTGCTTCGATCGCCCCATCGGGAACCGCGGCCAGCAGCCCGAGGCCGTGGAGCGGGGGTGCAATCCGCAGTGACACTCGGGCGTGGGCGAGGGGGCCGAAAGCCAGTGCATCGAGTCTCACCCGCGGCGTACGCAGGCTCACCACGGTGCCGTCAGCGAGGCGAACGACGTGTGCGCGCCAGCGGATGCGCAGTTGCCCCTCCGCGGGCACCCGTCCGAGGACCCCCTGGGTCTGCAACTGCGAGCCGTAGACGGGATGGCGCGCAGGCCGTCCGCGGGCATCCCGGGCCGCTATTCGTGCCAGCGGCGCGGCAGGCGCGTCACCGGGGGCCCCGTGACAGTCGCCACAGCGTTCGGCGTTGGAGGTGGGCCCGCGGCCCCAGGTGCCGAAGGCCGAGGGCGACACGCTCCACAGGGTGTCGAAGGCGCGCTGGCCATCCCGGGCAAGGATGTCCACCTCCGCCCTGGCGGCGCCGGCGGCGATGGCGCAGGCGGCCAGCGTCGCGGCGCCCACGACTGTGCGGCGGCGGGCGGCGGCGAAAAGACGCGAGGCGATCACAAGCTCCACGGTGTGAAAATTTATTGAATGGTACGGATTTCCGCTCGGCCGGCGCCAGGCGAGGACCGCGTGAGGGGTCTTGTGGAGCCCGCCGCGCTCCAGGGGTTGGGGGAGTCTGCGCCGGGAAAACCGCTCGCGCTCCGTTAGAATCGGACTCAAAGTCACGTCACGCCGCGCGCCATCGACGCGGCGTCACTTTTTCAGGGGGTGCACATGAACATGAACAGGCTGGACATGAACGGCCGCTCGGCCATTGTCACGGGTGGTGCCTCGGGTATCGGGCTGGCCGTCGCGCAGCGCCTCGCCGAATCCGGCGCCGCCGTGGCCGTGTGGGACCACGCCGCCGATGGCGCAGTGCGGACCGCTTCCCTGGGGGCGCCGAAGTCGCTGTTCTGCCAGGTGGACGTCACCAGCCTCGGCGAGGTGGAGGCCGCTTTCGCGAAGACGCTTGCTGCCTTCGGCAAGGTGGACGCGGTGGTCAACTCAGCTGGCGTGGCGGGCCGCAACCACACGGTCATCGGCTATCCGGTGGACGAGTGGCTGCGGGTGCACGACATCAACCTGAACGGCACCTTCTACGTCTGCCGAACGGCCGCCGCGCACATGGCGGCCAACAACTATGGCCGTATCGTCAACATCGCTTCGATCGCTGGCAAGGAGGGCAACCCCAACGCCTCGGCCTACAGCTCCTCCAAGGCGGCTGTCATCGGCCTGACCAAGTCGCTGGGCAAGGAACTTGCGAAGAACAACGTCACGGTGAACTGCGTCACGCCCGCGGCGGTGCGCACCCCCATCTTCGACCAGGTGGAGCAGTACCACATCGACTACATGCTCTCGAAGATCCCCATGGGGCGCTTCGGCGAGGTGGCCGAGATCGCCGCCATGGTGGCGTGGCTGTGCACCGAGGACTGCTCCTTCACCACCGGGGGCGTGTTCGATCTCTCCGGCGGCCGGGCAACCTACTGAGGCCGCCTTGAAGATCCGCGCCGCGGTCATCCGCCAGTCCGGGCTGCCCGAGCCCTACGCGTCCAGCCGGCCCCTGTCCATCGAGGAGGTGGAACTCGCCCCGCCCGGCGAGCGCGAGGTGCTGGTGCAGGTGAAGGCGGCCGGGCTGTGCCACTCCGACCTGTCCACCATCAATGGCAACCGGCCGCGCCAGACGCCCATGGTGCTGGGGCACGAGGCCGCCGGCGTCGTGCGCGCGCTCGGGCCGGGCGTGACCGACCTGGCCGAGGACGACCACGTGGTGATGGTGTTCGCGCCAAGCTGCGGCGAGTGCATGCCCTGCAAGGAAGGTTTCCCGGCGCGCTGCGAGCGCGGCCAGGCCGCCAACAACGCCGGCACGCTCATCGGCGGCCACGTGCGCCTGTCCCAGGGCGGCGCTGCGGTGTACCACCACGTAGGCGTCTCAGCCTTCGCCGAGTACTGCGTGGTGAACCGCGGCTCGGTGGTGAAGATCGACCCCGCGCTGCCCTTCGACGAGGCGGCGGTGTTCGGCTGCGCGGTGCTCACGGGTGTGGGCGCGGCGCTGAACACGGCCCGGGTGTTCGCGGGCGCCAGCGTGGCGGTGGTGGGGCTGGGCGGGGTGGGCCTGAACGCGCTGCTGGGCGCCGCGGTGGCCGGCGCCAGCCGTATCGTGGCCATCGATCTGCACGACGACAAGCTCGAACTTGCCAGCCAGCTTGGCGCAACCGACGTGATCAACGCCAAGGATCCCGACGCGGTTGCCAAGGCCAAGGCGCTCACCGGCGGCGGCGTGGACTTCGGCTTCGAAATGGCCGGCTCGGTGCAGGCCATGGAGATGGCTTACCGCGTCACGCGACGTGGCGGCACCACGGTCACCGCCGGCTTGCCGCACCCCGATGCGCGCTGGCCTCTGCAGCACGTCAACCTCACCGCCGAGGAGCGCACGGTCAAGGGCAGCTACATGGGCTCGTGCGTGCCGCCGCGCGACCTGCCGCGCTACGTGGATCTGTACCGTCGCGGCAAGCTGCCGGTGAACCGCCTCATGAGCGACCACCTCCCCCTCGAGCGCATCAACGAAGGCTTCGACGCCCTGGCCTCGGGCCACACGGTGCGGCAGATACTGACCTTTGAATGATGCATCCCGGCGGGGTGGTGCAGGCCTAGGGAGCAGTTGCAGTGTGCGGAGTTTTTGCAAACGGCTAACGTTTCTTTCGAGCCGCTGATTGAGGGGCAGCCCTGGAGTTTTGCCGGTTAAGGCGGCGTTTTGGAATTCCTAAGCAAGCGGACCAGTTCCCTCAAGGCGCCCCGGTAGGCTTGTGGCGTGTTCTCGTGTCCAGTAATTTGGGCTGCTGTGACAGGGCCTTTCGGGCCCGAATTTCTTGTGAGGCACGAGATGAGACCATCTGCCCGCTACTCGTTGACCGCTGTGGTCGTTGCTGTTGTCGCCTTAGTTGCGTACGTCGGCGGTGTCACAGTCGGCAGGACTCGTTTGAAGGAAGCCCTCGAACCAACACTGGCATCAGTGCAGGCTGATCTGGCTCTAAACCATCTCCAGCGGTCGCGCGAAATCGAGAGCGATCTCACTCGCGGCTGCTATGGCGAGGCTCTTGCGAAAGTGAGATCCGACATACACACGCAGATGTATGTTTTGGCTTCTCTGTACAAGGAGCATAAGGGCACTTGGGCCATGGAGGGACTCGTAAAGCGAGCTCCTTCGATACCAGCTCAGCTTGAGCAATTTCGTGTGCAGTCGAGCTCATTGAGGGAACCCAAATGCCCGAAATAGACCTGCCGCCTGTCCGCTCTCGATATCCGGAAAAACATCGTGGATATCATTCTTAAACTCAACTCGATACTGCCCATGTCACACCGCCACCACGCCGCGGATCTGCGCGCCTTTGCCACCGCCTTGCTCGACGCCGCCGGGATGGACTCGGCCCGCTCGCCGGTCATCGCCGAGGTGCTGGTGGAGGCCGATCTCCTGGGGCACGACACCCACGGCCTGAACCTGCTCCCCGCCTATCTGGCCGACATGGAGAAGGGCGAGCTCGCCACGAGCGGCGAACCCGGCGTGATCGCGGATTTCCCCGCGGCGCTCACCTGGGACGGGCGGCGGCTGCCGGGCACTTGGCTGGTGCCCCCGGCCATCGCCCTGGCCTGCCAGCGCGCCGCCACCCAGGGCCGCTGCACCGAGGCCATCCGCCGCAGCCGCCACATCGCC
>DAIPHN010000101.1:0-12243 GCA_036771335.1 Burkholderiales bacterium
TCAGTCCATGAACATGCCGCCATTCACATGCAGCGTGCTGCCGGTGACATACCCCGCACCCTCCGAGGCTAGGTACGCGGCTGCGGCAGCGATGTCTTCTACCGCTCCAAAACGACCAAGGGGCACCTGTCCCAGAAGCGACTGGCGCTGGGCATCGGTGAGCGCTCGGGTCATGTCCGTGTCGATGACCCCCGGTGCGATGCAGTTCACGGTGATGTTTCGGCTGCCGACCTCCCGGGCGAGCGACTTGCTGAAGCCCGCCACGCCAGCCTTCGCAGCGGCGTAGTTGGCCTGGCCAGCGTTGCCGGTGAATCCCACCACGGAAGTGATGTTGATGATGCGTCCCCAGCGCGCCTTCATCATGGCCCGCAGTACCAGGCGGGACAGCACGAACACCGCCCGCAAATTGGTGGCGAACAGTTCGTCCCATTCCTCGTCCTTCATGCGAACCAGCAGGTTATCCCGGGTGATGCCGGCATTGTTGACGAGTATCGACACTTCGCCAAACCGCTCGCGCACCTGCCCAAGCAACGCTTCGCACCCCGCGGCGTCCTTCACGTCGAGGGCCATACCCGTACCCTGCAACCCGCTGGACGCGAGATATTCACCGATGGCCTGCGCCCCAGCGTCGGTGGTGGCGGTGCCCACCACGACGTTGCCGGCGCGTCCCAGCTCCTCGGCCACAGCCCTGCCGATTCCCCTGGATGCGCCGGTCACCAGTGCGAGCTTCGCTTCCGACATCATGCTTCTCCTCTGCCAACCGCGGCTCGTGCCTCGACGATTGCCTGGGACGAGGCAAGCGTCCAGGAGGGGACGTCGGGCGCGATACGCTTGACAAGCCCCTGAAGAACCTTGCCCGGCCCGCATTCCACCAGGTGGGTGGCGCCGCGGGCACGCAACTCGCCCACCAGTTCGACCCAACGCACGGGGCTGTAGAGCTGGCGGATCAGCGCGTCGCGGATGCTGGCGGCGTCGGCGGGGGCGGTCACATCGGAGTTGTTCACTACGGAAATGGCTGGCGGCCGCATGGGCACGCCTGCCAGGTGTCGGGCGAGCACGTCAGCGGCGGGGCGCATCAGCGCGCAATGGGCGGGAACGCTCATGGGCAGCATCACGGCGCGTTTGGCGCCGCGCGCCTTCGCCGCTGCGATGGCCCGCTCCACGGCTGGGCGGGCGCCAGCGATCACCACCTGTCCAGGAGCGTTCAGGTTGGCAGGCTCCACCACGTCGCCGTCGGAGGCTTCCACACAGGAGGCGCGCACGCCGTCCATGTCGAGGCCCAGAATGGCGGCAATGCCGCCCTGCCCTTCAGGCACCGCTTCCTGCATGGCACGGGCACGGATACGCACAGTGTTCAGCGCGTCGGCGAAGTCGAACACGCCCGCCACCACCAGCGCGGCATACTCCCCCAGGCTGTGCCCGGCAAGCAGGCTGGCGTCGGCCCCACCCTCGGCCTTCCAGGCCCGATACACGGCGACATCGCAGGCCAGCATCACCGGTTGGGTATTGACGGTGCTTGCCAGGGCCTCTTCCGGCCCGTCGCGCACCAGAGCATAAAGATCCTGACCCAAAGCCTCCGAGGCCTCGGCGAGGGTGTGCGCCACCACGGGATGGCCTGCGTAGCCCGACAGCATGCCCACCGATTGCGATCCCTGACCGGGGAAAACGACTGCCAGCTTCATGTAATTTTCGCTCCTCTCACCAGCGCAGGAGCACCGCGCCCCAGGTGAACCCGCCTCCGACTCCCTCGAGCAGTACGTGTTGTCCGGGACGGACCCGTCCGTCCCGCACTGCTTCATCAAGCGCAAGCGGAACGGACGCAGCCGAGGTGTTGCCGCGGTGGTCCACTGTAACTACGACGCGCTCCGGCGGCAGTCCATGCCGCCGCGCTGCGTCTTCGATGATGCGCACGTTGTCCTGGTGCGGGATCATCCAGTCCACGTCTGCGGGGGACAGCCCGGCCTCCTTCAGCACCGCTTCACCGGCTTCGCCCAGGGCCCGGACGGCAAACTTGAACACGGCCCCGCCATCCATGCGCACGAAGGGATGCCCGAAAACCTTGCCGCCGCTCACGTGCGCTGGAACGCACAGGCTGTCCACGTGAGCTCCGTCGGCCTGCAGACGAGTGGCGAGAATGCCGGGGACTTCGCTGGCGGATAGCAGCACGGCGCCAGCCCCATCGCCAAACAGCACGCATGTGCTGCGATCGGACCAGTCGAGCAGCCGGGAGAAGACCTCCGTGCCCACCACCAGGGCGTGGCGGCACTTGCCGGCGCGCACGTACAGCTCCGCCGTGGCGAGGGCATACACGAACCCGCTGCATACGGCCTGCACGTCGAAGGCCGCGCAGTTGCTCGCTCCTAGCTTGCGCTGCAGGATGCAAGCCGTGCTGGGAAACATCATGTCCGGCGTGGTGGTAGCCACGACGATGAGCCCAATGTCCGCGGGCGCCAGCCTGGCGGCATCCAGGGCGCGCCTCGCGGCATGCAGCGCCAGGTCGCTCGCGGCCTCGTCATCTGCCGCGACGTGACGCGACCGTATGCCCGTGCGCGAGACGATCCATTCGTCAGTGGTATCCACGATTGCTTCCAGCTCGCGATTGTGAACGAGGCGTCGCGGCAGGTAGGAGCCGGTGCCGGAGATGCGGGCGAACGGGGGAGAAACGGGCGGGGTCATGTCGCCTCGTGTTGAAGCTGGGCAGCGCCGTTGCTGCCGTTGCCACCACTGACCCCCTGGCCCACCCGGCTGGCGATCAGGCGGGGCAGATCGTTGCGTGACGCCTCATACGCGCAGCGGATGGCATTCGAAAAGGCAAGGCTGTCCGCCGAGCCGTGACTTTTCACCACCGTGCCGCGCAGGCCAAGGAGGCTGGCGCCGTTGTACTGCCTGGGGTCCACGCGGCGCTTGAAGGCATTGATCACGGGCAGCGCCACCAGAGCCGCAAGGCGTCGGAAGGGGTTGCGGGTGAATTCTTCGCGCAGGTAGGCCGCCAGCATGCGCGCCAGCCCTTCAGATGTCTTGAGAGCCACGTTGCCCACGAATCCGTCGCACACCACCACGTCCGTGGTGCCCTTGTATATGTCATCGCCTTCCACATTGCCGGTGAAGTTCAGTTCGCTGCCGCGGAGAAGTTCGGCGGCGTTCTTCACCACTTCATTACCCTTGATGTCTTCCTCGCCGATGTTGAGCAGACCCACCGTGGGACGCTCGGTACCGTCCATGACGCTGGCGAGCGCCGCACCCATGACCGCGAACTGAAGCAGTTGCTCGGCCGTGCAGTTGACGTTGGCGCCCAGGTCGAGCATCAGCGTGTGGCCCCGCTGGGTGGGAATGGTGGAGGCAATGGCGGGGCGCTCGATGCCAGGCAGCGTCTTGAGCACGAACCGGGCCATGGCCATGAGGGCCCCCGTGTTTCCAGCGCTGACGCAGCAATGCGCCTCGCCGGCTTTCACGAGGTCGATGGCCCGCCGCATGGATGAATCGCGCTTGTTGCGCAAGGCATTTGCAGGCGGTTCGTCCATGGCCACCACCCCCGGGGCCTCCACGGTGCGAACGGCCGACACCGTCTCGCCGCCTGCCTTGCGTAACTCCGAAGCGATCGCTTCGCTTGGTCCTACGAGGATCACCTCCGCATCCGGATGGTCTCGCAAGAAGGCGAGCGAGGCGGGAACGGTGACACGCGCCCCGTGGTCGCCGCCCATGGCGTCGATAGCGATACGGATCGTCACGCCTGTACGCGAATCGCGAAGTGCCGCATCTGCGCGGGAAAAGGCGCGCGAATCACGGCGATGGGGTGAGAGCCGGTCACCAGGGAGCGGCCAGCATGGGCAGGCCAGGCGACCTTCGCGCGCCGGCCAAAGCCCCTATGGGCTATTCGCCCTTCGTCTTGAGGACCTTGCGGCCGCGGTAGAAACCACTAGGACTAACGTGGTGGCGCAGGTGCACTTCACCCGTGGAAGGTTCCACGGCCAGAGCCGGGTTAGCGAGGAAATCGTGCGCCCGATGCATCCCGCGCTTGGACGGTGACTTCTTGTTTTGCTGCACAGCCATGCTGTTCTCCTGACGCGCCCGATGAAGGCACGCATTCAATGTTCTTCTGTTGCCTGGCGACCAAGAATCGAACCAGACCCGCTGACCTGCAATCCTGCCGCCCCGTCCGCCTGACACTGACCCAGCGGATGCCACGGCACCATGGGCAAGCTGAGCAACGCCTCTTCTTCTACCAGCGCCTGTGCCTCGAAACGGGCGTCGGCACCGACGAAATCGGTTGCCTCACCCTCTTCTTCAAGATCAGCAGGCGGCGGGGAAAACACCAGAATTCTCTGCGCCGAGACCTCCGTCTCGAAATCGCCCAGACACCGCTGACACGTGTGCCACAAACGACCCTGAACACTCACTTGCGCCGCGGGCTTACCAACGAAACGGACTGGAGCAATCTCATAAACCAGGGTGCCCTCGGGCTTCGCAACCGCGTCAAGAAGCCGCGAGAGGTTCACCACGGGCACTTCCCCTGCCAGAGGCTCGCCCCGACTGCAACACTCCACATCAACAATGCTGGTCCGCGCGGACATACGCCCCGCATAATATTAATGTTTCCTGGCAGTGTCAAAGACCCTACACCGTCACCACGCCGTGCCCCATCTGGTACTTGCTTCCTCGTCCCCCTACCGCCGGGAGTTGCTGGCGCGCCTGGGCCTTTCGTTCACCGTGGATGTCCCCGATGTGGACGAATCTGCCTTGCCCGGAGAGACGCCCGCGGATACCGCCATGCGCCTTGCCCGCGACAAGGCGCGCGCTGTCGCCCGCCGCCACCCCGGGGGCACGGTGATCGGATCGGATCAGGTGGCTGACCTCGACGGCCTGCCCGTTGGCAAGCCCGGCAGCCGCGAGCATGCAGTGGCGCAGCTCGAGCAGGCAAGCGGCCGCGAGCTGGTGTTTCACACGGCCGTGTGCGTCATCCACGGCGCCGGCCGCGAGGAACAGGCGCTGTGTTCCACCCGCGTGCGCTACCGCGTACTCACGCGCGCCGCCATCGAACGCTACGTGGATGCCGAAAAGCCCTTCGATTGCGCCGGCAGCGCGCGCTGTGAGGCCATGGGTATCGCGCTGCTCGAATACATCCGGGGCGATGATCCCACGGCGCTGGTGGGGCTGCCGCTGATCGCCCTCACGGGAATTCTGGCCCGGGCGGGCATTGATGTGCCCTGAGGGTGCAGAACCCGGAAGCCTGATCCTGGTTCCGGTGCCCATCGATCGCGGCGCCGGCATGGACGCCGCGCTCACCGTCGGCGGCATGGGCCGCATCCGCGGACTCAGGCATTTCATCGCCGAGAACCCCCGCACCGCACGACGGTTCCTCGCGCTAGCGCTGGAGACCCCGGTCCAGCAGGTGACGTTCTCCGAACTAACCCGGGACACGCCCGAATCCCACCTCGACCAACTGCTCGCACCGCTGCTGGCGGGCTTCGATTGCGGGCTGGTGTCCGAGGCTGGCTGTCCCGCCGTCGCCGACCCTGGCGCCGCGCTGGTGGCCCGCGCCCACATCCTGGGCTTGCGCGTGGAGCCCCTCGTGGGCGCCAGCGCCCTGCTGCTGGCCCTCATGGCCTCGGGCCTCAACGGCCAGGCATTCCGCTTCGTGGGATATCTGCCGCGTGATGCCGCCGCGAGGATCGCGAGTCTGCGCGCCTTCGAGGCTGAATCGGCGCGCCGGCAGGAGTCGGTCTGGTTCATTGAAACGCCGTACCGCAACCTTGCGCTGTGGTCGGCGTTACTGGAGACGCTCGCCCCCGAGACGCGCCTTGCTCTCTCAGCCGGGCTGGGCAGCCCGGCTGCCCTCAGCCTGACGGCCAGCGTAGAAGACTGGCAGCGCAGGCCTGTGCCGCGGATCGATCGCGTGCCAGCGGTGTTCGGCGTGCAGGCGCTGCCGCTCAGCGCAACTGAGCTCTCGGCTCAGAGGCGCCCACGGTAACCAGGGCTCGCGCCATGGCGGCGCCGAATCGCTTGGCGAAGCGCTCCGCCAAGTTTTCCCGCGGCGTGAAGTCGACGATGTTCTCGGCCTTGATCACTTCGCGCGCTACGTAGGCCGCATCGCCGATGGCATCGGCCAGGCCCATTTCCACGCTGCGCTCGCCAGTCCAGATGAGGCCGGAAAAGGTGTCCGGCGTTTCTTTCAGACGCTCGCCGCGGCCGCTACGAACCGCCTCGATGAACTGCTGATGGATCTCGCCCAACATACGCTCGGCGTGAGCGCGCTGCTGCGCGTTGAGGGGAGAGAAAGGATCCAGGAAGCCCTTGTTGGCGCCAGCCGTGAGCAGGCGGCGCTCCACGCCGAGCTTTTCCATTGCGCCGGTGAAGCCGAAACCGTCCATGAGGACGCCGATGGAACCCACCAGGCTGCCCTTGCTCACGAAGATCTTGTCGGCGGCCACCGCCACGTAGTACCCGCCCGACGCGCAAATGACGTCCACTACTACGTAAAGGGGAACCGCGGGGTACTTGCCGCGCAGCCGGCGCATCTCGGCGTTGATGGAATCCGACTGCACGGGACTGCCTCCCGGGCTGTTGATGCGCATGACCACGCCTTCGGTGTTCTTATCCTCGAAGGCCTCCTTCAGGCCCGCGGAAACTACCTCGGCGCTGGCGGAGCCCTCGGCGTCGATCACGCCGTTGAGTTGCACCAGCGCGGTGTGCTTGCCGGAACGCGCGGCCTCGCGCTGACCGACCCAGCCCAGCGCTAAGAACAGCACGATAAAGAGGTAGCCGAAGCCGAGCGACTTGAAGACGATGCCCCAGCGCCGGGCGCGACGCTGTTCGTCAAGGGCGGACTGCGCGAGCTTTCGCAGCGCCTCGCGTTCCCAGGGTTCGGCCTCGGGCGCGCGGGCAGGAGCTTCAGATTCGGCCATCGTGACTTTCCTCGCGAAGATAAATGCCGTCCTCGCGCTCGATAACCTCGAGCGCCACGAGGCGCGCGCCCCTGCATGGACCAGCCACGCACTGCCCCGAATCGGGCAGGTAGGTAGCGCCATGGGTAGCACACACCAAGTATAGGCCCGAGAGGTCGAAAAACTCGCCTACGTTCCAGTCGAGCGGCACCGCCACGTGGGCACAGCGGTTCAGGTAGGCGTGCACCCTCCCGTCGACCCGTACCGCGAAGGCGGGCGCAGGCTCACCCCGGTGCAGAACCTCGAAGCGCACGCCCTTGCCACCCTCGGCAAGATCGTCCACCGCGCAGATCAGGCGTTCTCGTGCAGCCATTGGAACAGGGCGCCGTGGCCGCCCTCCTCCCCGACGCAACCGGCATCGCGCAGCTTCTCGGCCTGATGGTCGCCATAGGGTACCGCAAGCTTATCCTCCCCCGCCGCCGCCGCCATCTCCAGGTCGTGTGTGGTATCGCCGATCATGAGCGCCGCGCCCGGTGCTAAGCTGAACAAATCCAGCAGGTGCAGCAGCATGTCGGGATGAGGCTTGGGAAAGCCTTCGTCGGCGCACCGCGTGGCGTGAAAGACTGGTTCCAGACCTGCCGTGCTCAAGGCCCGGTCCAGTCCGCGGCGGCTCTTGCCCGTGGCCACGGCCAGCAGGTGGCCGCGCCGGCACAGCGCCGGAAGCGCTGCCTCGACGCCAGGGAACAACGCCACCGCCGATTCGCCGGGCAGGTAGTGGTGACGATAGCGATCCGCCACCTGAGCCCAACCGGCGGCCTGGAGGTCGGGAAACAGACGCGCCATGGCATCGCTCAGCCCGAGACCGATGATGTGACGCGCCTGGGCGTCCGTGGGTACGGTCAGGCCCAGGTCCGCCGCCGCTGCGCGGATGCTATGCACGATGTGGGCAGCGGAGTCCGCCAGCGTACCGTCCCAGTCGAAGACCAGCAATTCATATCGTCTCATATGCACTCCGCCCGCGGCGGGCCGCCCGCCTGATCCAGGAACGCCCGCAGTTCCACCGGCAGCGGTGCGCTTGCCTCGAAGGCCTCGCCCGTGCCCGGGTGCCGGCAAGCAAGACGCTCCGCATGCAGAAACATGCGCTTCAGCCCGTCGCGCGCCAGCCGGCGGTTGAGGTCGAAGTCGCCGTACTTGTCGTCGCCGACGATGGGATGGCCCAGGTGGGCCAGGTGCACCCGGATCTGGTGGGTGCGGCCGGTGCCCAGGCGGGCTTCCACGAGAGTCCAGCCGGGCAGGCGCGCGCGGACGCGGAAGTGGGTCACGGCCGCGCGGCCCTCCTCGCTCACGCTCACGCGGCGATCTCCGGAATCGAGCACGTGACGTTCCAGAGGCGCCCGCACCGTGCGCCCGCCGCCGCGCCACTCGCCCTTTACCAGCGCAAGGTAGCGTTTGTCAGTGTGGCCCTCGCGGATCTGGGCATGCAGGCCCACCAGCGCCGAGCGCTTCAGGGCCACCAGCAACACCCCCGACGTGTCTCGGTCGAGGCGGTGCACGAGTTCCAGGAATCGCGCCTGCGGCCTGGCCGCACGCAACCGCTCGATCAGGCCCTGGGCGATGCCCGACCCGCCGTGGACGGCGAGCCCGGCGGGCTTGTTGAGAGCCAGCAGCCACGGGTCCTCGTGCAGCACCTCTCCGAAGGGCAGCGCCCGGGCGGGACCGGTGGCTGGCCGGGCGCTGTCCACCCGCACGGGCGGGACGCGCAACCGGTCGCCCGCGTGCACGCGGTCGGTGGGCGCTGCGCGGCGGCTGTTCAGGCGCACCTCGCCCGTGCGCAGGATGCGGTAGACGTGGCTTTTGGGAACGCCCTTGAGCGAGCGCATCAGGAAATTATCGATGCGCTGGCCCTCGTCCTCCTCGCCCAACGTGAGCCATGTGACTGAATCTTTGCTCAACTCTTTCACTCTGCGTATACTTTACATAGAGCAAGCCATATTGCCGATGGCATCGAAGCCTTGCGCAGGTCCATCGACCAGCAAGGCACGGTTCCCCGGGGCTTTGTTCTGGAGCGGGAGTCCACCCTGATTCGAAGGTGCGAAAAATGTGCCTCCCAGGGTTGGTTCCAGGTCGTTTCCGGGTTCATCACGGTCCGGGTCCGCAGCGGAGTGCACGGCACGCGCCGGGCTATTGATCTCTGCGCGATCCGCGTAGATGCAAGCTGGAATCGTGTCTCGGGCCATTGCCCATCCCGCCGGGTTAATTCGCTCACCCCGCAAAAGCAGCGACTGTACTTCATCAACGCGCTCGAAGCACACTCCGGCAGATGCCCCAGGGCCATCTGCCCCCAGCCGTAGAATACCCGGTCAGACAAACACGCCATCCACACGGCCCACGAGGCACGCGCATGACTTCCGATCCGCAGCACTGAAGTTCCTCATCTGGCACTGCGGCCAGGGTTTGTCGATCCCGTGACTAGCGAGCGCGGGAGAACAACGAATGAAACGCATGCTGTTCAACGCGACGCACCCGGAAGAAATCCGCGTCGCCATCGTCGACGGCCAGAAGCTGATCGACCTGGACATTGAAACCACCGGAAAGGAGCAACGCAAGGGCAACATATACAAAGGGGTCATCACCCGCGTCGAGCCCAGCCTCGAAGCGGCCTTTATCGATTACGGCGCCGATCGGCACGGATTCCTGCCCTTCAAGGAAATCAGCCGCGAGTTCTTTACCCCAGGTGTCGATCCGGGCCGAGCCCGCATCCAGGATGCCGTGCGCGAAGGTCAGGAGCTCATCGTCCAGGTGGACAAGGACGAGCGTGGCACCAAGGGCGCCGCGCTTACCACCTACGTGAGCCTCGCCGGGCGCTATGTGGTGCTTATGCCCAACAATCCGCGCGGCGGGGGCGTCTCGCGGCGCGTCGAAGGCGAAGAGCGCAACGAACTGCGCGACACCCTCGCTCAGCTCGAAGTGCCTCAGGGCATGAGTCTCATCGCCCGCACGGCCGGCATCGGCCGCTCGGTGGAAGATCTCACATGGGACCTCAACTACCTCATGCAGCTCTGGCGCGCCATCGACAGCGCCGCCCGCTCCCAGAGTGGCGCTTTCCTCATCTACCAGGAAAGCTCCCTGGTGATCCGTGCCATCCGCGACTACTTCCAGCTCGATATCGGCGAGCTGCTGGTGGACAGCGAGTCCATCTTCGAGCAAGCACGCCAGTTCATGGGGCACGTGATGCCGCAGAACGTGGCCCGCGTGAAGTTCTACACCGACGATGTTCCGCTGTTCTCGCGCTTCCAGATCGAACACCAGATCGAAAGCGCCTACGCGCGCACCGTGCCGCTGCCCTCGGGGGGCGCCGTTGTTATCGATCACACCGAGGCACTGGTATCGGTGGACGTCAACTCCGCCCGCGCCACCCGCGGGCAGGACATCGAAGCCACCGCTCTCAACACCAACCTCGAGGCAGCCGACGAAATCGCCCGCCAGCTCAGGCTGCGCGACCTGGGCGGCCTGGTGGTGATCGACTTCATCGACATGGAGTCGGCAAAGAACCAGCGCGACGTGGAAAACCGTCTGCGAGACGCCCTGCGCTACGACCGCGCCCGGGTGCAGACCGGCAAGATTTCGCGCTTCGGCCTGCTGGAGCTGTCGCGCCAGCGGCTGCAGCCCTCCCTGGGCGAAACCAGCCACATCCCCTGCCCGCGCTGCCACGGCGTGGGCCACATCCGCGGCATCGAATCCACGGCGTTGCACATCCTGCGCATCCTGCAGGAAGAAGCCATGAAGGAGAACACCGCCGCCGTGCACGCCCAGGTCCCCATCGAGGTGGCCACCTACCTGCTCAACGAGAAGCGCGCCGAGTTTCACTCCATGGAGGCGCGCCTCAAGGTGAGCATCGTGCTCATCCCCAACATGCACCTGGAGACGCCCAACTACACAGTAACCCGTTTGCGACACGACGAGCTCAACCAGTCCGGCCCTCTGCCCGCCAGCTATCAGATGGTGGAAGTGCCGGCCGAGGCCGAGCCCCAGGCACCGGGCGCAAACACCGAGCGTCCCAGCCGGCCCGTGGCCGCCGTCAAGGGTATTACCCCCGGCGCACCGGCGCCGCTGCCCACGCCCGTACCCGAAACCGCGCCCGCCTCCGCGGTGCGCGAACCGTCCTTGCTGGCGAAGATCTTTGGCTGGCTGGGCGGGCGGCGCCCTGAACCCGAACCCGCGCCGGCACCCGCCGCGCGGTCGCCCGCCCGTGGCCGTGATGACGCCCGCCGCTCCCGCGGCGATCGTCCGCGCGGCGGCGAAGGCCGAGGCGCCGGGCGCACCGAGCGCGAGGGCGGCCGCCGCCGCAGCGAAGATGTGGCCCGGGGTGAACCGTCCACGCCCCAAGCCCAGCGTGCCGCCGGCGGCGAGGCGCCCGAAGCCCGCGCTCCGCGCGAGCGTGGCGGCCGCGGCCGGGGCCGCGGCGCCCGCCAGACCCGCGCGCCTCAGGATGGCCGCGAACCGCGTGAGGCGCGTGAACCGCGCGAACCGCGCCTGCCACGCGAACCCCGCGAAGGTCGTCCTGGCCTTCAGGGGCGCACCCCCCGTCCGCGAAGGGAGGAACAGCATCCCGATGCCGAGGAGGTTGCCGCCATCGCGCTGACCCCTGAAGAGGGCGCTCCTGACTCCGTCGCTGGCGCTGAATCCGCCGCCGCTGCCGAAACCGACGGCGGCCGCAGCCGCCGTCGTCGCGGCCGTCGCGGCCGTCGCGGTGGAGAAGGTCGCGAAGCCCGGGAAACCGGCGCTACCGCGGACGCGTTTGCCGATGAGGAAACGGGCGAACCGGCGCAAGCCCAGCCCATGACAGCCGCTGACGACGCCGAGGCCATTGCGGCGGCCGAGCTGCCTGTGGTGCAGGCCGTCGCCGAAGGAACGACCCCGACCGCGGCCCCCGAGGCTGTGGCGCAGGTGCGCCCTGTACCCCCGGCCCCGGCCACGGAAGAGCCCATTAGCCCTCGCCCGGCCCCACCGGCGTTTCACCCCGAGCCCTTGGCCGCACGTCCCGCTGCACCGCCCCCCGCGCCGCCGCTCCAACTACCGCCCGGTATGGTGATGATCGAAACCCGCAACCGCGCCGATACGCCGCCGACGGCATCTCAGGAGACCGCGCCCCGCGGTCGCGCCCGCCCCGCGCCGCCGCCGCCGTCGCCCAGCGAACCCATGGTGCAGGTGGAAACCGGTAACAAGTAGCGGGGCGACGCAACTGCACGTAAACGGCGGGCTCCCCGGCCCGCCGTTCTTCCGCCCACCGCCGGCAAACCCGAACAGCGGCATGCAGCCCTGGCCGCATCCCCCGGCAGCGGCTACCGCTCCCGCAGGCTCT
>DAIPHN010000102.1:0-12198 GCA_036771335.1 Burkholderiales bacterium
GCGCCTTGAACTGCCCCGCCACCTGTAGCGCCTAGGTCACCGCCACGAGGAAGGCCCAGGGCGAGAGCGCCTTGGCCGGCACCCAGTCGGCCATGGCCTGCGGGATCTGCTCCGAGGCGAGCAGGTAGGAGAACAGCACCGCGTTGGTGACGATGTAGAGCAGCATGGCCGAGGTGTTCGCCGCCGATAGCAGCACCCGAAACACCTCGCGCAGCTTCAGGTCGCGGTAGATGAACACTGCCGCCACGAAGGCATACACGGCGCTCACGGCGGCGGCCTCGGTGGGCGTGAAGGCACCGCCGTAGATGCCGCCCATGACGATGGCCACCAGCAGCAGGCCCCAGAAGGCCTCGCGAAACGCCGCCCAGATCTCGCGCGCCGAGGCCCGGGGCAGGGTCGGGTAGCCGCGCCGCTTCGCCGTCACAAAGGTCACCGCCATGAGCAGCGCCGCCAGCAGGAAGCCCGGCACGATACCGGCCACGAACAGCTTGCCCGCGCTGGTGCTGGTGCTCACCGCGTAGACGATCATCACGATGGAGGGCGGGATCAGGATGCCCAGCGAGCCCGAGGTGGTGATCACGCCCACCGCGAAGCGCTTGGGGTAACCCTGCTTCACCATGGCCGGCAGCATGATCCCGCCGATGGCCGCTACGGTGGCGGGGCTCGACCCGGAGATGGTGGCGAAGAAGGCGCAGGCGAGGATCGCCGCCATGGCCATGCCTCCGGGCATCCAGCCCACCAGCGCGGTGGCGAAGCGGATGATGCGCGCCGACACCCCGCCCTCGCTCAGGAAGGTGCCCGCCAGGATGAAGAACGGGATGGCCATCAACGCGAAGCTCTCCAGCCCCGTGAACAGCCGCTGCGACACGATATCCACCGTCTCCATGGAGAAGCCGGAGAAGCCCGCCAGGTACACCAGCACCGTGAGGCCCAGCGCGATGGAGATGGGCGTGCCCGTGGCCAGCAACAGCGCGAGGATCAGCAGGATCAGCAGCGCCGTCATGCCGCGCCCTCCCCCACGCCCAGAGGTGCGTGGCTGGGCAGCGCGCCCTCGCGGCGGAAGCGCCGCAGCACCTCCAGGAAGCGCAGGCACATGAGGGCCGAGCCCAGCGGGATGCACAGGTAGACCGCCCAGCGCGGCCACTCCAGGTCGGGCGTCACCTGGCCGGTGTCGTGCATGAACAGCACCCAGCGCGCGCCCAGCACGGCGATGATCCCCGTGAACAGCGCGCCCAGCAGCAGCGCGAGGCTCACCAGGCGCCGCCGCCAGGGCTCGGGCGCGAGGTTCACCAGCACGTCCACGCCGATGTGGATGCCCGTGCGCACGCCGTAGGCGGCGCCGAACTTGGCCATCCAGATGAACAGGAAGATGCACAACTCCTGGGCCCAGGTGAGGTCCCAGCGGCCGGTCACGTCCCACAGCCAGCCCACCCGGGCGCTGGCCCGGTGCAGGACGGCGGTGAAGATCACCAGCGTGGCCACCGCCATGAACAGGGCCACCAGCCACTCCTCCAGGTGGTCGAGCAGGCGTCCGGCGAGGCGCAGCACGGCGCGTGTCTCCGCCGGCCCTAGCGCTTGCCGCGCTCCCGCTCCACCTGGGCGGCCACGGCCGCCACCGAGCCGATCAGCTCGCGGCCGATGACCGCCTCGAACTCACGCTGCAGCGGCTGCAGTGCGGCGCGCAGGGCGCCACGCTCGGCATCGCTGAGGTCCACCACCTGAGTGGTGCCGGCCTTGCGCACCAGGGCCAGCGCGTCGGAGTTTTCCTTCGCGGCGATGGCTCGCTCGTAGCGCGTGGCCTCGGCCATGGCGCTGGCCAGCGCGTCGCGGACATCCGCGGGCAGCCCGTCCCAGAAGCGCTTGTTCACGATCACCGCGTACACCAGCGGCCCGTGGTTGGACAGGGTGAGGAACTTCTGCACCTCGTGATGCTTCTGGGTGTAGAGATTGGAGACCGGGTTCTCGGTGCCGTCCACCACGCCCTGCTGCAGCGCCGTGTACACCTCGCTGAAGGCCATCACCTGGGGCACGCCGCCTAGCTGGCGCACCATGGCCGAGAGCACCTTGGAGGACTGCACGCGCATCTTGATCCCGCGGAAATCCGCCGGCGCGCGCAGCGCGCGGTTGGCCGAGAACTGCTTGAAGCCGTTGTCCCAGTACGCGAGCCCGGTGATGCCGCGCGGCTCGAGCCGGGCGAACAACCGCCTGCCGATCTCGCCGTCGGTGACGCGGTTTACCGTCTGCGTGTCCGGGATCAGGTAAGGCAGGTCGAACACCTCGAAATCGCGCACCCCCAGGGGCCCGAACTTGGACACCGACGGCGCCAGCATCTGCACCGCCCCGCGCTGTAGCGCCTCGAGCTCGTCACCGTCCTTGTAGAGCTGGCTGTTGGGGAACACCTCCACCTTCACCCGCCCCCTGGTGGCGGCCTCGGCGAGCTGGCGGAACTTCTCCGCCGCCTTGCCCTTGGGCGTGTCGGGCGCCACCACGTGGCTGAATTTGAGGGTGATGACCTGGGCGAAGGCCGGCGCGGCGAGCGCCGCCAGCAACGCCGCGAGCAGAAGTCTGGGCATGGGGGTTCCTCGAAGGGCAGGCCGATTCTACCGCCCGGTCCCGCCCGGCCGAGGCAGCACACGCGGCTCTACCCCCGCCTCACCCGGTACCGCGGCGAAATCCGCGTCGCCGCCCGCGCCCTGGGCCCACGCCACCGCGGCCCCCGCCTCCAGCACCACCGCGTGGCCGCGCTCCCAGGGCGGCACGCCCGCCTCGCGCAGCAAGTTCTTGAGAGTGCGGCGGGGCCTGCCGGGCCCGGGGCGCAGGCGCTCCCCGCCGCGCCGCAGCCGCGCGTGCACGCCAGCGTCCAGCAGCCGGACCCGGGACAGCCCGCCGCCCTCCCGGGCTTCGAAGTGAAGCGTGCGCCCATCGGGCAGCGCCAGGCGGTCCTCGCCGCACCACGGCAGCCGCCAGGCGGCCGCCGGAGCGGGCCTCGCCAGCACCAGGCGGCCCTGGTGCCGCAGCACGGCGTGCTCGCCCAGCGCGAGCCGGGGCGCCCCATCGGCCCGGGCCTCCAGCAGCTGCGCAAGCCCGGTGAGCAGGCGCTCGCGCGGCGGCGCCGGCACGCCGGAATCCGCCAGCCACTGGCGCAAGGTGTTGGCCGCGCGCACTTCGGGCAGCGCCTGCAGCGCCGCCACGCGCAGCCCGTCGCCGTCGGCGGCCCGCGCCGCGTCCTCGCGGCCCAGGGCGGCGGCCAGCGCGGCCGCGTCGGCCTGATTGCGGGCGCTGCGGGCCAGCACCTCGCGCACGCCCGGCTGGAGAGCCTCCAGGTGCGGCATCACCACGTGGCGCAGGTGGTTGCGGGCGCGGCGGGTGTCGGCATTGGACTCGTCCTCCACCCAGGACAGGCCGCGCGCGCGCAGCTCCGCCTCCAGGCGCGCCCGCGGCGCCGCCAGCAGCGGCCGCACGAGCCACGGGCCGCCGGGGGCGAGCCGGCGCATCA
Source organism: Burkholderiales bacterium (assembly GCA_036771335.1). Lineage (GTDB taxonomy): Bacteria > Pseudomonadota > Gammaproteobacteria > Burkholderiales. Next base: position 3,497 of record DAIPHN010000102.1, read on the forward strand.
CCGGCATGGCCGACAGCCCCTCGGGGCCAGCGCCGCGCAGCAGCTGCAGCAGCACCGTCTCGGCCTGATCGTCGGCGTGGTGCGCCAGCGCTACTGCGTGGGCACCGCTGTCGCGGTAGCAGCGGTAGCGCTCGGCCCGGGCGGCCGCCTCGAGGCCCGCGCCGCCCTGGCGCGGCACCGTCACCTCGCGCACCGTGATGGGCACGCCCAGGCGCGCACACAGAGCCGCGCATTGCTGCGCCCAGGATTGCGCGTTGGGGCTCAGGCCGTGGTGCACGTGCAGCGCCTCCAGGCGCATGCCCAGGCGCGGCGCGATCTCGTGCAGCAGGGCCAGCAACAGCGTGGAATCGCGCCCGCCGCTCAACCCGCAGCAGATCCGCCGACCCGCGGGCTCCAGAGGCGCCAGCGCCCCTGCCACCACGTCGGCAAGGCAGCCCGGGGCGGACATGAGCCCGTCAGCCTCTCAGCGAGGCGCCACTTCCTTGTACTTGCCGTAGCCCAGCAGCCGCTCGAAGCGCGCCTCCAGCAGGTCCTCCAGCGGCCGGTCGCGCAGCTCCCGCAAGGCGTCGGCGATTGCCTTGCGCACCGACTGCATCACCGCGCTCTGGTCGCGGTGCGCTCCGCCCAGAGGCTCGGCGATCACTTTGTCCACCAGGCCCAGGGTCTTGAGCCGGCTGGCGGTGATACCCAGGGTCTCGGCCGCCTCGGGTGCCTTGTCGGCGCTCTTCCACAGGATGGAAGCGCAGCCCTCGGGCGAGATCACCGAGTAGATGGCGTACTGCAGCATCATCACCACGTCGCCCACTGCGATGGCGAGCGCTCCGCCCGAGCCGCCCTCGCCGATGACGATGCACACCACCGGCACGCGCAACTGCGCCAGCTCGAAGACATTGCGGCCGATGGCCTCGGACTGGCCGCGCTCCTCGGCGTCCACGCCCGGATAGGCGCCCGGCGTGTCCACGAAGGTGATCACGGGCAGCCCGAACTTCTCGGCCATCTTCATGAGCCGCAGCGCCTTGCGATAGCCCTCCGGCTTGGGCATGCCGAAGTTGCGCGCCAGCTTCTCCCTGGTGTCGCGGCCCTTCTGGTGGCCGATCACCACGCAGGACTGGTCCTGGAAGCGGGCCAGGCCGCCCACGATGGCGGGGTCGTCGGCGAAGGCGCGATCGCCGTGCAGTTCCTCGAAACCGGTGAACAGCGTCTGGAAGTAGTCCAGGCTGTAGGGCCGCTGCGGGTGCCGCGCCACCTGGGCGATCTGCCAGGCGGAGAGCTTGCCGTAGATCTCCCGCGAGAGCGCGTTACTCTTTTTCTGCAGGCGCGCGATCTCGTCGGAGATGTCCACCGCGGAGTCGTCCTGCACGTAGCGCAGCTCTTCGATCTTCTGCTCGAGCTCGGCGATGGGCTGTTCGAAGTCCAGGAAAGTGGTTTTCATCGGCCGGATTATACGAAGCGGGCCGCACCCCCCGCGCGTTCAGGGCTTGCCGTAGCGGCTGGCGAGGTAGTCCACGATCTGCCGCGCGTCGGTCTCGGGCACGTCCGCGCCCATCACGCGGATCATCTTGGCCACTGAAGCCTCCCAGCCCTTGCGGTCGAGGAACGGCGAGTTCATCTGGATGTAGTCGAGGCTATGGCAGGCCACGCAGCGCGCCTCCACCAGGGCGCGGCCGGGGCCCTCGGCCAGTTCCAGCGCATCCTCCCCGGCCAGCACGGCGGGCGCGGCGCAGGCGAGCAGCAGGACGAGCGGCGGGATACGGATCATGGCTGGCCTCACGTGCAGGCGATGCGGATGCGCTGGATCACATTGTTGTGATATCCGGCGGGGTTGAACACCAGGGACGAGGTCTGGGTGGCGCCCAGGCGGTTGAAGCCGCGCGCCGACACCACGTGCTCGCCGGGCGCGGGCACGAAGCCGAAGTGGAACTGCCGCCACGAGAAGCGGCCCAGGTCGGACCCCAGTTCGGCGGCGCGCCAGCTGGCGCCGCCGTCGGTGGACACTTCTACGCGCTCGATGCCGTAGCCGCCGTCCCAGGCGACGCCGCGCACGAACAGCGGCGTGCCGGCTCGATAGGGAATGCCCTCGCGCAGGTTGGTGATGAGCGAGTTCACCACCATCTCGGTGATGGGCGTATTGACCTCGGTCTCCTGGGACACGAAGCGGTCCACCACCGGGAAGCGGCCCTTGGGGATGCGGTAGCCCGGCGCCATCCAGAAGCCCTTCAGGGGCGCCGCCAGCACCTGGATGGCGGTGAGGTGCTTGATCCAGTAGGTGGCCGTCCAGCCCGGCACCACCAGCCGGGCGGGAAAGCCGTTCCAGTGGGGCAGCGGCTCGCCGTTCATCCCCCAGGCCACCAGCACGTTCTCGTCCAGCGCCTTCCACACGGGCAGGCTCTTGACGAAATCGGGCGTGGCTTCGGCCACGCCGCCGTCCGCCCCGTCGAAGGCCACCTCCACGGCGCCAGCGGTGATGCCCGCCTTCTCCAGCAGCGCCTTCAGGCGCACGCCTTTCCAGCGGGCATTGCCCATGGCCCCATGGCCCCACTGGATGCCCGGCACGTGCGGGTCGGACAAACCGCGGCGGTTGCCCGAGCACAGGCACAGGGCGTTGATCTCCACCGCCTCGAAGTCGCGCTGCAGGTCCTCGAGTGTGAAGGACACGGTTCGCCCGGCGGCCTCGCCGCCCACGCTCAGGCGCCACTGGGAAGCATCCACGCGCGGGATGTTGGACAGGTGGTAGCGGACGAAGAACGCGTCGTTGGGCGTGAACGCCTCGGCGAAATAGCGCACAGGCGTTTCGTAATTGGGCGGCCGCCAGGTGCGCTTGATGAGCGGCAGCTTGCCCGGCAGGGTGTCGTACTCCGCTGCCGCGATGGCGCCCTCGGGCAGCCCCTCGGGCCCGATACGCGGGGCGGCGGGCAGCGGTGACGACCCCGCGGCGAGCGCTGCCGCCGCGGCGCGCAGGAAGGATCTTCTATCGGCCATTGGTTCTCCCCCTGGCCCCGCGCGAGGCGCGAAGCGCGTGGCGGATTGTGTCACGATCGGCTCCCCGCCGGCACACCTCCCGCCCCGCCATGCACCCGCAAGCCCTGCCCGCCGACCCCCTGCCCGCCCACCGCCTGAGCCTCGCGCGCATCGCCGCCGCGCCGGCACGCATCGCACCCGAGTTCCTGCACTCGCCCCAGTACGACTGCGAGCCGCTCTCCGCCGCCCTCGGCTGCGCGGTGACCCTCAAGGTGGAGACAGTCAACCCGATCCGCAGCTTCAAGGGCCGCGGCGCCGAGTTGCTGGTGGCCACCGCGCTGGAATCCGAACCGCACCGCCCGCTGGCCTGCGCCAGCGCGGGCAACTGGGGCCAGGCGGTGGCGTGGTCGTGCCGGCGGCGTGGCGCGCAGGCGCACGTGTGGGCCGCCCTCACGGCCAATCCCCTCAAGGTGGAGCGCATGGGCGCCCTGGGCGCCCAGGTGCGCCTGGAGGGCGAGGACTTCGATGCGGCCAAGGCGGCGGCGCGGGCGTGGGCGGCACGCACCGGCGCGCGATTCCTGGAGGACGGCCTGGACGTGGAGGCCGCCGAGGGCGCGGGCACCCTCGCGCTGGAACTCACCGCCGGCGGCGGCGCCTGGGATGCCGCCTGCCTGCCCCTGGGCAACGGCGCGCTGCTCACCGGCAACGCCCGCTGGCTCAAGGCGGCCTTGCCGGACATCCGGGTGGCCGGGGTGGTGGCCGCTGGCGCGCCGGCCATGCGCGATTCCTGGCTGCGCGGCCCTGGCGCCGCCGCGGTGGAAACCGCATCGGTGCGTACCATCGCCGACGGCATCGGCGTGCGCGTGCCCATCCCCGAGGCGGTGGCCGACATGCACGGACTGGTGGACGTGGTGCACACGGTGGAAGACGACGCACTGCTGGACGCCATGCGCCTGCTGCACCGCCACGCCGGGCTGGTGGTGGAGCCCGCCGGCGCCGCCGGCCTGGCCGGCGTGCTCGCCGCGCGCCGCGACTACGCCGGCGCCCGGGTGATCGTGCCGGTTTGCGGCGGCAACGTGGCCCCGGCGCGGCTGGGAAAGTGGCTGCTGGCGGCGCCCTAGAAGGGCAAACCCGCCCGCGCCCGCGGATCGCCAGCGGCGCTCGCCTCGCCGGTGCGGCGGTCCGCGAACACCGCCTGCATGTTGCCCCAGCGCCGGCGCCCCTCCTGAACGGTGTGACCCCGGGCCTCCAGCGCGGCACGCCACTCGGTCGGGAACTGCCCGGGCTCGATCTCCACGCGGTCGGGCAGGAACTGGTGGTGGAAGCGCGGCCGGCCCACCACCCGCTCCAGGTCCACCGCCGGCGAGCCCAGGTGCTCCAGGATCGCCAGCAGCACCATGCTGATGATGCGCGAGCCCCCCGGCGTACCCAGTACCAGCACGCCGCGCTCGTCCTCCACGAAGGTGGGCGACATGGACGACAGGGGCCGCTTGCCGGGAGCGATGAGGTTGGCCTCGCCGCCAGTGAGCCCGTACAGGTTGGCCGCGCCGGGCGCGAGCACGAAATCATCCATCTCGTTGTTGAGCAGCACGCCCGTGTCGCCCGCCAGCACCGCGGCGCCGAAGGGGCCGTTGATGCTGAGCGTGGCGGCCACGCGGTTTCACTGGGCGGCCACGATGGAGTAGTGGGTGGTGTCCCCGCCCTCCACGGCCGCGGCCTCGGCGCCCAGCGCCGCGCTGGGCGTGGCGCGCAACCGGTCCACCCCGGCGGCGCGGCGGGCGGCGTAGGCCGGGCTCGCCAGCCGCGCCTCGGGCACCGCCACGAAACCCTGATCTCCCTTCCACCGCGCCCGGTCCTGGTAGCCGCGGCGCAGCGCCTCCACCACCAGGTGGTCGCGCCCGGCCTGCGCAAGCCCGGCGGCCTGCACCTGCTCCAGGATCTGCAGGGCCTGGGCCAGCACCAGTCCGCCGCTGGAGGGCAGCGGCGCCGTGACCACCGTGGCGCCGCCGTGGCGGATGCGCACTGGGCGCCGCTCCACCACGCGGTAGCTCGCCAGGTCATGCTCGCTCCACACCCCGCCGGCGGCGCGCACCGCGCGCACCAGCTCCTCTGCCACAGGGCCGAAATAGAAGCCGTCCGCGCCGTGGGCGGCCAGCGCCCGCAGCGTGCGCGCCAGTTGCGGCTGGCGGACCCGATGACCCGGAGCGGGCGCCGCCCCGTCGGCCAGGACCACGGCCGCCGTGCGGCCGTCGGCCTTGAGGGCCGCCTCGCGACCGGCGACCGCCGCGCCGTAGCGCGCATCCGTGGCGAAGCCCTCCTCGGCCAGCCGGATGGCCGGGGCGAGGGTTTCAGACAGCGCCCGGGTGCCGTAGAACTTCGCAACGTGGGCCAGGCCCGCTGGCAGACCGGGAATCGCCGCCGCCCGCGCGCCGTCCAGCGAGGCGCGACCATCGGGCCTGCCGGCGGCATCCAGGTAGAAATCCGGCCCGGCGGCCCGCGGCGCGGTTTCGCGCGCGTCCACCACTGCCTGCCAGCCGTCCGAGGCGCGGTGCAACAGAAAGAATCCGCCGCCCCCCAATCCCGAGGCGTAGGGCTCCACCACCGCCAGCACCGCCGCCACAGACACGGCCGCGTCGAAGGCGTTGCCGCCCGCGGCCAGCACCTGCTCGCCGGCACGGGTGGCCAGCGGATGGGCCGAAGCCACCGCCGAATTGCCGGGGTGGGCGGCGGCGGCATGCAGCACCAGCCAACCGAAGATGGCCAGGCGCAGCAGCGCGCGCCGCGGGGCGAGGAAAGCGGAATTCATGGCGAATCCTTCAGGAAACGGCGGCGGGCTTGCGCACCCGGAACCAGGCCGCGTAGAGGGCCGGCAGGAACAGCAGCGTGAGCACGGTGGCCACCAGCAGCCCGCCCATGATGGCCACCGCCATGGGCCCCCAGAAGTTGGATCGCGACAGCGGGATCATGGCCAGGATGGCCGCCGCCGCGGTGAGCATGATGGGGCGGAAGCGGCGCACGGTGGCCTCGATCACCGCATTCCAGGGCGGATGGCCCTCCTGGATGTCCTGCTCGATCTGGTCCACCAGGATGATGGAGTTGCGCATGATCATGCCGTTCAGCGCGATGAAGCCCAGCATGGCCACAAAGCCGAAGGGCACGTTGCCCACCAGCAGGAACAGGCACACGCCGATGATGCCCAGCGGTGCGGTGAGCAGCACCAGCAGCGTCTTCTGCAGGCTCTGCAGGTGGATCATGAGCAGGGTGACCACGGTGATCAGCATCACCGGGATGACGGCGTTCACCGAGCCCTGGCTGCGCACGCTCTCCTCGATCGCTCCGCCGGTCTCGATGGTGTAGCCCGGCGGCAGCTCGCGCTTGAGTTCATCGATGCGCGGCTGCAGTCGACTGGACACCACCGGCGCCTGCACGCCGCCCACGATGTCGCCCTGCACGGTGATGGTGGGCACGCGGTTGCGCCGCCAGATCACGCCGTCCTCCATGGTGTACTCCACGCGCGCCACCTGGGACAGCGGAATCCAGCGCCCGCTCTGGGTGGGCACGTTCACGTCCGCAAGCTCGGCCATGGCGCGGCGCTCCGAGCCCTCGGCCCGGGCGCGCACCTCGATCAGCTTGTCGCGCTCGCGGAAATCGGTGATGTGATAGCCGGTGACGAAGGCATGCAGCACGTTGGAGAGGTCAACGCTGTTCACGCCCACCAGGCGCGCCTTGTTCTGGTCGATCTCGAGCTTGGCCACCTTGCTCTTTTCGTCCCAGTCCAGGTGCACCAGGCGCATGTCGGGGCTGGCGCGCAGCACCTCCGCCACGCGCCGGGCGATGGTACGGATTTCCTCGTAATCGGGGCCGCGCACCCGGAAGGCCACGGGATAGGGCACGGGAGGGCCGTTCTGCAGCGGCGAAACCCGCCCGCGCAGCAGCGAGAACTCGGTCTCCACCAGCGTCTCGAGGCGCTGCTGCAGGCGCACGCGCGCCGCGTTGTCGCGGGCGGTGACCACGAACTCGGCCAGATTCTGGTTGAACAGCTGCTGGTCCAGCGGCAGGTAGAAGCGCGGGCTGCCGCCGCCCACGTACACCACGTAGCTCTCCACGTCCGGGTCCCGGGCCAGGATTTGCTCGAAGCGCCGCGCCTGGGCGTCGGTGGCGCCGATGGACGAGCCGTTGGGCAGCCAGAGGTCCACCACCAGCTCGGGCCGGTTGGCGGAGGGGAAGAACTGCTGCTGCACGAACCCGAAGCCCACAATGGACAGCGCGAACACCGCCACGGTCACCGCGATCACTGTCTTGCGGAAGGTGACGCACCACGTGACCAAGGCGCGGAAGGCGCGGTAGAAGGGGCGCTGGTAAACGTCGCCCTCGTCGCCAGCGGGCGCGGCCGGAGGCCTGGGACGGCGGGTGACGAACCGGACCAGCCGCGACAGCAGCCCTTCCGCATGCCCCTGCTTGCCGAAATCCGGCAGCAGATGAAAGCCCAGGTAGGGCGTGAACACCACCGCCACCACCCAGGACACCAGCAACGAGATGCACACCACCGCGAAGATGGAAAAGGTGTACTCGCCCGCGGCCGATTTTGCCAGCCCCACGGGCAGGAAGCCCGCCGCCGTCACCAGCGTGCCGGTGAGCATGGAGGGCGCGGTGGAGGTGTAGGCGTAGGTGCCGGCCTTGAGGCGGTCCCAGCCCTGCTCCATCTTGATGGCCATCATCTCCACCGCGATGATGGCGTCGTCCACCAGCAGCCCCAGGCCGATGATCAGCGCGCCCAGGGAGATGCGCTGCAGGTCGATGTCGAACAGGCGCATGAACAGGAAGGTCACCGCCAGCACCAGCGGGATGGACAGCGCCACCACGACCCCGGTGCGGAAACCCAGGCTGATGAAGCTCACCGCCAGCACGATGATCACCGCCTCGGCCAGCGTCTTGAGGAATTCGTTGATTGAACGCGACACCACGGTGGGCTGGTCGGCCACCTTGTGCACCTCGATGCCGGCGGGCAGTTGCGCGGCGAGCTCGTCCATGCGCTGGTGCAACGCGCGCCCCATGGCGATGATGTCGCCGCCCTTGCGCATGGACACGGCCAGGCCCAGCGCCGGCTCGCCCTTGAAGCGGAACACGATCTCCGGCGGGTCCTCGTAGCCGCGGCTAACCTGCGCGATGTCGCCCAGCCGGAACAGCCGCCCGTTGGCCTGAATGCCGATCTCGCGAATGCTCTCCAGCGAGGTGAAGGGCCCGGAGACGCGTACGAACACCTTGTCGTCGCGGGTCTCGAAACTGCCCGCGGGCACCTGCTCGTTCTGGCCGCGCAGCACCGCGAAGATGGACAGGGGGTCGATGCCCAGGGTGGCGAGCTTGCGATGCGACATCTCCACCCAGACGCGCTCCTTCTGCTCGCCCAGCAGGTCCACCTTGCCCACGCTGGGCACGCGCAGCAGCTCGCGACGCACGTCCTCCACCCGGTCGCGCATTTCGGCGTAGCTGAAGCCATCGCCCGTAAACGCGTAGATGGTGCCGAAGGTGTCGCCGAACTCGTCGTTGAAAAACGGGCCCTGTGCGCCAGCGGGCAGCGTGTGGCGGATGTCGCCCACCTTCTTGCGCGCCTGGTAGAAGGCGTCGGGCACCGCCTTGGGCGGGGTGAAGTCCTTCAGGGTGACGAAGATCAGCGACTCGCCCGGCTTGGAGTAGCTGCGCGTGAAGTCGAACCACGGCACTTCCTGGAGCTTCTTCTCCAGCCG
>DAIPHN010000103.1:0-12093 GCA_036771335.1 Burkholderiales bacterium
CAGCCTCGCCCACCCGGTTGCTATTGGCGGTGCCGGTATCGTGTCCCGCCTGGCGCAGCACGGCGGTTAAGTCGCTCTCCTCGCTGGCGTTACGCGCCACCCGGCGAAGCCGCCGCGGGTCGGCCTCGGGGTGAAAGCGCACCGCCACCCGCGCCGCGGCGCGGGTCTGCACCCAGAGGACGAACAGAGACTGGTCCACGGGGCCGTGCATGAGGGACAACGGCGGCGGTTCGGCCTGCGCCAGCCGCGGCGCGTCCAGCGACCACAGCAGGACCAGGGACGACAACAGCAGGATGGCGCGGCGGCGCATGCGGACTTCTCCCGAAGCAAGGAAAGCCGCAGCATGGCACGGGACGCACCCGTGCGCACGCCCGAGCCGGCGGCTACGGCAAGGCTGCCGCGGCGCTCTTGAGGCCGGGACAGGCGATCGCTTCGAAGTCCGCTGCCATGGCGGCGGATTTCTCCGTCACGCGGCGCTTCTGGGCCTCGGTCATGAGCGCCGAGAGCTGGGCAATCATGGCGAAACTGCGGGCGCGATTGACCTCGATCCTGGCGCGCAGCGCAGGGGTGTACCAGCGCTCGGGCTCGGCGAACAGCTCCTCGAGGCGCGGACGCAGCGCCTCGGGATTGCCGCGATGCGCCGCCAGCGCGGCGCGCAGCCCCGCCTGCCAGCGCTCGCGGCTTTCCAGCAGGTCGGCCTGGGCAGGCTCGAGCGACGCGCTCCAGCGCGCCACCACCTGGCGCTGCTCGCGGCTCAGGGGGCCGGCCCAGAATTCCAGCCGGTCGCGGGTGCGCGCCGCCCGCGCCGACGCCACTTCCGAATAAGCCACGTCCACGAACTCGCGGCGGAACTTGCGGTTGCCTTTGTCTAGCGAGCGGGCCAGTTCCTCGATCTGCCGGTCGGTAAGGCCGCGCGCCAGCTCCGCGAGCCGCGGACTGGCCTCGTGAACCATGGCGCGGCCAAACTGGCGTACCTCGGCGAAGCGCTGTTCCACCTGGGCGGGCGTGACGCCCTCGCGCAACTCGGCGCCTGTCTGGCGCAGCCAGCCGGCATAGCCGGGCAGCTGCGTGCGGCAGTGCCACTGCTTGAAGTCCGCCAGCTGGCCGGCGAGCGCGCCCGACTGGCGCTCGTCGAGCGGCAGGTAGCTCTCCAGCGCCCACGCCGCTGCGCGCTCGGCCTGGCCGTAGGCGAGTTGCACGCGCGTGCATCCCGGGGCGGCGAGCACGGCGGCAAACAGGGTCACGGCAACAAATCGGGATTGGTTCATGCCGCAACGGACAGCGGCGCTCAGCGGAGGGTTCCTCGCCGGCACGCGACCGGGTAAAGATTCCCACCGGGCAAGCCGCCTCGCCGTCGCAGCCACCCAACCCCGCGACTGGGGCAACGCTGCGACGCAGGGGCAATCTGGGCCGCGAACGCTGTGGCATATTCGTCGCCCGTCCAGGAGACCGATGATGCACCGCGCGATGACCGGGCCGCTCGCCGCGGCACTGCTGGCAACCATGGTTTGGCTGCCCGCGCAGGCGGCAGAGGGGGTGCGTACCAGGCAGCAGGAACTCATGGCCAACTGCAACAAGCTCGCCGCCGAGGAGCAGTTGCGGGGCGACGATCGCACCCAGTTCATGAGCAGGTGCCTCAACGGCCAGGAGGCAGTCCCGGCGGAGCCGATGAAGGTTTCTCCCCAGGAGCGCATGACGAACTGCAATCGCGAGGCCGGTGCACGGTCTCTCAAGGGCGATGGGCGCAAGCAGTTCATGAGCGCCTGCCTGAAGAAATGAACGTGGGGCACCCGTCGCGCGCCTGCGTCTGTCCGTTTCCGCGCCGGTGACCGCGGCGGCAAGCAGAGCGCCTCAGGCGCTCAGGCTGCCCACAGTCACCCGCACGTCGTATTCGAACGTCACGCAGCCCTCGCGCTGGTGCCGTTCCCACAAGGCGCGCAGCGCTGCCATGTGCCCGGTGCGATCCTCCCGCGGCACAAAGGAGCTGGACTGGTGCCGCGCGACCAGCCCTTCCCAGTCGAAGACCTGGCGGTTTTCGAGCACGAAACTCGACGGCACGGCCGGGGCGAAGAATTCCGCCAGCACTGCCTCGTCCACGTTGCGGTGCACCACCTCGAGATACTCCGGGCAGTGCGCCACCAGCAGCGCCTCGTAGCCGCGCAGGAACGGCGTGGCGTCGAGGCTGCGGTCGTTCCACACCAGGGCCACGTGCCCGCCGGGCCGCAGGATGCGGGCAAATTCGGCGCGGGCGTGGCGCCGGTCGAACCAGTGGAAGGCCTGACCGGCGCTCACGAGATCGATGCTGGCGGCGGCAAGCCCGGTGGCTTCGGCCCGCCCCCCCGCGCTGGAGAAATGCCGGTGGGCGCCCAGCAGCACGTCCCCCGCGGCGCGCATCTCGTCGTTGGGCTCCACGCCGATGACGCGGTGGCCGGCGTCCAGAAACACCCGGGCAAGCAGGCCGGTGCCGCTGCCCACGTCGGCAATGGTCACGGCGCCTTGCCAGCCGCAGACGGCAGCCAGGCGCGCCGCCAGTTGCGCCGGGTAACCGGGGCGGGCGCGGACATAGTCGGCCACGCGCCCGGTGAAGCGCGCCGTGGCATCGGGGGCGGAAGCTTTCATGGGGCTGTGCGGGGAAGATGGCGGAAAGGCGCGTTGACAGGGGTTTCGCGGGGCACATAGCATAACGCCCGCTCATGGCGCGTTTCGCGTCCCGGCACCGACCGTTCCCGCCCGATCAAGGGCGTTCGTGCATCGACGTCAAGCACGAATCCACAACACGCGGCGTGCCTCACCGGAGCAGGGAGGATTCACATGCGCTTCGTCTCGCTGGCAGACGCGGCGGCCGTTGCCTTCCTTGCGGCGGCGCCCGCTCCGGCCCAGGAGACCATCAAGATCGGCATCGTGGTGGAAGCCACCGGCCCGAACGCCGAGGCCGGCGTGTTCACCCTCAACGGCGCGACGCTCGCGCTCGCCGAGATCAACGCCGCCGGCGGGGTGCTGGGCCGCAAGCTCGAACTCAAGCCCGAGGACAACCAGTCCACCAACCCCGGCACCGTGCTGGCCTTCTCCAAACTGTTCGGCGAGAAGGGCATTGTGGCCATCATCGGGCCGATTCGCAGCACCCAGATCCAGGCGGCCTCGCCCACCATCGCCAAGGCCGGCATTCCCACCATGATCGGCGGCACCGACCCCAGCCTCACCAAGGTGAACAACCGCTGGGTTTTCCGCGGCCGGCCCAATGACTCCTACAGCTCGCGCGTGATCGCCGACTTCGGCGTCAACACCCTCAAGAAGCGTAAGTGGGCCATCGTGCACTCCACTGACGCCTTCGGCTCGGGCGGCATGAATGCTCTCGCCGCGTCACTCAAGACGCTGGGCATCACGCCCGTACTAGTGCAGGGCTACACCAACAACTCCCAGGACTTCACCCCCGTGGTGCTGGCAGTGAAGAAGTCCGGCGCCGACATCATCGGCACCTACATGACCAACTCGCCGGACGTGGGAATCTTCGCCAAGCAGTTGCGCCAGCTGGGCGTGACCGCCGACTGGGTGGGCTCGCCCTCGCTCGTTTCGGTCACCGCCATGGATCTGGCCGGGCCGGCGCTCAACGGCGTGCACAGCGTGGCCGACTTCACGCCCGACGCGAGCGCCGAGTCCAGGGCCTACACCGCCCGGTACAAGTCCGTCTACAGGATCGACCCGGATGTCTATTCCAGCTGGGCCTACGACGCCATGCGCATCCTGGCGCGCGCCATCGGCGACGCGAAAAGCACCGAGCCCGAGGCCATCCGCAAGGGCATCGTGGGCATCCAGGGCTGGAAGGGCGTGGAGGGCACCTACAGCTTCGACGACAAGGGCGACGGCCTGCGCGGCTACAACGTGGTGCGCATCGACAGCGGCAAGGTGGGCTTCATCAAGCACATCGACTTCAAGGACTGAGGCTTTCAAGGGGAGAGCGGCTGCACCGCTCCGGAGCCGGGCAATGGAGAACCCGGCCCGGAGCGGCCCCTGCCCCGAAGCTTGCCGCCGTTCCTCGTGACCCCGACCCCGAGCGCCAACCCTCCGTGGAAGCCCTGACCAACAATCTGCAGGTGATCTTCCAGGGCCTCGCCCTGGGCAGCATCTATGCCCTGGTGGCGCTGGGCTTCGTGCTCATCATCCGTGCCACCAATGTGGTGAACTTCGCCCAGGGCGATTTCGCCATGCTGGGCGGCTACGCCATGGTGTTGTTCTTCTCGGCCCTGGGCTGGCCCTACGCGCTGGCGCTGGTGGCGGCGCTGGTGGTGATGGCCATCTTCGGGGTGCTGTTCAACTACGGCGTCTACTACCCGCTGCGCCACCGCTCCTTCCTGCCAGTGCTCATCTCCACGCTGGGCGCCTCCATCTTCCTGCAGAACACGGTGCTGGCGGTGTTCGGGCCGCAGCCGCGGCCGCTGGAGAAAACCCTGTCTGTTGACGGCATCAACGTGGGCGGGGTGTTCCTCGACAGCCAGTATCTGGTGATCCTGGCGGTCACGTTGCTGCTGGTGCTGGGAACCTACCTGTTCTTCGAGAAGACGCTGCTGGGGAAGAAGCTCCAGGCCACTTCCCAGGACAAGGACATGGCCCGCCTGCTGGGCATCCCCGTCGCGCTGATGATTTCCATCACTTTCATCTACAGTGCGGTGCTGGGAGGCATCGCCGGCGTGCTGGTGGGGCCGATCCTTTTCGTGTCCATCGGCATGGGCTCCATCATCGCCCTGAAGGCCTTCGCGGCCACCATCATCGGCGGGTTCGGCGACGTCACCGGCGCCATCGTGGGCGGACTGCTGCTGGGCGTGATCGAAAGCCTGGCCGCCTACCACATCTCGGTGCCCTACAAGGACGCCTACGCCTTCCTGGCGCTGTTCCTGTTCCTGCTGGTGCGCCCGCAGGGCAGCTTCGGCGAGAAGGTCTCGGAGAAGGCCTAGCCCCTCATGCTGCCGAAGATTTCCCGCCCCTGGCTGGTGGCGCTGGCCATCGTGGCCATAGCCCTGCCGCTTATCCCGTACCGCTTCGAGGTGAGCGCCTACGTGGTGCAGATGTTCATGCAGGCGGTGACTTACGCCATCGCGGTGCTGGGCCTGGTGGTGGTGCTGGGCTACACCGGCCAGATCAACCTGGCGCAGGCTGCCTTCTTCGGTCTGGGCGCCTACGGCGTGGCGCTGGGCACGGTGACGGGCGGCTGGAGCTTCTGGCTTTCGCTCGCCGCTGGCGCCGCCGTGGCCACCGGCGCCGGGCTCGCCCTGGGCCTTACCACCATCCGCCTGGGCGGCCACTACCTGGCCATGATCACCATCAGCTTCCAGCAGATCCTCGACCTGGTGCTGGTGAACTGGATCGAGGTGACCCGCGGCCCCGACGGCGTGGCGGGCATCCCGCGGCCCTCGCTGGCGGGCTTCGAACTGGCCGACGACCGGGCCTACCTGGTGTTCTGCGCGGCCGTGCTGTACGTCGTGGTGTTCGCCGTGTGGTGGCTGCCCCACACGCGGCTGGGCCGCGCCATGCGCTCGGTGCGCGAGAACGAACTGGCGGCCGAGGTGGTGGGCGTGCACACGCTGCGCACCAAGGTAGTGGCCTTCTCGCTGTCGGCGCTGCTGGGCGCCATCGGCGGCGGGCTGTACGCCGGCGGCTTCGCCTACATCAGCCCCGACAACTTCAACTTCGCCCGCTCGGTGGAATTCCTCACCGCCGTGCTGCTGGGCGGCGCCCAATCGCCCTTCGGCGGGGTGATCGGCACGCTCCTGATCGTGCAGATGCCCGAGTGGCTCAAGCACCTGCCGGAATCGCTGCGCTTCATCAAGGACGTGTATCTGGCGGTCTACGGCATCGGCGTGATCCTGATCATGGTGTTCCTGCCCGAGGGCATCTGGGGCCTCATCAAGGCGGCCCGGGCGCGCCTCGCCAGGCCGGCGGACACCACCGACACCACAGGCGTGGCGCCGCTCGACTTCGATGTACCGGGCGCCGCCGGCGGTCCGGTGCTGCGCGTCAAGGCGCTGTCCAAGCACTTTGGCGGCCTGAAGGCGGTGGACGGGATCGACATCGAGGTGGCGCGCGGCAGCGTGCATGCGCTCATCGGCCCGAACGGCTCGGGCAAGACCACCTCGCTCAACGTGGTAAGCGGCATCTACCGGCCCACTGCCGGACAGGTGATGCTGGGCGAGGAGGATGTGTCGCTGCTGCGCCCCCACCAGCGCGCCGGCCGCGGCATGGGCCGCACCTTTCAGAACATCCGCCTGTTCTCTACGCTCTCGGCGCTGGAGAACGTGATGGTGGGCGCGCAGCGCGACCGCAACCCCATCGGCCGGGGCAACCGGGCGCTGCGGGCGCGGGCCATGAGCGCGCTGGCCTTCGTGGGCCTGGCCGATCGCGCCCACGTGATCGTGCGCAACCTGCCCTACGGCCACCAGCGGCTGGTGGAGATCGCCCGCGTGCTGGCCGGGCATCCGCGGCTGCTGCTGCTGGACGAACCGGCCGCGGGCCTCAACCAGACCGAAAAGATGGAGTTCGTCGACCTGCTCAGGCGCCTGCGCGGCCACGGCCTCACCATCTTCCTCATCGACCACGACATGGGGCTGGTGGAGAAAGTCTCCGACCGCATCACCGTGCTCAACTTCGGCCGCAAGATCGCCGAGGGCTCTCCCCAGGAAGTGCTGCGCAATCCCGACGTGATCGCCGCCTATCTCGGCACGGCGGGCAAGGTGAACTGATGGCTCTGCTGGAGCTGCGCGAGGTGGCCAGCGCCTATGGCAACGTGCAGGCGCTGCGCGGCGTGAGCCGGCGGGTGGAAGCCGGCGAGCTCGTGACCCTGCTGGGCGCCAACGGCGCGGGCAAGAGCACCACGCTCAAGACCATCTCGGGGCTGATCGCGCCGGTACGCGGCGAAGTGCTCTTCGAGGGCCGGCCCATCCACCGGCTGGGACCGGAGGCGGTGGCGCGGCTGGGCATCAGCCACGTGCCCGAGGGCCGGCGCATCTTCCCCGGGCTGACGGTGCGGGAGAACATCCTGCTGGGCGGCTCCAACCGCAAGGGCGTGACACGCCGCCAGCTCGAGGCAGAGGCGGACGACAAATTCCAGATCTTCCCTGAGATCCGCCCCTTCGAACACGCGCTCGGCTGGACGCTCTCCGGCGGCCAGCAGCAGATGCTGGCGGTGGCCCGCGGGCTGATGGCCAGGCCGAAGCTGCTGCTGCTGGACGAGCCCTCCCTGGGGCTCGCGCCGCTCATTGTGCAGAACCTGTTCGGCGCCATCCGCGACATCCGCGCCCGCGGCACCACCATCCTGCTGGTGGAGCAGAACGCCAACATGGCGCTGTCCGTGGCCGACCGCGGCTACGTGCTGGAAACCGGCACGCTGATCCTCGAGGGCAGCCCGCGAGAACTGCTCGACAACGAGGAGGTGCGCGCCGCCTACCTCGGCGGGCACCACGCCTGAGGGGGCGCGCCGCCGCGGACCCGGCCGCCTCTCAGTCCCGGTCACTTCACAGCCAGGAGCACAGCGCCATGAAGCTCTCCGCCCAGCAGCTCGCCCAATTCGCCGAACGCGGCTACATCACCGTCCCGGCGCTGTTCGACGGCGCCGAGATTCACGCGCTGCGTACCGCGCTCGCCCGCATCAAGGCGTCTTCCCATCAGCCGCAGGTGGTGCGCGAGCGCACCAATCAGTCGGTGCGCCTCGTCTACGGCGCGCATCTGTTCGACGACACCTGGAACCGCCTCGCCCATCACCCCCGGTGGATCGAGCCGGCCTGCCAGCTGCTGGGCGGCCACCTGTACATCCACCAGCTGCGCATCAATCCCAAGGCCGCCTTCGACGGCCAGGGCTGGTGGTGGCACCAGGACTACGCCACCTGGCGCTTCGAGGACGGCATGCAGGAACCGCGTGCGCTCATGATCGGGGTGTTCCTCGACGCCATGACGCCCGCCAACGGACCGCTCATGGTGATCCCGGGCTCGCACACCTACGGCCACATCGAACGCACCAGCCCCGACCAGGATTCCAGCGGCTATACCGTGATGGACATCCCGCGCGAAACCATCGAGAGGCTCGTGCAGGAGGGCGGCGGCATCGAAGCAGTCACCGGGCCGGCGGGCACAGTGCTGTTCATGCACTGCAACCTGGTGCACGGCTCCACGGGCAACATCACCCCCTTCGAGCGTACCATCGCCTATCTCAACGTGGCCTCGGTGGACAATCCCACCCGCAGCCACCGCGCCGAGTGGTTCGCCAACCGCGACTGCTCGCCGCTGCAGAGCCTCGACGACGACTGCCTGCGGCAGGCCGAGGCCGCCGCCATCTGAAGGGCCGGCTGCGGCCGGGCTAGCACCACACCGCCACGGCCGGGACGGCCACGCCGCCCGGCCGCGCGCGCATCAGCCGAACACGCGGCCCGTGAGCAGCGGCAAGCTGTCGCGGATGAAGGCCTCGTCCACCCGATTGGAGGGTGTGAGACGGTTGATCAGGTCGGGCAGCTTTTCCGCCAATCCAGTCACCACGCGCTCGGGCGTGAGGTTGAGCTTGGCGGCCAGGGCGGCCACGCCTTCGCGGCCGCACACCTTCAGGACATCCTCGGGCGCGAGAGGCTCGTTTCTGCCGTCGGACAACCAGGACGCCACGTGATTGGCGTACCCCTGGCTCGCGAAGCGGTCCAGCAGGCCCTGCAGGCCACCCGGGTAATCCTCGATCAGCGTGAAAACCACGCTGTTGAACAGGTTGTTGGGGTGGCCCACTGCATCGAGATTCAGGCGTTCGGCAAGGCCGGTCAGCACGTCGCTCATCGGGATCTCCTCAGGATGGATTTGGCGTCGTCGTGTCACGCAACCCGAGCGTATCCGACGCCGGCGCGCTTGTGCTTCGAAACGCACCGCAGCACGCCGGGGAGCTTCTCTATGGTCGGGACGAGCGGCGCAAGCCCGCCCAGGTCCACGCGGCGCCGGCGGCATCCACTAGCCCGGACAGGATGAGGACAGGTGGCGCCATGCCCAGCATCACAAACGCTACCAAGCCGGCAAGGACCGTGAATCGTCCCTACACAGTCGCCAGGAAGAAAGGCTCGAAGCCATGGCGGGCCGTGATGCTGTAGTACACCCCGAGGAAGAAGACGAGGACCCCGACGATGTGAATCCAGACCTCGGTGGTCGTGGGAATACCGAACAGTCCGACCAGCTCGTTGGGCGCCACCACAAGGATGCCCCCCAATCCCAGCAGATAAAGGCCGAACACATGAATCGAACGCGCCGCGGATGTCGTGACGATCTCCACGCTATCGGGACAGCGCGCGCAGCACCCGCAACGCTGCACAGGCCGCACCGAAGCCGTTGTCGATGTTGGTCACCAGCAGCCCCGCCGCGCAGCTGGCCAGCATGGCGTTGAGCGCCGAGTGGCCCTTCTCGGCGACGCCGTAGCCCACCGAGGAGGGGCAGCCGATCACCACGCCGGGCACCAGCCCGCCCACAACCGTGGGCAGGGCCGCGTCCATGCCGGCCACCACGATCACCACCGGCATGGTCTTGATCTCGTCCAGGCGCTCCAGCAGCCGCCAGATGCCGGCCAGGCCCACGTCGGTGACTTCCAGCGTTGGCTCGCCATACCAACCCAGGGTGCGCGAGATCTCGCGCACCAGGTTCACGTCCGAGGTGCCGGCGGCCACCACGGCCACGCGGGTCTCGGTGCGCAACGGCTCGGGATCGCCGAAGTAGCC
This sequence comes from Burkholderiales bacterium, assembly GCA_036771335.1. Taxonomy (GTDB): domain Bacteria; phylum Pseudomonadota; class Gammaproteobacteria; order Burkholderiales. The sequence goes on from DAIPHN010000103.1 coordinate 9,723, forward strand.
GGTGCGCGACAGGGCATCGTAGTGGATCCGGGTGCGGTGCTGGTCGGGCAGCGCGTCGAGCTGCTCCGCCGACAGGCGCGTAATCAGGAAGCGGGCGCGCTTGTGGGCGGCTTCGTCGAGGATGGTGTTGAGGTGCGCCACCGTCTTGCCGCTGGCAAGGATGGCTTCCTCCAGTCCCATGCGGCTGCGGCGGTCGAAGTCGAGGCGGATGTCCTTGTGCAGATCCATGTGATGTCTTGATGGTCGCGCCGCGCGCCGCGCGGCAAGGGAAAAAAGGCTTGCGCGCGCGGCGCCCGGGCGGGGCAGGGTGCGCCGGCCCCGCGCAGCTAGCGCACGGGGGAGGCGCAGCCGGGGCGGTAGGGGGCGGAGCTCCCCCCATGGTGGAAGCCGCGCAGCGCGAACAGCGCGGCCACTTCGGCGGCCAGGGCCTCGCGGCGGGCGCGCTCGGTGCAGGCCAGGGTGTCGGCGTCCAGCTCGATCACCACGCCCGCGGCGCGCACCCGGCAGCGCACGGTGCGCGGCCGCAGCGCTCCGCCCACGAGCCGCTCGGCGGCGTGCACGCAGGTGAGCATGTCCGGATCGATGGCGATTCCGGTCTCGATGCGGCTGGACAGGCAGGGCGAGGAAGGCAGCTCCGCCACACCGGCCAGGCCCAGGGTGCGCGCCAGCGCGCGCACGCCGGCCTTGGCGATGCCGGCCTCCACGAAGGGGTGGCGCACGCCGTACTCGCGGGCGGCCTCCAGGCCCGGGCGGTACTCGCCCAGGTCGTCGGTGTTGGTGCCCGACACCACCTGGGCCGTGGTGCGCGGCGCGATGGCGCCGTACAGGCTGGTCTTGCAGAAGAAGCAGCGGTTCACCGGATTGGCGCGGTAGTCCTGGCGCGCGAACTCGCCGGCATCGATGATCTCGAGCGCCCAGCCCTCGCGGGCGGCGAGGTCACGGGTGCGCGCGGTGGCCTCGGGCGGCACGGCCGGCGAGGTGGCATGGAACATGGCCACGCGACCCGGTAAGCGGCGATGGGCGAAGCTTCCCAGGGTGAGGCTGTCCACGCCGCCGCTCACGGCCACGGCGATGCTGCTCATGCCGCAGAGAACGCGCTCCAGCGCCTCGGCCCGGGTGTCGTGCACGGCGCTCACTCGAGCCCCTCGTCCTCGGCAGCGCGACGCAGCGCGGCGCGCCCGGCAAGCCCCTCCACCTGCGCGGTGTCGTCGCTCTCGGCCTTGGCGGTGGCGGCCTGCGGCCGCTGCACCACCTTCACGCGCACGGCATGGTTGCCCACCAGCACCATGCGAAGGTCGCGCGGCAGCGTCTTGCGATGCACCACCTGGTAGCGCAGGCCGATGGTGGCAGTCTCGAGGAAGCAAGCCTCCGTCACTGCATGCAGCTGGGCGGGATCCGCCAGCACCTGGATGGAGGCGGCGATGCGACCCTTCTTGCCGACCACGGGGCTGTGCAGCACGTCGACCACCGCCGGGTGGCTGCGCAGGTGATCCAGGGCGATGGCGAGGTCCTCGGGGGTCTGGTCGTCCACCTCGAAGACGATCACGGCCACGGGCGCATCGGCGGCGTCGGAGTCGGCGTCCACCGGCTCGAAGCACACCACCCGCAGCACGTTGGAAAGCCCGGGCAGGACCCTGGTCCCGAAGCCGTGGCCGGTGCGGCCGAGCCTCAGGGCGCCTCTGGGGCGTGTCTGGGTGCAGCCCAGGTGGCGCACGATGGCGGCACCCGTGGGCGTGACGCGCTCGCCAGCCACGCCGTCGTCGCCAAAGGCATAGCCCTCGAGCAACATGGCCGCCGCCGGTACCGGAACGGGCAGCTTTCCATGGGCCGTCTTCACGAATCCCGAGCCCAGCGGCAGCGTGCCGATGGACCAGGACTGCGCACCGGTGGCATGGATCAGCCACGCGGCGCCCACGATGTCGGCGATGGAGTCCCACTCGCCCAGCTCGTGGAAGGACACCAGCTCGGTGGGCTTGCCGTGGATGCGGCCCTCCACCTCGGCCAGGCGTGTGAAGATGTCCACCGCACGGCGCTTTACCTCGGCATCGAGCGGCGCGGACAACAGGTGGGTGCGGATGTCGGCGAAGTCGCGGTGGGCGTGGTGGTGGTGGAGGCGGTGGACGTGGCCGTGGCCCGGCACCGGGACGTCCACCCGGAAACGGCTGCCTGTGAGCGCGTGGTCGGCGTGCGCCTCGAAGGCGCAGGCCACTTCCGCGGGCAGGCCGGCCGCGCGCACGGCCGCCAGCACGCCCTCGCGCAGGTGCGCGAAGGCGTCGGTCACGGCGGCGATGAACATGTCGCCCGCCACGCCGCCCACGGCGTCGAGGTGGATGTGCGAAACCATCGAAGGGCCCTCGCGGGGCGGACGCGC
>DAIPHN010000104.1:0-11953 GCA_036771335.1 Burkholderiales bacterium
GCCACCCAGCGCATGTTGAAGTCCTTGCCGCGCGGGCCGGTCTTGCCGGCCAGCAACTCGTCCACGTAGCGGCGCACCGGCGCCTCCCAGTGGCGCTGGTTGGACATGTTGATGGCGAACTCCCGCGTGTCCTCGGGGATGCGCAGGTTCTCCCCGGTAAGGATGAAGCTGCCCATCTCGCGGTCGAGGGTGAAGCAGTGGGTGCCGTTACCCAGGGTGAGCACCAGCAGCGTGGTGGGTCCGTACACGGCGTAGCCGGCGCACACCTGGCGCGTGCCCGGCTGAAGGAAGTGATGCTCGCCCGGCTCGGCTACCCCCTCGGGGCAGCGCAGCACCGAGAAGATGGTCCCCACCGAGACGTTCACGTCGATGTTGGACGAACCATCCAGCGGGTCGAACAGCAGCAGGTATTCGCCCTTGGGGTAGCGGTGGGGAATGGCGTAGGGCTTTTCCATTTCCTCCGAAGCCATGGCGGCGAGGTGGCCGCCCCACTCGTTTGCTTCGAGCAGGATCTCATTGGAGATCACATCCAGCTTCTTCTGCGCCTCGCCCTGGATGTTGCCGGTGCCTGCATTGCCCAGCACCCCAGCGAGGTCACCCTTGCCGATGGCGATGCTGATGGCCTTGCAGGCGCGCGCCACCACTTCCACCAGCAACCGCAGGTCCCCCTCGATGTGCGCGGCGGCGCGTTGTTCCTCGATCAGGTAGCGGGTGAGGGTGATGCCCTTCATGGGACGTGCCTTGGGAGATGACGGCTGCGAGGCGGGCTACGCGGGGAAACGAGTATAGCGGGCCGCCCGCCTCAGGCGCCCGCGGCCAGCGCCGCCAGGAAGCGCACGCGAACCTCGTGCAGGCTGGCGCGCGCCCGCGCCAGTTCCTCGGCCGAGGGTTCCTGGACCCACACCGAGTGGGGGCGCACCGATTCCACCACCACGTACAGGAAGCGCGGCCGCGTGCCGGTGAGGCGCGCAACCCCTTCGAGGTACAGGGCCGCCTGCAGGTCGTAGCCGAAGCGCTCGCGCGCCCGGGCAAAGCGCTGCGGCCGGATGTCGCTGGAGGTCTTCAGCTCCAGGATGACGGCCTCGGTGAAGCAGTCGGGGCGGCCCTTCCAGCGGCCGCCCGCGTCATCGCTCCAGTACAGGGACAGTTCCTTGGCGCCGTCTCGCAGCCAGCCTGAGAGTTGCGGACGGGCGCATTCCCACACCCCGCGGGCCATGGCGCGCAGTGCCTCGCACTCCCGCACGGACAGCCAGGTACGCTCGAACAGTTCCTCGGGCCCGCGCAGCCGCGCCGCTGGCGTGCCGGGCGCGGCCTGCACGAATTGCGCCTCGAAGCGGTCCGGCTCGAGCAGCATGGCGTGCAACGCATCGCCCAGCGAAGCCTCGCGCGCGGGCGGCCGCGATACCCTGGCCAGCTCGGGGGCCATGCCCTGGCGCTGGAAACGGCGCAGCGCCGAACTGGAGATGTACTCCGCGCACGCCAGATACGCGTCCATGGACTCGCGGCGCGTGAAGCACTCACCGGGCGCGCTCCCATCGGGGGCCGCAGCCGCGATGACGCTCATGGGCGCGCCCTGGCGGCGCAGGGTGTTTCCGCAGGCGCGAGCTGCTGTAGCCGCAGCGCGGGTCGAATGACCGCGGCCCACCAAACCCACCGCCAGGGGGAAAACCCGGTATGGCGCGCCGCAGTCAGCCGGCGAGGCATCCACCAAACGCTCAAGGCGATTCCAACGGCGCGGATGGAGAGACTCAGACTCATGGAGGCCCGAGCAAGCACGGCAACGGGCCGGTGGGGGACGATGGCACGCCACCAGGCCCTATTGGCGTGTCACCCGGCGTTGGGTTTCGTCAACCACCCAGGCGTTTGCGTCTTCAAGCGCAATCAGCTTGCTATCGCGCGTCCAGCGCAGGAAGCCGTGGGCGCAGTGGAAGGTGGTGGTTTGCTCGCTCCGCGCGATGTGGAAGCTGCTCTTGCAGTCCAGGGCTGCGATCCGTGGCGTGGCGACACGGCCGCCGTTCGGGGCGTCCACTGCGCCGGTCTCGATGAGGGGGTAGATGAGGCCCTGCTGCATTTCGAAGCGCACGCGTGCCGGCCCGTTGACAAAGTAAGTCACGGCGCCTGGCAGACCCAGACGGGCGGAGCCATCGCGCAGGTCGAAGGTCATGTCACTGCCGAAGCCATCTCCCGCCTTCAAGGGTGCCGGGGCGAACGCCGAGCCTTCGAGGGCCAGCACCATGATCGGTTGGGCGGGCACGGACGGTGGTTGTTTGATCGTCGAGCCGGCCCGCTTGCTGTCCAATCCCGTGCCCTCGATGACCGATCCGCCAGCCACCACGGCGGGCAGCCGCATGGCTTCACACCCCGCGAGTCCTGCAGCGCCTGCAACAACGAGGAGGCTAGCGGTTACGAGATTGAGCTTCATTGGTTTGCTCCCGTTCTTCGTATTCAAACAGTCCAATGCTCATGCGGTGCGTAGGTCCCTCTGCCTCGCCCTCGGTCAACTTGGCGGCCGCGGCATTGAGTTCCTGCAGGAATGCCATGCCGCGCTCCTTCACTAGCGCCCGCAACTGAAGCAAGGCCTCCGGCGTCAGTCCCTCCACACGCACGCGCCGGTCGAAGAACGGTGCGGAATCGCCACGCACGTTATGGACGGCGGCGCTCACGTGGTCCGAGATGATGTTGGCCATCAATTCTGTCTTGGCGGGCAGTGATCCCTTCGGCACGAATTCCCGCGCTTTGAGTTCGAGCAGACCCTCCCCGGTGATCTCGACGAGACCGAGGCGCAGCCATTCGTCCAGCACGGCTCTCGGGCGGATGTCCTTGCTCAAGCCTTCCACGAGTTGCTCGAAGGACGGGCTGCCCTGCGAGGCGGAGCGATGCAGCAAGCGCGGAGCGCCTGCGGGATCGCGGAAGCGGGGATTCTGAGTCCAGGTCATAAGAAGGCGAGGCGACAGGGCGGCCGCCGAACTCGCCTTTTCGATGGGCATTTCGCCCCCGGCGCTGGTGATTTCGCGCAGGCGCCGGATCTCCTGGCGATGAATACCCGTGAGAAGCGCCAGCCTGCTCGCGGTTTGCTCGCGATCAGGCAAGGTCAGTTCGCGGTCTGCCACCTGCACATAAACGCGCTTGAGCAACTCGGCGAACACGGGATAGGTGATGCCGAAGTGCAGCAGCAGCCTGACAACTGGCGTGATCATGCGGCGTACGGCGTCAAGCTGGAACTGTGTGGCTTCGGGTGGTGTGGGTTCGGTCACTCCGGGAAGCATATCAGGCGCACCCATTGACGTGGAAAAACTTTCCTCACACAATGGAGGCGTGGAAATTTTTTCCACTACTTGAAGTACTGACCCATAAACGCTATGGAGAGTTGCAAAGAACGAAACAGCTTCCGGTGCGAGAAAGACGATTCAAGAGCTATAAAAAGCCGAAAAACCACGGGGCGCCGTGAGTACTCGCGGAAATGCGGCCACCAAGTGTCCGCCCCGCATGGCCCAAGACCCTCGGCACGCCGGTAGCATAGGTCGGGGAACATTCCTTCGAACAGCGGCCCTGTCAGCGTTTACGGCAGTGTGCCTGGCGGGTTGTGCGTTGCCGAAAATGACATCCGACAGCACCGCCCCGGCGGAGGCGGCGAGGGTGGAGAACCTGGTGGTGATCGAGGACTCTGCGCTGGCTGCCATGACAACCGGTGCGCTGCGTCAAAGAGGGCTTCCAGCCAAGGGGCGATCCCCGGTAAGTGCCGGCCAATCGCAACCGGCGGCCTTGCCGGGGCGAACCGCAGTTGTCCATGTGGCGGCGAGCTACGACCTGGACGGCTGGCCCGCAAGCGCGGTGGCAAACATCACGAGCATCCCCGACGGAGAGCAAATTGCGGTGGTGCGCCTCCAGAACGGCTGGCTACTTAATCAGGGTTCCGCCCTCGACCGGCTGGTGCGCCGTGATGTGGCGCAAGTCGCGGACGAACTTTCAAACGGGATCGCACAGCGCATTCGCGTCGCCACCCGATAGCCACCGATGGGGTGGCCGCTCAGTGCGGCCCGCCTTCTCGCAGGTCCGCTATCCGCTGGCGGGCCTGCTGGAGGTGAGGGTGGATGCGCAGCGCCGATTCGAAGGCGAACAGGGCACCCCCGGTATCGCCCAGCCCGGCGAGCACCTCGGCGAGGCTGCACAGCGCACCGAAATGGCGCGGTTCCAGGGCCAGGGCTTGATGCAGGCTCGCCAGACATTCCTCGTCGCGTTCCAGCAGGTAGAACAGCGTGGCCTGCTTGTTCCAGGCTTCGGCGTAATCGGGATCGGCACGCAACAGCCGCGCGAGCCGGGTCTCGGCCAGATCGTGGCACTGGCCCGCGATCTCGGACGAGGCCAGGTCGAGATCGCGGGCGGCGCGCCGGTGGGGATGGTGCATCCACAAGGACCAGATTCGGGCCTCGGTGCCTTCGGCGTCGGCAGCGCCTGCGCTGGCCGCCAGGGCCGCGAACAGCGCGTCCAGCGCCCCGGGTAATCGTGGCGATGGCTGGCGCCGGTGTGCCACCAGCGCCAGCGTGGAGGAATAGCTGGATGAGCACCGGCTTGCCCGCATGGCTGGCTCCCGCGACAAGTGACACGGCGCACATGATGCAAGAGGCGCGCCGCCAACAAAAGAGTCGCGGCCAAGGCCGGTTGACGCCCGCGCGCCGCTGCCCGCGGCACGGCGCCACTCCCCGATGCCGCCCTCGCGACGCCGCCGCCGCGCCGGCTGCACCACGCAGTGAAGTTTGTTCTTGACCCTGGCCAAGGCCACGGGTATAAGCGCCGATGCAGGATTTCCGGGCCGTGAAGTCGCCGGCCGGTCGCCACCGCTTCGAGCGGTGCCCCCGAGTCTCCGTCCTTCTACCTTGAAGTTCCCGCAGTATGGGTGTGGCCATCACACGCGCCCGATTTTCGACTCTTTGTAAGGAAAACACACGCATGAGTACCGGCACCGTGAAGTGGTTTAACGACGCCAAGGGTTTCGGCTTCATCAAGCCCGACGGCGGCGGCGAAGACCTCTTCGCGCATTTCTCCGCCATCCAGTCCAAGGGTTTCAAGACCCTCAAGGAAAACCAGAAGGTCGAGTTCGAGATCGTCCAGGGCCCCAAGGGCAAGCAGGCGACCAACATCCGGCCTGTCGAGTGACGCCTTCGGCCAGCTCCCTACAAACCCCGCTTCGGCGGGGTTTTTTGTTTGTTGGGCTAGCGCCGCTGCGCGGACGAAAAAACGCCCCGTGCGAAGGCGGGGCGCTTGCGACCCGGGCGATCCTTACGACCGCACTCCGTGCTTCGCCCAGACTTCGGCGTTCACGCGTGCCTGTTCGTTGGACAGCGAAAGCACCCAGAACAGGCAACCGATAACCACGAGCAGCGGCCCGCCGAGAAGAATCAAGCCAGTCATTTCAGAGATGCTCCATGTTGTGATCGAGGAAGCGGCGCTGGCGTTGCGAAACGATCGCCGCTCCCGGCCGTATACGAGCGCAGGCTCGTCCACAACCGGGGGCGTGGATGATCCGGGATTCGCGCCGCGGCTTCAACCCGCACGCTCAAGGGGCGATTCGCAGCGCCTCGCCGCGGCGAAAAGAACCGCCGACGCTGCCGCCGCCGGCCCGGGCGCGCCGCCATTGACACCGCGGCCCGCGGGTGCGACAACGCAGTGGTTCCTTCGTCGGGGAGGCGCTGTGAATCTCGAGAAAGTGGTGTTCGGCTTCTTCATCATCCTCGCCATGACCATGAACTTCGGGTTCTTCATCGGCGATCCGACCGATCCCGCCCAGCACAACATCTACGAGATGTTCGCGGCCATCGTCGTGAATCTGGTGGCCACGGTGCTTAAGTTCGGCGACCGGACCCAGATGGGCGCCATCCACCTGGCGGCGAGCCTGGTGGCGGATCTGCAGCTTATGGCGGGGGCGGTCGTGTGGGCCTGGGCGGCGAATGCCTCTCCGGAGGGCCTCACCCCCGCGGTGGTGTCCAGCGTGGTGTCCCTCGCGGGCGGCGCCTTCATGGCCAACGTGGTGTCGGTCATACTGCTGATGGTGGAAACGGCCCAGCTGCGCCGATGAACAGCGCGCTCTTCCTGGCCCTGCGGCGCATGCGCGCGCCGCTGCTGGCGCTGGTCGCAACCTACGCCATCAGCATCCTCGGGCTGGTGCTCATTCCCGGCCGCGACGGCCAGGGTTTGCCCTGGCAGATGGGCTTCTTCCACGCCTTCTACTTCGTGAGCTATACCGCCACCACCATCGGTTTTGGCGAGGTGCCCCACCCCTTCACCGACGCCCAGCGCCTGTGGGTGACCTTCTCCATCTACCTGACGGTCGTGGCCTGGTTCTATGCCCTGGGAAAGATTCTTGCGCTCACCCAGGAGCCGGCTTTCCGCCAAGTGCTGGCGCGGGCGCGGCTGCAGCGCAAGGTACGCCGGCTCCGCGAGCCCTTCTACATCGTCTGCGGATATGGCGAGACAGGCAGCGCGCTGGTGGCGGCACTGGACCGTTACGGCATCCGGTGCGTCGTGCTGGACCTGAACCCCGAGCGCGTGGCCGAAGCCGACATGGCCGGACTGAGCGTCGACGCGCCTGCCCTGGCGGCGGACGTGCGCGCGGGTGAGGCGCTCATTGTTGCCGGGCTGCGCAGCCCCCACTGCCTGGGCGTGGTGGCGCTCACCAACGATGACCGCGCCAACCTCGCCGTAGCCGTGGGGACGAAGCTGCTGCGGCCCGAACTCGAGGTGCTGTGCCGTTGCGAATCGCGCGATGTGGCCGCCAACATGGCCTCGTTCCGCACGGATCACATCATCGATCCCTTCGAGTCGTTCTCCCGGCACCTTGGCATGGCCATGCGCGCCTCGGGGCTGTACCTGCTGCGCGAATGGCTAACTGCCACGCCGGACGAACCGCTGCCGGAGCCGCGGTTTCCCCCCAAGGGTCACTGGGTGCTGTGCGGTTTCGGCCGTTTCGGGCGCGAGATCGCCCACTGTCTTGAGCGCGAGGGCATCCGCTGCACCGTGATCGACTCGGATCCCGCTGCCGTGCACGGCGTGGAGGCGGGCATTCTGGGCAGCGGCACCGAGGCCGCTGTGCTGGAAAAGGCCGGCATCCGCGACGCCGTGGGGCTGGTGGCCGGCACATCCAGCGACGTGAACAACCTGGCAGTGGTGATGACAGCCCGGGAGATGAACCCCGGCCTGTTCGTGGTGTTGCGCCGTAATCAGCGCAGCAATGCAGTGCTCACCGACGCCGTGGGCGCGCAGCTGGTGATGCAACCGGCCTCGGTGGTGGTCCACGAAGCCATGGCGCTGCTCACCGAACCGCTGCTGGCGCGCTTCCTGGGCGAGGTGCGCCAGCGCGACAATGCCTGGGCCAATGAGGTGATCGCGCGGCTGGTCGGTATCCTCGGCGAGCACGTGCCAGAGACCTGGAGCTTTCGGGTGGAGCCCCTTACCGCGGCAGCCCTGCACGAGGCGGCCGTGCGCGGCGCTGTGTGCGTGGGCGACCTGTGCCGCGACCCACAGGACCGCGCCGAGCGATTGCCAGTGGTGCCGCTGGCCATCGAGCGCGACGGCGGCCTGTTGCTGTTGCCGCTCGATTCCGGCAACCTGCATCCCGGTGACCGGGTATTGTTCTGCGGCCGCGGGCGCGGCCGGCGAAAGCAGCAGTTCGTGGTTCGCGATGCGAACGCGCTGCGCTATGTGCTCACCGGCGAGGACGTGCCGGGAGGCTGGATCTGGCAGCGCCTGGCGAACCGCCGCCGGACCGAGCCGGCGGGACCCTGAGGAGGTTAGTCCGTTGCTGGTGACTCGTACGCCGATGACTTTCCGCCCGCTGCCGCGCGCCGGCTTCACGCTCGTGGAGGTGATGGTCGCGCTGGGCCTGGTGGCGCTGGTGGCAGCCGTGGCTGCGCCGCTGATCGTCGCGGCCACCAAGCGCGAGAAGGAGGTGGAGCTGCGTTCCGCGCTGCGCCAGATCCGCCAGGCCATCGACGACTACCGCGACGCCGTGGACGAGGGGCGCGTGGTACGCCTTCCCGGGAAGTCCCGCTACCCTCCCTCGCTGGAAGTGTTGGCGCAGGGCGTGCCGGACGCCCTCGATCCCCAGGGACGGCGCATCTATTTTTTGCGGCAAGTGCCGCACGATCCTTTTTCTCCCGACGCGGCCGCCTCGGCTGCCGCCTCCTGGGGTCTGCGCAGCCACGCCTCGCCGCCGGAGGCGCCCGCGCCGGGGGCCGACGTGTTCGACGTGTACTCGCGCTCCCCTGGAACGGGCACCAACGGCGTGCCCTACCGGCAATGGTGACCGGACGCTGGCGCGAGCGAGGGTTTGCCCTGTTCGGCGCGCTGCTGTTCGCGGTGGCGATGGCCGGGCTGCTGGCCTCCCTGTCCAGGCTGTGGGAGGAGCGCTCGACGCGCGAGCGCGAGCGAGAACTCCTCTGGGTGGGGCGTCAGTTCCGGGGGGCTCTGGAGGGCTACGCTGCGGCGACCCCTGCCAACCAGCCTCCGGCCCCGGTACGCATCGAGGAGTTGCTGCAGGACGAACGCGCCGAGTCCGTGCAGCGACATCTTCGCCGCTTGCCCCTTGATCCCATGACCGGCACCTACGAGTGGGCGTACGTGCGCGACACCGAGGGCCGCATCGTGGGTGTGCACTCCACGTCCGATGCCAGGCCCCTCGCACCCGACAACCTGTGGCCCGAGCCGCGGGCCTTCGAGGGAGCCGCCAGCTATCGGCAGTGGGTGTTCAGGCCCCGCAGGCGCTAGCGCTCGAAGCACTTCAGGTGGTTGGCGTTGATGCGCTCCAGCACGCCGTGCTTCTTCGAGGCCTCGAAGGCGTCCGTGAGGGCCTTGATCACCGGCGGGGGTGTGGCAGCGTTGCAGGCGATGAACAGCGGCACCTCGCGCGCGGTGAACACCGGCTTGATCCTGCCGATGCCCGCTTTGAGCGCCAGGCGGCGCGCGGTGTGAGTGCTGGTGATCCACAGGTCAATGCGATCGGGGGCATCCCCGGGCAATGCGAGCCGTGCGGGGTTGAGGGCGTCGCGCTCCACCGGCCGAAGGTTGGTTCCGGCCTGGGAGGCCAGCTCCTCGAGCTTCGCATCCCTGGCGACACCGCCCGCGCGAAAAGGCCGAGGATGCTGCGCGCGTCCGATGGCGGCGGCGAAGCCCTGCAGTGCTTAGACCCCCCATCGGTTCGAGGTAACGGGGCCGATCCAGTCGAAGAGCGTCTCGCGGCTGGGAGCGCGCGCCATGGAGTGCAGGCAGGTGTCGCGGTCACGCTGTACGCGCCGGTAGCCCGATTCCCACTCCACGGCCTCGAAGCGCGCCTCCACCTCTGCGAGCCGCGCCAGTTCTGCGGCGGTATCGGTGCGATGCCGGCGGGCTTGCTCGACTCGGTGCAGTTGAAGGGTGGGTCCTCGTCGGCGAGAAACACCACCGCCCGCGCCGGCAGGGCGGCGAGGAACAGGTTTACAAGGGCGCCGCGTGCCAGGATCGTGGTCATGGCGGTGGGGGAGCGGTGGCTGCCGGTAAGCCCCGGAAGGGGACGCCGCGTTTACGGGGCGCAGGCGCATCGGCGCCTGGCGCACGCCGGAGGCTATCCGAAAACGGCGGCCGGGCCCGCTAAGCTATGGGCACTCGGCGGGCAGCCCGTCCGTCACTCAGGAAAGGAGATTCCATGACGGACGTGAACCCCTTGCAATCCGGCGTCGAAGGGGAGGCCACCCTGGTGGCAGGCCCCGGCAATCTTGCGTCCGACCTGGGCAGCGGCTTCGTGGCGGTGTTCTCCACCCCCATGATGATCGCGCTCATGGAGACCGCCGCGGGCAAGTCGGTGGAGCCGCTGGTGGGCGAGGGCCGCAGCACCGTGGGCGTGCGTGTGGACATCCGCCACCTGGCGGCCACGCCGCCAGGCTTCACCGTCACCGCGCGCTCTCGCCTCGTTAAAGCCGAGGGACGCCTGCTCACTTTCGAGGTGTGGGCGGAGGACGGCCAAGATCGCATCGGCGAAGGCCTGCACGAGCGCGCCATCATCGAGGTGGCGCGGTTCGTGGAGAAGGTGAACCGCAAGGCGCGCGGCGGCTGAAGCCGCGGCCGGGCGCTCAGGCCAGCGCCTTGGTCACCACTTCCTGCAGGTCCTTCGACAGCCCCGCGTGATCGCGCAGGCGCTCCAGGGCCGTACGCGCATGGCTTTGGCGGCCCTCATCGAACTTGCGCCAGCGGTCGAAGGCGCGCGCCATGCGCGCTGCCACCTGGGGGTTGAGGGTGTCGAGCTGCGCGATCTGCTCGGCCACGAAGGCGTAGCCGCCGCCGTCGGCGGCGTGGAAGTGCACCGGGTTTCCCATGGCGAAGCTACCGATCGCCGAGCGCGCGCGGTTGGGGTTGCGGATGTCGAAGTCGGCATGTTTCACCAGCCGCCTCACGTTCTCCAGCGTGCCGGGCAGGCGCGCTGTTGCCTGCACGGCGAACCACTTGTCCAGCACCAGCGCCTCGTGGCGCCAGCGGGCATGGAATCGCTCCAGCGCTGGCAGACGCTCGGGGCAGTCGGTGTTGGCCAGCGCCGTGAGCGCGGCCATGGCATCGGTCATGTTGTCGGCGCCGTCGAACTGTGCCACGCACAGGGCGCGGACCTCCTCATCGTCCAGTTCCATGAGGTAGCCCAGGCACAGGTTGCGCAGCGCGCGCCGCCCCGCAGAAGCTGCGTCCGGACTGTAGCCGCCGGCGGAGGCGTGGGCGCGCCAGGCCGCGAGCAGCCTGTCTCGCAGGCGCGCCGCCAGGTGCTGGCGCACGCGCACCCGCACGGCGTGGATGCCGTCCGGATCGACCACCGCCATCTGCTCGGCGAGAAACGTTTCGGAGGGCAGCGCCAGGGCCTCGGCGGCGAAAGCCGGATCGACGCTGGCGCTGATCAGCACCCGCGCGAAGGCCTCGGTGAAGGCGTCGGGCACGGCGAAGGCCTTGCCCGCCTGGCGGGCTGCCACCCCCTGGAGGATGACGGTGGTGGCCAGCCGCTGCCCTGCTTCCCAGCGGTTGAAGGGGTCGGCATCATGGGCCATCAGGTGGGTGAGCGCCCGGGCGTCGTAGTCGAACTCCAGCGCCACGGGCGCGGAGAAGTTGCGAAGCAGCGAAGGCACGGATGCTTCGCGCACGCCGGTGAAGGTGAAGCTCTGCTCGGCCCGGGTCACGGACAGCACGCGCGTGGTGCCACCGGGGGCCGTCTCGCCCTCCAGTTGCAAGGGCAGGTCGCGGCCGTCCGCGCCCACCAGGCCCACGGCCAGGGGGATGTGCAGCGGCTGTTTGGCGGGTTGGTCGGCGGTGGGCGCCGTGTCCTGGCGCACGTGCAGCGTGTATCGCCCTGACGCCGCGTCGTGTTCGGCGCGCACATGAAGCCGCGGCGTGCCCGACTGGTCGTACCAGCGGCGGAACAGCGACAGGTCGGCGCCGCTCGCGTCCTGCATGGCCTGCACGAAGTCGTCACAGGTGACGGCCTGGCCGTCGTGGCGGGCGAAGTACAGGTCCATGCCCTTGCGGAAGGCTGGCGCGCCGATGAGCGTGTGGATCATGCGTACCACCTCTGCGCCCTTTTCGTACACCGTCATCGTGTAGAAGTTGCTGATCTCCAGGTAGGACTGGGGCCGCACCGGATGGGCCATGGGCCCGGCGTCCTCGGGGAACTGCAGGGCGCGCAGGTTGCGCACCTCCTGGATGCGCTGAACCGGCCGCGAGTAGGTATCGGCGCCGTACTCCTGGTCGCGGAACACGGTGAGCCCTTCCTTGAGCGACAGCTGGAACCAGTCGCGGCAGGTGACGCGGTTGCCGGTCCAGTTGTGGAAGTATTCGTGGGCCACCACGCGGTCGATATTGAGGAAATCGGCGTCGGTGGCGGTGTCGGCGCGCGCCAGTACGTACTTGGTGTTGAAGATGTTGAGGCCCTTGTTCTCCATGGCCCCCATGTTGA
>DAIPHN010000105.1:0-10052 GCA_036771335.1 Burkholderiales bacterium
CGAGCTCAAGAGCTCCAAATTGAACCTGGTCGTGGCCGGCACGGCTCAGGCGGTGCTCATGGTCGAGTCCGAGGCACAGGAGCTCTCCGAAGAAGTCATGCTTGGCTCGGTTGTGTACGGTCATGAGCAGATGCAGGCGGTCATCGAGCTCATCAACCAGCTGGTCGAGGAGGCGGGCAAACCTCTTTGGGACTGGCAGCCTCCAGCACGCGACGATGCGCTGGTGTCCAGTATCACCAGCATGGTCGAGTCAGACCTCCGGGAAGCTTATCGTCTTCGACAGAAGCAGGCGCGTTCACAGCGCGTGGACGAGATTCGCGAGCGGATGCTTGGCCAACTGGGCGATGGTGCCGACGAGCGGACTGCGAAGAACATCTTCAGCGATCTCGAAGCACGCATCGTGAGAAACCAGATCCTCGATGGTGAACCTCGCATTGATGGTCGCGACACCCGCACGATCCGACCCATCTCCATCCGGACGGGAGTCCTGCCTCGTGCCCACGGGTCCGCTCTCTTCACCCGTGGCGAGACGCAGGCACTGGTCGTCGCAACGCTGGGCACTGCGCGGGACGAGCAGATCATCGACGCGCTTCAGGGCGAGTACACAGAGCGATTCATGTTCCACTACAACATGCCTCCTTACGCCACTGGCGAGACGGGCAGGGTAGGTTCGCCCAAACGGCGCGAGATCGGTCACGGTCGCCTGGCCAAGCGCGCTCTGGTGGCGGTGCTTCCGTCGCCGGAAGAGTTCAGCTATTCCTTCCGGGTCGTGTCCGAGATCACCGAGTCCAACGGATCGAGTTCCATGGCGTCGGTGTGCGGTGGCTGTCTTGCCATGATGGATGCGGGCGTACCCATGAAGTCGCACGTGGCAGGCGTGGCCATGGGGCTCATCAAGGAAGGCAATCGATTCGCGGTCCTGTCCGACATCCTCGGCGACGAGGATCACCTCGGCGACATGGATTTCAAGGTGGCCGGCACCGAGCAGGGCGTCACCGCGCTGCAGATGGATATCAAGATCCAGGGCATCACGAAAGAGATCATGCACGTTGCGCTGCTGCAGGCCTGTGAGGGCCGGCTGCACATTCTCGGGCACATGAAGGGGGCTCTCGGCGCTCCGCGGTCAGAATTGTCCACTTTTGCGCCGCGCATGATTACGATGAAGATCAAGCCCGAGAAGATCCGCGATGTGATCGGCAAAGGTGGAGCCGTCATTCGCGCCCTGACCGAGGAAACCGGGACCACCATCGATATCCAGGACGACGGAACTGTAACCATCGCCTGCGTCTCGTCGGAGGGGGGGGAACTGGCCCGCAAGCGCATCGAGGAAATCACTGCCGAAGTTGAGGTGGGACGCGTCTATGAAGGGACGGTGCTCAAGCTGCTGGATTTCGGTGCCATCGTCAGCGTCCTTCCCGGCAAGGACGGTCTGCTGCACATCTCCCAGATCGCAAATGAGCGCGTCAACAGTGTGGCCGATCACCTCAAGGAAGGGCAGGCGGTACGCGTCAAGGTGCTGGAGGCGGACGAAAAGGGCAGGTTGCGCCTGTCGATGAAGGCCGTGGTCTCAGAGGCCGAGGGCTGAGTCGTTCCGGGGCCGTACGAAACGTCACGCCTTTCTCGTTGAAGGGCGCCAACAGGAAAAAGCCCGCAGATGTTCTGCGGGCTTTTTGTGTCTCGCGCGCCTGGTCCTTCCCCTTCAGTGGGCGGCTGCCCCCGTTGTGCCACTCACCACCATGTCGGTGAACGGCGGCACGTAGGCCTGCAGCGTAACGACAACCCCCACCAGCGCAGCCAGCACAATGCTGTGCCAGAACACATAGCGCAGGATGTCCCCTTCGTGCCCGTACCAGCGGGTGGCGGTGGAGGCCACAACGATGCTCTGCGCATCGATCATCTTGCCCATCACCCCGCCCGAGCTGTTGGCGGCAGCCATCAGTTCCGGGCTCAGGTTCAGTTGTTCGGCCGTGACGCGCTGAAGCCCGCCGAACAAAACGTTCGACGCAGTATCCGAACCGGTCAGCGCAACACCAAGCCAGCCCAGCATGGTGCCGAAGAACGGATACAGAAACCCCGTGTGCGCAAAAGCGAGTCCCAGAGTAGCGTCGGTGCCTGAATAGCGCGTCACGAATCCCAGCGCCAGCATCGCGGAGATGGTCATCAGCGAGTAGCGCGTGATAACAATGGTCTCCCAGTACTTGCGCAGCAACCCGGCGAAGGAATACCCCATGAATAATCCCGAAAGGATCGACGCGATGAAGATGCTCGTTCCGGTCGCAGACAGCCAATTCAGGCTGTAGACCGCCTTTTCCTTCACCGGCTTGGCTACTACTGGCGGGACTTTCTCGATCTGCTCGTGCAGCCCAGTGAGCGGGAAATCGACCTTGGTAGTGCCCTTCCACGCATAGGGTACCTGCTCGGTCTTTTCCTTGCCGTCCACCACAACCACGCGCTTTTCCTGGGACAGGCCGTTCAGTGCGTCCTTGACCGTGGGGAAACCCCACGCGAACACGAAGATCGTCAGGATGAACCAGGGCACCCAGGCGCGCACCACCAGCCCGCGCTCATGCTGCGCGAAGGCGGTAGGCGTAGGCTCGTCGTCTCTGCCGCTCTCGTGGCCCTTCAGCTTGGTGGTGCGCCACACCTCCTTGGGCTTCCAGAACTTCAGAAACAGCGTCAAGCTGGCCATGGAGACCATCGCAGCGCCCACGTCCACCAGCATGGGGCCGTGGTAGTTGGAGATTAGAAACTGCGGAATGGCGAAGCTGACGCCGGTCACTAGGATAGCGGGCCACACGCCCTTGACCCCCTTCCAGCCAGAGAAGGCCCATATCAGCCAGAAGGGCACCAGCACCGAGAAGAACGGCAACTGCCGTCCCACCATGGCCGACAGCGCCATTTCATCAAGGCCCGTCACCTTCGCCAGTGTGATCACGGGAGTGCCCAGCGCACCGTAGGCCACCGGGGCGGTATTGGCAATCAGCGACAGGCCAGAGGCTGCCAGCGGCGAGAATCCCAGTCCGATCAGGATCGCCACGGTCACTGCCACCGGCGTGCCGCATACCGCCGCGCCCTCGAAGAAGGCGCCGAACGCGAAAGCAATCAGCAGCAGCTGCAGCCGACGGTCGTCGGTGATGGTGGCGATGCTGTCCTGGAGGACCTTGAAGTAACCCTTGTCCCGGGTGAGTTGGTACAGGAAGATGATGTTCAGAACGATCCAGCCGATGGGCAGCAGGCCGAATAGCGCGCCGTTCAGGGCCGACATACCGGCCATGGAGGCGGGCATCTCGAACACGAACACAGCCACCGCCAGCGCCGAGACGAGCCCCCAGAACGCGGCCACGTGCGCCGACCAGCGCAGGACGGCAAGGCCGCCGAGCAGGACCACCACTGGAACGGCTGCGCACAGCGTGGACAGCACCGTGTTGTTCAACGGGTCGTAAACCTGGGCCCACATCATCGTTTTCGATCCTCCCTGAGCGCGCCGGCATGTTGTGAGTGGTGTAGCGGGCCCGGCTCGCAAGCGCTTGAGTATACCAATGCGTTTCCGGTCATCGCGCTGCCTATAATCTGCGTAATGGGAGAGCGTCCGCCGCTCAGGTAGTTGACACCACAAGGAGATCCAGCGCCATGTCCGAATCCACCAGCGCCGCCCTCGGCGGCAAGATCCTGGTCGAGAGCCTCATGACCCACGGCGTCGACATGGCGTTTTGCGTTCCCGGGGAGAGCTATCTCGCGGTGCTTGACGCGCTCTACGACGTGCGCGACCAACTCAGGCTGGTGGTGTGCCGGCAGGAGGGCGGCGCCGCCTGCATGGCGGAGGCCTTCGGCAAGCTCACCGGTAGGCCGGGTGTCTGTTTCGTAACCCGCGGCCCTGGCGCCGCCAACGCGGCCATCGGCGTGCACACCGCTCAGCAAGATTCCTCCCCCATGATCCTGTTTGTCGGCCAGGTGGGCAGTGACGTGATGGAGCGCGAGGGCTTCCAGGAGGTGGACTATCGAAAGATGTACGGCTCCATGGCCAAGTGGGTCGCTCAGATCGATCGCGCGGATCGCATTCCGGAGATGGTAAGCCACGCGTTTCATCTGGCGGTGTCAGGGCGCCCCGGGCCCGTGGTGCTGGCGCTGCCGGAGGACATGCTCATGAGCGAAGCCGTGGCACCGCGGGTCGAGCGCTATCGCCGCGTAGCCGCCAACCCGGGCTCAAGGGAAATGGCGCAGCTTCGCAACCACCTGATCCAGTGCAACCGACCGATGCTGATCCTCGGCGGCGGCGACTGGAATGCGCAGGCCTGCCGTGACATCCAGCGGTTCGCGGAAAAAAACTATCTGCCAGTGGCCTGCACGTTCCGCCGTCAAGACCTGTTCGACAACCGCCACGGCCTGTACTGCGGCGATTTGGGCATCGGCATCAATCCGAAACTGCAGAAGCGCATTGCCGAGGCCGACCTGCTCATCGTGGCAGGCGCTCGCCTTGGGGAGATGACCACCGGCGGCTACACACTGCTGTCCGTGCCGCGGCCCGAGCAGCGCATCGTTCACGTTCATCCTGGTGCCGAGGAACTCGGCCGGGTGTATCAGGCGAGCCTAATGGTCAACTCGGGCATGCCGGAGTTCGCGGAATGGGCTGCGCAACTCGGGGCCGCCGAGTCCGAGCGCTGGCAGGACTGGAGCAATGGGGCGAATGCGGATTACCTCGAGAACGTTGCGCCCGTGTCCGTACCCGGCCAGCTCAACCTGAGTGAAGTCGTGCATTGGCTCGATGCGCACCTCCCCGAAGACGCCATCATCGCCAACGGCGCTGGCAACTTCGCCGGCTGGGTATCGCGTTTTCATCGCTACACGGGTTTTCGCACGCAACTCGGCCCAACCAACGGCGCCATGGGCTACGGTGTTCCCTCTGCCGTGGCTGCCATGCGCGTTCCCCCCTAGCCCTGGGTGCGTCCCTTCAACGGCTACGGCTACTATCTGATTAACGCCCTGTAACTGCCCACCGCCGTGCAGTACGATCTGCCGATCGTGTTCTTCGTGGTGAACAACGGCATGTACGGCACCATCCGCATGCACCAGGAGCGGGAGTTCCCGGAGCGTGTGCACGGAACGGCGCTGGTCAATCCAGACTTTGCCGCGCTGGCTCGCGCCTTCGGGGCCCACGGCGAAACGGTGTCAAGCAATTCCGAGTTCGTGCCTGCCTGGGAGCGTGCCGTGGCCTCGGGCAAGCCTGCAGTCATTGAGTTACGCATGGATCCTGACGTCATCACCACCCGTACGACCCTGTCTGCGATTCGCGCCAAGGCGCTCGCGGGGCGGGGTGGCGGCGCCGTCTGAGCGGCTTCAGAAGCCGGCTGCCTGGCCGTCGCGGCGGCTTTCGGAGGCAGCGGCATAGCCCGACGAGGGCAGGCGGCGGATCAACTGCGCTGCGCCAAACTCGAGACTGTCGGCGGCGGCCACCCTCACCCGATGGCCGCGCCGCACCAGTTCTTCCACCGTGGCCCCGGGCATGTGTGCCTCCACAAGCAAGGTTCCGTCCTTCGCCGCCTTCCAGCGGGGCGCGTCCGCCGCCGCCTGGGGATTCTGGTCGTGATCGGCCACCCGGATCACCAACTGCACGTGGCCCTGGGGTTGCATGTCCGCGCCCATTACCCCGAAGCTCATCACGGCTTCGCCCCCGCGGCTCAGAAAGGCCGGGATGATGGTGTGGAAGGGGCGCTTGCCGGGCGACACCTCATTGGGATGGCCGGGGGTGAGGTTGAAGGCGGCACCGCGGTTTTGCAGGCTGATGCCCGTACCTGGCACCACCACACCAGATCCGAAGCCGTTGTAGTTGGACTGGATGAACGAGACCATCTGGCCGCCCCCATCGGCGGCGGCCAGATAGACCGTGCCTGACGCTGGCGGAATGCCGGGTGGCGGTTCGCTGGCGCGCTTCGCATCGATGCGCGCCGCGCGCATGCGCAGGTACTCCGGGTCGAGCAAATCTGCCGCGCTCACCCGCATGGCGGCCGGGTCGCACACCTGGGCATAGGTGTCAGCGAAGGCCAGCTTCATGGCTTCCACCTGCAGGTGCACCGAATCGGGCGATTCCGGCGGCAACGAACCCATGTCAAACATATCGAGTATGCCCAGTGCCATCAGGGCGGCGACACCCTGGCCGTTGGGCGGCAATTCGTGCAGCGTGAAGCGCCGGTAGTTCGCACTGATGGGTGCAACCCAATCGGCGCGATGGTTTGCCAAGTCCTCGACTGTGAGCGCGCCGCCCGTACGAGCGGCGAACTGCGCCACGCGTTCGGCCAGATCGCCGTGGTAGAACGCTGCGCCCTCTGTCTGGGCGATGCGCCGCAGGGTCTCGGCCTGCTCGGGAAACCGGAAACGCTCCCCCGGCTCCGGGGTGCGCCCGCCGCGGTAGAAGGCCTCCGCGAATCCCGGCTGGCGGGCGAGGAGCGGCGCCTGCGTGCGCCACTGGCGGGCAACGGTCGGCGAGACCAGGAAGCCGTTTTCCGCGTAGTGGATCGCAGGGGCAAGAATCTGGGCGAAGGGCAGGCGCCCGGCTTCGCGCCAGAGTGCCACCCATGCAGATACCGCGCCGGGCACGGTCACCGTGTCCCAACCCTCCGAGGGCATGGCGCTGCGGCCCGCAAAACGAGCGCGTGTCCACGCGGCCGGTGCGCGGCCGGAGCCGTTGAGCGCCTTCAGCTTGCCGTCCTGCCACAGCAAGGCAAAGGCATCGGAGCCGAGGCCGTTCATCACCGGTTCCACCACCGTGAGGGCGGCCGCGCAGGCCACGATGGCGTCGGCGGCGCTGCCACCGTCCTGCAGCATGCGCAGGCCCGCCTGAGTTGCCAGTGGCTGAGAGCTGGCCACCAAGTTGTCCGCCAGCACCGGAACGCGCCGCGCGGGATATGGAAAGTCCCAGCGCATCAACTGTCCTGGAACGCCTGCTCGCGGGTGCGCCTAACCGCCGGCACCACCACGGCAAGCAGGAGTAGCGCGGCCAGCGCCAGCAGCGTGGCCGACAGCGGACGCGTCACGAACACTGTGGCATCACCCTTGGCGATGGTCAGTGCGCGGCGAAAGTGGTCCTCCAGCATCGGCCCGAGCACGAAGCCCAGCAGGAAGGGCGCTGGCTCACAGCCCAGCCGAATGAACACATAGCCCAGCAGGCCGAAGCCGGCCGCCAGCACCACGTCGAATACGCTCGATTGCAAGCTGTAGATGCCCACCGCGCAAAACAGCAGGATCGCCGGGTACAGCAACCTGTAGGGCGCGGACAACAGCTTCACCCAGATGCCGATCAGGGGCAGGTTGAGAATCACCAGGAAAAGGTTACCAATCCACATGCTGGCGATCATTCCCCAGAACAGCTCGGGCTGGCGGGTCATCACCTGCGGGCCGGGCTGAATGCCGTGGATGGTCATGGCACCCACCATGAGCGCCATTACGGCGTTGGGCGGAATGCCAAGGGTGAGCATGGGAATGAAGGAGGTTTGCGCGCCGGCGTTGTTGGCCGATTCGGGGCTGGCCACGCCTTCGATGGCGCCCTGACCGAAGCGCCTGGGATCGCGGGCGATGCGCTTCTCGAACATGTAGGCCGCGAAGGCGCCCAGGGTGGCTCCCCCGCCGGGCAGTATGCCCAGCACGGAGCCGATTCCCGTGCCTCGTACGATCGCACCCCAGGCGCGCTTCATTTCGACGCGATCCGGGAGCAGGCGCCCGATGCGTTGCGACAGCAGCTCGCGCGTGCTGCCACGTTCGAGATTGACGATGATCTCGGCGAAGCCGAACAGCCCCATGGCCACCACCACGAAGCCGAGGCCGTCGGAGAGTTCGGGCCGATCGAAGGTGAACCGCTGATCGCCGGTCACTGTGTCCATTCCCACCAATCCGAGCAGGATGCCGAAGACGATCATGGCCACGGCCTTCAGCAGGCTTCCCTGGGCCAGCACCACGGCGGCCACCAGCCCGAGCACCATGAGAGAGAAGTACTCCGCGGAACCAAACTTGAAGGCGAGTTCCGCAAGCGGCGGGGCGAAGGCCGCCAGCGCCAGCGTGGCCACGCAGCCGGCAACGAACGAGCCGATGGCCGCCACCGCCAGCGCGTGTCCGGCGCGCCCCTTGCGCGCCATGGCGTAGCCGTCCAGGCAGGTGACCACGCTCGAGGCTTCACCGGGAAGGTTCACCAGGATGGCTGACGTGGAGCCGCCGTACTGCGCGCCGTAGTAGATGCCCGCCAGCATGATGAGCGCCGGCGTCGCGTCCAGCGCATAGATGGACGGCAACAGCATGGCGATGGTGGCCACCGGCCCCAGGCCCGGCAGCACGCCGATCAGCGTCCCCAGCAGCGCCCCCAGCAGGGCATACAGGATGTTCTGGAGGGACAGCGCGACGCCGAAGCCCAGCGCGAGGTTGTTCAGGAGTTCTTGCATGAGCGCCTGCCGATCATCCGAGGAAAGAGGGCCAGATCGGGATCGTCAGCGACAACCCCTTGATGAACACGCCCCAGGACAGCAGCGTGAGCACGACGGAGTTGACGACGACTTCCAGCCAGCGGAATTCGCCGCTGGCGAAGCTGGCCACGACGATGAGCAGGGGCACCGCGACGAGCAGCCCGAGCGTGGGAACGGCGACGCCGAACAGGATGCCGGCGCCGAGGATGATGAACAGTTGCTTGAGGGGCCAGGGGCCGATGGGGTCGCCGCCCTCCACCTCGATCACCAGCGCCTTGAAGGTGATGATGCCGCCCAGGGCCGCCATGATGACGCCTAGGCCAAAGGGAAAGTAGCCCGGGCCCGGCCGCGCGGAACTGCCAAAGCTGTACTCGGTGGCGCCCCAGGCAAACGCGATGCCCACGACGACGAACATCAGCCCCGACCAGAAATCTTTCTGGCTCTTGATCTTCACGGACGTGTCTCCTCCGGCGGAAATCGATCCATGGCATTCTAGGCAGGGGGGCCTTCGTGCCGGTCTGTGGATTCCACGTAACGGATCGTTCCCCTCCCGGGAGCGGCGCCCTGGAGCGGCAGCCGCAGTGGATCAAGTCGCGTCACGCGGCCGGTACGGCCGCACCTGCGTGAGCCAGCGGCGGGCCGTCAGTCCCAGGGCTCCGAAGCGCTGCTCCAGCGACGCCGCGCGCGCCTGGAGCACCTCGCGGTCGGGCACCTCCACCTCGCGCCCGGCCACCACCACCGTGTTGCCTTCGCGCGTGGGCTGCAGGTGCCAGACCGGCTCCGGCCCGAAGGCCTCGACGATGCGCGAAAGGCTGCTCTCGAAGCTGGCGTCGCGACCGAAGAGGTTGACCGCCATCACGCCGCCCGGCGCCAGGGCGCGACGGCAGTCGGCATAGAAGGCCACGTCGTCCAGCACCGGTGCGGCGGCTTCCTCGTCGTAGAGGTCGACATGGAGCAGTTGCACTTCGGAGGGCGGCTGAACGTCGCGCATCCAGGCACCGGCGTCGCCCACCACCACGCGCAGTCGCGGGTCCTGCGTCTGCAGGTGAAACCAGCGCCGGCACACCTCCACCAGTTCGGGGTGGATCTCGACCACCGTGGTGGCCATCTTGAGCTGCGTCAGCGTGAAGCGGGTGATGGCGCCGGCCCCCAGGCCCAGCTGCAGCGCCGGGCCCTGACCGATCGCCTCGGTGGGCAGCCACAGCAGCGAGGCCAGCATGCGCTGCACATAGACCAGCTCGATGGCCTGCGGCCGGCGGATGCGCATGGCGCCTTGCACCCACACCGAGCCCAGGTGCAGATAGCGCACGCCTTCGTGCTCGGACAGGGTGACGGGCGGGAGTTCGCGGTCGGAGGCCTTCATTCGCCCACGATAGCGGATCGAACCTGCAGCGCCCCGTCCAGTCGGGGCAGCACACGCCGCACGTTGGCCGCAGTGAGGTCTCGCACGGCCTCCACCGACAGGCCGCGCAGCGTTGCCAGCACCGCGCCGATGCGCGGCAGCTCGACGGGCTCGTTGCGGCCCTGGGAAACCCCGGCCGCCGCGGCCGGGAGGGGCCGAGCAGCGCCCGGGCGGGAGCGACAAGGAGGCGGGAAGTCAAGGGCGGC
>DAIPHN010000105.1:10062-10397 GCA_036771335.1 Burkholderiales bacterium
CCCCGCGGCCCGGCCGGGCCCGCGCGGCCGCCGTGCGGGACAGCCAGTGCGGCGGGATGTCCGGAGCGTCGGTCTCCAGCGCCAGGGCGTGCGCCGGAACTTCGGCGGCCAGGCGGCGGATCTGCAGCGCGCGGTCGAAGGTCATCGCGCCGCCGAACCCCAGGGCAAACCCCAGGTCGATGAACTGCCCGGCCTGCACCGCGCTGCCGTTGAAGGCGTGGGCCAGGCCGCCGGGCACCTCGATGCGCCGCAGGCCCGCCAGCAGGACGTCGGCGCTGCGGCGCACGTGCAGCAGCACCGGCAGGCCGGCGTCGCGCGCGAGCTTCCGCTGCGCC
>DAIPHN010000105.1:10407-11880 GCA_036771335.1 Burkholderiales bacterium
CGCGGTCCAGGCCGGGCACGAAGTGGGCCAGCCCGATCTCGCCCACCGCCACGAGGTTCGGGTCGTCGCGGGCCTCGTGCAGCGCCTGCTGGAGCGCGTCGAGCGCGCCCGGGCCCAGCCCGCCGATCCACAGCGGGTGGATGCCCAGGGCGTAGCCCGCCCCGATCTGGTGCGCCAACGCACGCACCGCGGCGAAATTCGACGGCGCCACGGCAGGCAGCACCATGCCGGTGACGGCCGCCGCCCGCGCGCGCCCGACCACGGCCTCGCGGTCGGCGTCGAACTCGGGGGCGTCGAGGTGAAGGTGGGAGTCGATCCACATGGCCAGGCCCGCAACGGACCGCGATGATCGCGCAAGCCAGGGCCTCGGACGCAGCAGGGCATGCGGGGTCGAGTCGGGCTGCGCCGTGCGCATGGGCGACGCCCGTGGTAGTGTTGACTCGACGTGCGGGAAGGGCCCGCTGCGCACAGGCTGCAGCCCCTTCGGCGGCAGACGGAGGACGCATCGAATGAGCACGAAGAAGTCACCGCTCTACAGCAGCAGCCGTCGCGTCTCGGCCCCTGCCGCGCCGCCCACGTCGTCGGCTTCAGGCGCGGCGACCTCTGCGGCGAAGTCGGCTGCCGCGTCCTCCGGCGGGCCGGCCCCGCGCCCCGATGTGGCCGCAGACCGGAACCCTGCGGGCGGCGGGACGGCGGCGGCCGTCGCCCGGCATCCGGCCGACCCCCGGGGCTGGCCGCTGAGCACCTGGCTCATCCTGGCGCTGGTGCTGACCGTGGTCGCCCTGCTGGCCACCCGGCCGGGCGGAACCGGCGCCCGCCCGGTGACGCAGGACGACATCGACCGTGCGGTGCGGGCCTCGCTCGAAAAGGAGCCCCTGCCCAGCGCCGCGGCGGCGGCCTACGAGGCCATCCTGCCCTCGGTGGTGCGCGTCATCGGCCTGGACGACGAGTCGGAAACCGAAGCCGCACAGGCCGACGAAAAGGCCGAAGAGAAGGCCATGGAGCGCAGCCTGGGCACGGGCGTGGTGATCGTCGACAACGGCACCATCCTCACCAACCTGCACGTGGTGTGGGGCGCCAAGAAGATCCGCGTGCGCTTCATGAACGGCCACGAGTCGGAGGCCGTGATGGTGGGCGCCCAGCCCGAGAACGACCTGGCGGTGCTGAAGGCGCAGAGCCTGCCCGACGACCTGGAAGCGGCCACCATGCGCTCCACCGCCGACCTTCGCCCGGGCGACCATGTGATCGCGGTGGGCCATCCGTTCGGCATCGGGCCTTCGGTCAGCCACGGTGTGGTCTCGGGCCTGAAGCGGGAGTTCCGCTCGCCCGAGGGGGAGAAGACGCTGTCCAACCTCATTCAGTTCGACGCCGCGGCCAACCCGGGCAACTCCGGCGGGCCGCTGGTGACCATGGACGGGCATGTGGTGGGCATCGTCACCGCCATCCTGAACCCTTCCGAGCAGCGCACCTTCA
>DAIPHN010000106.1:0-11857 GCA_036771335.1 Burkholderiales bacterium
GGCGGCACCACGCCGTTCCGCAGCGAGAAGGCCACCACCTGGGAAGGCGGCGTGCGCGTGCCTATGCTGATCCGCTGGCCCGCCCGCATCCCCGCGCGCAGCATCTCCAACGGCATCCAGGCCCACCTGGACATGTTCGCCACCCTGGCCTCCGCGGCCGGCGTGAAGGACGTGGGCGGCAAGCTGCTGGAGAGCCACAAGGTGAAGATCGACGGCGTGGACAACCTCGCCCACTGGACCTCGGGCGCGCCCGCGGCCCGCGACCGCTACTTCTACTACAACGAGGCCGAGTTCACGGCGCTGCGCGTGGGCAACTGGAAGTTCCACTTCAACGTCCGCGAGGGCTTCTTCGACTGGAACAAGCCCAGCGCCGAGATGTACAACCTGCGCATGGACCCCTTCGAAAAGCACGGCGGCATCACCAACAACAAGCTCGCCATGCGCAAGGCATGGCTGGGCGGTGTGGTGCGCGACGCCCTGGGCGATCACTTGCAGTCGTTGCAGACTTTCCCCCCACGCCAGAAGGGCGGCACGCTCAAGCCGGGCCAGTAGCCGTTACGGCGCGCGGCGCGCACCGGCCTCGCGGCAGGCGCGCCGCGGGCGCCGTGTGGCCCAAGCCGCGCCGGACCGCAGCCGCTCGCGGCCCAGTCCCAACGCCACCATGAAGCCGGATCACCCCGCGCCGACGTTACAGGAGGAATTCCCATGCAGCACCTGCGCTCTTTCGTCGCCGCCGTTGCCCTTGCCCTGTGCGCCGCGCTGCCTGCCCGCGCCCAATACGCCGCCCTGGGCCACGTGAACCTGAGCTTCTACGAAGCCACCGCGGCGGTGGTCCAACTGGTGCTGGAGCGCCAGGGCTTCAACGTGGCGGTGAGCACGGGCAGCCACGCCACCATGTTTCCGAAACTGGCCGCCGGCGACGTGGACTTGTTCGTGGCCGCATGGCTGCCCTACGCCCACAAGACCTACTGGGACGAGTACAAGGACGACCTGGTGCAGATCAGCGTGCTGTTCGAGGACGCGCGGCTGTACTGGGCGGTGCCTGACTATGTACCGGCCGATGTGAAGAGCGTGGCCGACCTGAAGCGGCCGGAGGTGGCCGATCGCATGGTGAAGACCATTCGCGGCACACTGCCCGATTCGGGCCTCATGATCGGCTCGCTGCGTATCTTCGAGCACTACGGCCTAGGGGAGGCCGGCTACGAGCTGGTGCCCGGCCCGGCCAGGGATTGGCTGGCCAATTTCGATGCCCGCGTGGCGGCCAGGGACTGGTTCGTGATGCCGCTGTGGCGTCCGCAGTATCTCAACCGCACCCACCGGTTGCGTATTCTCGAGGAGCCGCGGGAGTTTCTGGGCGGCGACAACACCGCCTGGCTAGTAGCCAACAAGGCCTGGGCAGCCAAGCTGCCACGCAAGACCCGCGAGCTGCTCGGCCGCGTGGAGCTTAACGTCAAGGCCGTCACCCAGATGGACTACTGGATCAACGTGGAGAAGATGGACGCACGCGCCGCGGCTCGGCGCTGGATCGCCAGCAACCCCGAGACGGTGGGCTACTGGCTGCGCGGCCCGGAAGACGACTGAGGCGCCTGCGCAGGACCCCACCCGTTCACGCGATCACGCCAGCGGCCGACAGCGCCTCGATGCTAGCCTCGTCGTAGCCCGCCTCGCGCAGCACCTCGCGGCTGTGCTCGCCAGGCGCCGGGGCGGGCCGGCGCACTTCGAAGTGCAGGTCAGACAGCCGCAGCGGCAGTGCGAACTGCAACACCTCGCCCGCCACCGGGTGGGGCGCCCTGACGAACATGCCGCGCGCCTCATGCTGCGGGTCGTGCTGTGCTTCCTCGATGCGTAGCACCGGCGAGACGCAGCAGTCGCGGCCCTCGAAGGCCTGCGCCCACTCCCGCAGCGTGCGCGAGGCGAAGATCTCGCGCAGGGCAAGCACCGCCGGGGCCGGATCGTGGTCCCGGGCCCAGTGGTGTCGCTTCAGGTCCGGCCGCTCCAGCACCTCGCATACCTCGTCCCAGAATTTCGGCTCCAGAGCGCCCACCGCCATGTGGCGGCCGTCGCGGGTGCGGTACACCTGATAGCAGGCCTCTCGGCCCGAGAGCAGATCTTCGCCGGCGGGCCGCGCGCGGCCCTGGGTCGCCAGGGCCGCCAGGGCTTGCAGGTTGTGGGCCAGCACCCCCTCGGTCATGGCCACGTCGATGTAGCGGCCCTGTCCGGTGCGCTGCGCCTCCACCAGCGCGGCGAGAATGCCCATGGCCGGCACCAGGGCGCCGCCGAGAATGTCCGCCACCTGAAGATTGGGAATGGCGGGTTCGCCCCCAGCCACGGCCGTCTGGTCGGTAAAGCCCGCGTAGCCGTTGTAGTTGAGGTCGTGGCCGGCACGCTCGCGGTAGGGCCCGGTCTGGCCGTAGCCGGAGATGGCGCAGTACACGATGGCCGGGTTGACCGCCCGCACCGCCTCGTAGCCAACGCCCAGGCGATCCACCACGCCGGGCCGGAAGCTCTCGATGACCACCTGGGCGGTCGCCGCCAGCTCCAGGAACACCGCCCTGCCCTCGGCCTTCTTAAGGTCCAGCCGGATGCCCCGCTTGTTGCGGTTGATGGCCAGAAACACCGGCGCCTCGCGGCCCGGGGCCACGCCCAGGGTGCGGGCATAGTCGCCCGCTCCTGTGTCCTCCACCTTGATCACGTCGGCGCCCAGGTCGGCGAGATGAAGGGTGCACACGGGGCCAGGCAGCAGCCGGGTCAGGTCGAGCACGCGAATGCCCGCCAGCGGCCCGGGACGATCCGAGGTCATCATTCCCCTCCCAGGCGCCCGGCGAGATAGAGCGACCCGGACGCGATGTCGCAGTGATGCACCTCCACCTGCGTGGGCAGATAGCAACCGGCGTAGCGCGCCACCAGGTGCTGAGCCAGCTCCAGATCGGTGGCTACGAGCACGCGGCGCTCGCGGCCTTCCCAGAGACAAAGCCACAACAGCTCGGCGCTGGCGCGATCCTGGCCGGATGTGGTCCCCGATCGCGGATCGACGGTGCCCGTCCAGCGCGCCGTGACGATGGCGCCGATCACCTCGCCCGACGCGTGCAGCGCGAACTCATGCTCGGCGCCGCGCCGACCCACGCCCAGCCGCTGGCGGGCACTGCGGGTGCCGAAAGCCTGGTCGAAGGCGGCCCGCACGGCGGGCTCCAGGTCCGGCGGCGGCGGCGGCGCCACGACGGCGCCCGCAGTCACCCGGATAACGCGCCAGCGCTTGGCCCGTCTCACGATGCGGCGGGATCGGCAGGGCCAGTGTAGAAGAGCGGCCAGCGGCTGCGCACGATGCGCCCATGGGAGGCGTACATGTGGCAGCTGTCCACCAGCGCGGGCCTGCGCCCGTCCGCGCCCGCGGGGCGGGCTCGCTCGCGAGCGGCGTAGATGGTCTGAAAGGCCGTCGTTGCCAGTGGCCCGAGCAACTCCAGCAAATGGGTGCAGCCGCGGGTCCCGCCAAGCAGCTCGCGGGTGCGCTGGGTGAAGCCCGCCCTGATCGTCTCGCCTTCGAGCACCTTAAAACTGGGCGCGATGGCGCCGCAGCCCACATAGGGCCCCCACTCGGTCACCGCCTCCACCGAGTGGATCAGCAGGTCCAGATCCACCGTGAGGCGGAGCCACATCTCGTGCAGCGCTTCACCCGCGGCGATGCGGCCGGTGGCGCGCTCGCTGGTGAGGATATTGCGGCTCTTCGTGTCCACCAGGTGCCCCTCTACATCCCAGAGGCCGTCATCGCGGGAGTAGCCGTGGCATTCGACCCGGCGGGTGTGGACGGAGGAGCGGGCGGCGGGCGCAGACAGGGGCATGACGAACGTTGGCAGGGTAGCTCGGAAGGGGTTTCAGGACAGGAGGGCGTACCACTGGCGTCGCGCCGGCAGGCGAGCGAGTACGGCCCGTTTCTCCGCAGCGCCAAGGCGCGACCAACCGGCGATCTCGTCGAGGCTGCGCAGGCAACCGCGGCACAACCCGCTGCCGGGATCGATGCGGCACACCTGCACGCAGGGCGACGGAACGTCGGTATTCTGGCTTGACATGGGGGTCCGGTGCAAAAGCGGTCGAAGGATACCCCAATCGCCCCATGCGAACGGCCCCGCTCGCGGACGATCGTGCTAAGTTCGATGAGATGGACAAACACGCCACATCGCGGGCCATCGCCCGCTCCCCCCCCGCCCGGCACCGGCTGCCGACCTGGGCTGCCTCGATCGCCGCCATCGTCCTGCCCTGGCCCGCCGCCACAGCCCTGGCCTGGGTGTACCCCGAGCACCGCGACATCGCCGTGGCGGCGGTGCAGTCCCTCGACGCCGCCCGGCAGTCCAGCCTGGACAGGCTCTGGGCAACGGCCCGCGGCGGTCGCGAGTCGCGGCTGTGCGCCCGTGCCGCCGAAGCGGACCAGGGCCGGCGCCCGGCCTGCGTCGACTTCGCCGCGCTACCGGCTATCGCTGGCGATCATTCCTGCTCGCCCCGCGAGATGATGGACAGCGTGCTGGGGTCGGACTGGGTGCTGCGCGTGGCGGATGTGAGCGCCAGGCTCAAGGAAAAACTCGCCACGGCCAAACGCCGTAACGACCGCGTCAATGCCATCCGCAACGCCGACATCGAGCTGCAACGCGCCGACCGCGAATACGCCACCCGGGCCGGTGCCAACAACGTGCACTTCCTGCTGGCCCGGCCCGCGCCCGACGCGTCTCTGGAGGACTACGGCCGGTTGATCCTGGACCAGGGCGCCGAGCTCAACGCCGTGGGCGCCTACGCCTGGTTCCACCTGCGCGCCCTCCACAAGGCGGCGCGCTCCACCGCCGCCACCAACCCCGAGGTCCGCCGCACGCTCGCTCTGGCGGCCTTCGCCGACGAGGCTTTCGCGCTGCACTTTCTCCAGGACGCCTTCGCCGCCGGCCACGTGGCCGGCTCCTGGGGTAACGTGGCCAGCCGCAAGGGCACCCACGACTATTACAACGAACGCGGCCTGGAGACGGTCACTTTCGCCGGCGAGCGCGTGGTGCTGCTGGGCGACGCCCACATGCGGCCCCAGGACGCGGCCCGCGCCGCGGCCGCCGTGCGCGCGAGCCTGGAGCAGCTGCTGGACGCCTTCGAGGGCCTGGGTATCCGCGATCCGGGACTACAGGCCGACGACGCGGCGGCGCCGGACGGCTTCGATGTGTGCCGCGAAATGCGCTTTCCCGTGCGCGTCGCCCCCGCCGCCACGCTGCGGGCGCTGCAGCCGGTGTTGGTGCAGTTGCCCCTGCCGGCGCTAGCGGCGGGCCTGGGTGAGCTGCCGCGCTTTCGCGCGGAAATCGGTCCCTTTGTGGGCATGTCGGCTGGCGCGCGCGGCGGCACCGTATACGGCGGCTTCGGGTCCGGCCAGACCGACGTGGGCGGCTCGGGCGGACTGGACCTTGCGGTACGCGCCGGCGTGGGCCTGGACGGCGTGCTGAACGAATCGGGCGACGGACTGATGTTCGCCGAACTGGGTATCCGCCAGGACGCGGTGACCCGCACGCTGGTGTGCACCCAGTCGCCCTCCTGCGCCACGGCGGGAGCATCTTCCAACGTGGTGCCCAGCCGCTCCGCGGTAACGCTACGCCTGCGCGCCCCCTTCTGGCTGGTGCCAGGCGACCTGGTGCTGGCCGCGCCGGTACTCGCGCTCGCCTCACCCAAGACGCTCGAGCGCATGGCGGTGCAGGCCGCCAACGGCGGGCTGGTGCCGTGGCAGTCGGGCATGTCGTCGCCCATCGGGCGGTTCCAATTCGTGCTCGGCCGCGAAGTGGGCTTCAGCCTGTACGGCTTGCGCGACGACGACCTGGTGAACCTGCCCGCGGGCGCGGGCAACGTGGAGGTGCGGCTGCGCTCGCTGCAGGTGGAATTCCCGGTGCTGGAGTACCGCCCGTTCCGCAGCTTCTCGCTGGACCAGAGCTCCGGCTTGTTGGTGCAGCTGTTCGTGGCCTTCGACCGGCCCCTGCACCGCGAGACCGTGCAGGCGGGCGTGCCGCTGCCGGAACTGCGCACCATTCCCATGGTGGGCCTGCGCATGGTGTTCGACTGGCGCAAGTACCTGGAGTGAACCGGCCCTCCCATCCAAGACCGTGGCGCGCGCTAGCCGCGCTCGGGCTTGCCTTGCTGCTTGCCGCCTGTGCGGGCGCGCCGCCGCGGCCCGACGCTGCGCAGCGTCCGCAAGCCGAGGCGGCCCTCGATCCCGCCACCACCGGAGCGCTGGCGCAATTCGAGTCGGCCTTTGCGGCGCGCATTCCGGAGCCCGAAACCTCGGGACTGAAACTACTGCCGGCCAACCGCGAGGCCCTGGAGGCCCGGGTGATGCTCGCCGACAGCGCCACACGCTCACTCGACCTGCAGTACTACTTCTGGTGGGGCGACGATGCCGGCCTGCTGCTGCTGCAAAGGGTGCTGCGGGCGGCGGATCGGGGCGTGAAGGTGCGCCTGATCCTGGACGGTCTGCTGATCCTCTCCGGCGAGGATGCGGTGGCGGCGCTGGACCGGCATCCCAACGTGGAGATCCGCCTGTTCAACGCCTGGAAAAGCCGCACGCTGGTGGGCAAGGTAGGCGACGGGCTGACGCGCTTCTTCACCCTCAACCACCGCATGCACGACAAGCTGTTCCTGGCCGACAACCGCGCCGTGGTCCTGGGCGGGCGCAACGTGGGCAACGAGTACTTCGGGCTCAAGGACCGCTTCAACTTCTACGACCTGGATGTGATCGGCACCGGGGCGCTGGTGCGCCAGTGCTCCACGCTGTTCGACAGCTTCTGGAACAGCGCCTGGGTGACGCCCGTGGCAAGCTTCGGCATCCGCACCGGCGAGGATGCGCTCGCCAAGGTGCGCGGCCAGATCGCCACGGCGGTGGCCCGCTCCACGCGCCTGGCCGCATTCCCGGCGCAACCGCGCACCTGGGAGGCCGCCCTGGCGGAAACGGCCACCGCCCTGCTGCCGGGCACGGCGCGCATGGTTTGGGACGACGTTTCGAGCGGCGAGATTGTGCGCGGCGTGGGCCCGGCGCTGCGCGAACTGTTCACCACCGCCCGCCGGGACATTCTCATCACCAATGCCTACGTGATCCTGTCCGACCGCAGCATCCAGGACCTGAAGGCCATGGGCGAGCGCGGCGTGCGGCTGCGCATGCTCACCAACTCGCTCGAGTCCCACGACGTACCAGCGGTGAACAGCCACTACAAGCGCTGGCGCCGGCCGCTGGTGCGCGGCGGCGCGGAGCTGTACGAGCTGCGCGCCGACGCGCCCATCCGCCACTACACCGACACCCCGCCGGTGAGTTCGCGGTTCTCCGGCCTGCACACCAAGGCCGCCGTGGTGGACCTGCGTCACGTGTTCGTGGGCTCCATGAATTTCGACCCGCGCTCGTCCGACTGGAACCTGGAAATGGGCGTGATCGTGGACAGCGAGCCGCTGGCGCGCAGCCTCGCCGCCCACATGGAGCGCGACCTGCAACCCGAGCGCAGCTGGCGGGTGGAGGAACAGCCCTCGGGGCAGATCGTCTGGCGCTCATCCAGGGGCACGCTCACCTCCCAGCCGGCGCGCGGCTTTCTGCAAAGGGTGGAGGACGTGCTGTTCATGCTGGCGCCGAGCACTTTCTACTGACCATGGGACGCTGCCGAACCTGGCGGGTAATGGTGGCGGGCGGCGTGCTGGCGCTGCTGCAGGGCTGCGCCGCGCCGGCGCTGGCGCCCTATTCCACCGACGGCGTGCCCCTGGTCCTGGTGCCCTCGCCCCTGGCCGGCGTGCGCGACGCGCGCGGCGCCTTCCGCGGCCGCTTCTTCCAGTCGGCGGGCGTGTCGTACTCAGCCGCCGATTGCGAGCGGCTGTTGCCCCGGCTCGCTGGCGAAGACGGCGCCGCGCCTAGCGCCGATCCGGCCGCAACGCGTCTGCGGCGCGTGCTGTTCGTGCCGGGCCTGTGGTCGGACTGTGTGCGCACGCTCACCGGCACCGAGAAGCTGCTCAATGAAGCCTTCGCCGCGGCAGGCTGGCGTTTCGCCGTGGTGAACGTGGATGGCACCTCCAGCAGCGAGGGCAACGCCGGGCGGCTGCGCGAGGCGGTGCTGGAGGGCGCCGGCGAGCCGGGCGACACGGTGCTCATCGGCCACTCGAAGGGTGCGGTGGACATCCTCGTGGCGCTGGACGCCCATCCCGAGATGCGCGCGCGGGTGGCCGCGGTGGTGTCCATGGCCGGGGCAGTGGGCGGCTCGCCGCTGGCGCCCAAGGCCCCGCGCGCCCTGATCACCGCCGTGCGCAACACCCCAGGCCTCACCTGCCAGAGGGGCGACGGCCGCGCCCTGGAAAGCCTCGATCCGCAAACCCGGCGCGACTGGCTCGCGCGCCATCCGCTGCCCGAGGGCATTCGCTTCTATTCGCTGGTGGCCTATCCCGCCCCGGAGCGGATCTCCCGCGGGCTGGCCACAAGCCATGGGCTGCTGTCGCGGATCGACGCGCGCAACGACGGCCAGTTGCTGGCGCACGACCAGGTGATCCCTGGCAGCACGCTGCTGGGCTATGTGAACGCCGACCACTGGGCCATCGCCACCCAGGTGTCGGAGGCGCTGCATGGCATTCCGCGCAGCATCGCTAATCGCAACGACTTCCCGCGCGGCCCGCTGCTGCGGGCGATCCTCGCCCAGGTGGTGGCGGACGCGGACGCCGACGCTCGCGCCGGCGCCGCGCGGCAGGTGGCCGGCCCGGAGCCGCTATGACCGATTAACGGAATCGCCCCATGCACACCCGCTTCCTCATCGCCCTCGCCAGCCTCCTCGCGGGCTGCGCCACGATCGCCGCCCTGTCCCTGGACGAGCGCTTCGGCAAGCCCGACCCGGCGCGCTGCGACCAGGCCGCCGCACCCGCGCCGGGGGCACCCTCCTACCACCACGAGGTTCGGCCGCTGCTGGCGCGCCGCTGCGTGGTCTGCCACGGCTGCTACGACGCCCCCTGCCAAGTGAAGCTCGGCTCCTGGGAAGGTATTGCCCGCGGCGCCAGCACCCGCCAGGTGTACGACCCCACCCGGCTGACGGAAGCCGCGCCGTCGCGGCTGTTCGTGGATGCCCAGACCGCCTCGCAGTGGCGCCTGCAGGGCTTTCATCCCATCCTCAACGAGCGCGGGCCAGCGGCGGAGCTGAAGGGCAGCGTGCTGTACCGCTCGCTGGCGCTGAAGCAGGCCAACCCCCTGCCAGCCGGGCCGGTGCTGGGCCGCGAGTTCGATTTCTCCCTGGGCCGCAGCCAGAGCTGCCCGCGCATCGAGCAGTTCGACGACCATGCGCGCAGCCACCCCCAGGGCGGCATGCCCTACGGCCTGCCGGGCCTGGCTGCGGGTGAGACCAGCCTGCTGGTGCGCTGGCTGCAGGCCGGCGCACCGGACGAGGGCCCACCCACGCTGCCGGCCGCGCTGGCTGGCGAGGTGCAAAGCTGGGAAGCCTTCCTGAACGGCGACTCTCCCAAGCAGCAGCTCATGGGCCGCTACCTGTACGAGCACCTGTTCCTGGCGCACCTGGTGTTCGATTCGGACCCGGGGAAGCGCGCCTTCAACCTGGTGCGCTCCGCCACGCCGCCGGGCGAGCCGGTGCGCATCATCGCAACGCGGCGGCCCACCGACGACCCCGGCGTGGCCCGGGTGTACTACCGCATCGAGCCCGAGCGCGAAACCGTGGTGGCCAAGACCCACATGCCCTACGCCCTGTCGCCCGGGCGCATGGCGAAGCTGCGGGCGTGGTTCCTGGAGGCACCCTACGAGGTGCGCGCGCTGCCTTCCTGGGAGCCGGCGGTGGCGACCAACCCCTTTCGCGCCTACGCCCACATCCCGCCCGACTCGCGCTACCGCTTCCTGCTGGACGAGGCGCAGTTCTTCATCATGAGCTTCATGAAGGGGCCGGTTTGCCGCGGTCAGGTGGCCCTGAACGTGATCCGCGACCGCTTCTGGGTGGTGTTCCTGGACCCCGCCGTGGGCGCCGGCCAGGACACCACCGAACTGCTGGCGCGCCAGGCCGGCAACCTGGACCTGCCCGCCGCCTACGGCAGCGACGCGCCCATCCTGCGCCAGTGGCTGAACCTCGCCCGCCAGGAGACCCGCTACCTGGAGGCCAAGAGCGATCTCTACGAGCGCACCGCCACGCGCCGCACCGCCCCCGACCTGTCCTTCATCTGGGATGGCGACGGGCGCAACCCCAACGCCGCCCTCACCATCTTCCGCCACTTTGACAGCGCCTCCGTGGTGAGGGGCCTGGCGGGCGAACCGCCGAAGACCGCGTGGGTGATCGGCTACCCGCTGCTCGAGCGCATCTACTACCTGCTGGTGGCCGGCTATGACGTGTACGGCAACGCCGGCCACCAGCTCTCCAGCCGCCTGTACATGGACTTCCTGCGCATGGAAGGCGAGTTCAATTTCCTGGTGCTGCTGCCGAAGGCGGCGCGCGAACCCCTTCGCGACCGCTGGTACCGGGATGCACCCGGCTCCGTGAAGGACTACGTCTACGGCCGCAAGGCCACCTTCAGTCAGGAAACGGCCATCGCCTACCGGAGCGCCGACCCGCAGGCCGAGCTGTACGCCATGCTGCGCACGCACCTCGCGCCGGTGCTGGACCCATCCATGGACCCGTCGCGCACCGCAGACCCGGCGCTACGCAAGGGCCTCGCCAGGCTCGGCGCGCTGCGCGGCAAAGCGCTCTC
Organism: Burkholderiales bacterium; assembly: GCA_036771335.1. Classification (GTDB taxonomy): domain Bacteria; phylum Pseudomonadota; class Gammaproteobacteria; order Burkholderiales. Next base: position 10,705 of record DAIPHN010000106.1, read on the forward strand.
ATGGCTGCCCGAGACGGTGATCCTGCGCATCGACGACGCCCCGCCGGAGGATCGTCACTTCACCCTGCTGCGCGACACAGGCCACCGCAACGTGTCCACCCTGTTCCGAGAAGAGCGTGCGCTCGCGCCTGAGGAGAACGCCGTCACCGTGCTGCGCGGCTTCGTGGGCGCCTACCCGAACACCCTCTATCGCCTGCGCCGCGAAGACTTGCCCGCACTGGCATCCGCCATCGGCGCGCTGGCCTCCGAGGCCGACTACCGCCGCCTGGCCGACCGCTTCGCCCTGCGCCGCACCGACCCGGAATTCTGGCGCGCCAGCGATGCCCTGCAGGATGCCCACGCTGCCTGGGCGGGGAGTGCGGGCGGCCTGCTGGATTACAGCCGGTGGGAGAACCGGTAGCGGGGGGCTGCCTGCGCGGTGATGACGCAGGTTGGGCGGGCCAGATTGAAGCATGCCTGGCGGTTGTTTTGCGTTGTTTCATGAACCTATTGATCCCTGCGTAACTCCTGACGAGCGTTGTTTTGCGCACGCGTTATGTGCCCATCTGCAATACGGGAGGGGATGAGCGTGGTGAATAAACGGTTGAGCGATGCAGCGAAGAAGCGGGTGCGCGCAGGGCGATTGCTACTGGCAGGCAAAGGCTGTGCCGAGGTGGCGGTAGCCGTGGGGGTGGCGCGGCAGACGGTGTACACGTGGAAGCGCCTGCTCGATGAGGGTGGGCTGGATGCGCTGCGCGCGGTGTCTGAACGCGGCCACCCAGCGCGTTTGGACCAGGGCCGGCTTGCCGCGGTGCGCGTAGGCGTTGTGCAAAGCCCGATCGAGCACGGATTTGCCACCGAGCTGTGGACGCTCCAGCCCGTGGCTGTAGTCATCGAACGCAACGAGGACGCCGGGCGCGTGTGGAAGCGCGGCGGGTGGCCCGCGCTTTAGAACGCCTTTCTTGAATTTTGGCTCTGTGAGACTTCAAGTGGGTGGATCCGAAAACCTGGACCATGAATGCCAACCGCCTTAGCCTCTATGGCCGGGAAGCCCAAGTGCGCTGCTTCCCAACCATCAAGGTGCGTAAATCCTTCATTTCGTCCGTCAAGGGTGCGCTGCGCCCGCGGCGTTGTAGAAGAACTCCCAGCGGCGGGGGGGATCGTCAACCGTGGA
>DAIPHN010000107.1:0-11746 GCA_036771335.1 Burkholderiales bacterium
AGTTCCTGGGAGTAGTTGCCCGCTATGATGATCCCGTCGCCCTCGGCCGCTGACAGCGCCAAGTGCTCGTTGCCCACGCCGAATGTGGTGGAGGACAGGGGAATCTTCTTGTTCATGCCCGAGGCGGCCCACTGGCGGTAGAAGGACATGTGGGCGCCGCCCACCAGCGCCGACACCACGAACGCCGGCTTGGCCTCCTGGATCTTGGCGATGGTCGAGCCGAAATCCGCCACGTCGAGCGGGAAGAAGTCGGTCTTGAGCACCTGGCCCTTGCGCTGCTTGATGTAGTAGGAGAGCCACTTGGCGGTGATCTGGCCGTAGTTATAGTCGGCCGCGAGAACGTAGGCCTTGTCTCCCCAGGTCTTCATGGCGTACTCCACCACGGGCTCGACTGCCTGCGCTGGCGTGGTGCCGGTGACCACGCAGTTGCGGTCGCAGACGCCGCCCTCGTAGAGAACGTTGTAGAAGTAGAGCGTATTGGCGCGGCGGAAGGTCTGCCTGATCGCTTCGCGCGAGGCGGAGGTGATTCCGCCGTGCACCACGTCAACCTTGTCCTGACGCACCAATTGCTGGGCGAACTTGGTGTAGAGCGCGATGTCGCTCTGGGTGTCGTACTGGATTGCCTTGACCTGCCGCCCCAGCAGGCCGCCAGCGGCGTTGATTTCCTCGGCAGCGAGCGTGGTGGCCATCACCATCGGCTTGCCGTAGATGTCCAGGTTGCCCGAGTTGTCGAGCACTGACCCTAACTTGATCGGGTCGGCGCCGAAGGCGAACCTTGGCGGCAGCCCGCCAGCCACTGCAACGGCGCCAGCACTCAACACGAAATGACGACGAGATACTGCCATGAAAGCCTCCTAGTTTGGGGTTCTGCTTCTGGGACCGTTCAGCCCCCGCCTCGCCCTAGCGGGCGGCGGGAGAAGAGCCGGGGGACGGCACGGAATCAGGACGCGGGCTGCTGGAAGAAACGGCCGAGGACAGGTCGATGCCGATGGATTCGCCAATGCTCTTCAGCGCGGGCAACTGCAACGCCATGCCGAGGATGCTGTCCACCACCTGATTCACCGGCGGCTTGGAGGAGGCATCGCCCGCGCCCGCCGCGGCGCCGGGGCCATGTCCCAGCCCGCTCACGTGATGGATGCGGATGCTCTCGATCTTCTCGGCGGGTTTGAGCATCTGGCCGACGATCTCGGGCAGCTTGTCCAGCCGGTACTGTTCCAGGTTCATGCGGATCAGCGCCTCGCTGCGCGAGTTCTCCGCGGCGATAACGGCGCTCTTGCCTTCGGACTCCGCCATGAGGCGCAGCCTCTCCGCCTCGGCGCCCATGCGCAGCGCCTCGGCTTCGGCCTTGGCCCGGCGCAGCAGCACCTCGGCCTCGGTATCGGCGTTGGCGCTGGCCACCTCGCCCTGTTCGTGCACGCGTTTCATGGCCATTTCCCGGGAACGATCCGCCACCGCGCGCTCGCGCTCGGTCTGGACCTTCTCCTGCGCGACAACGATTTCGGCGCGGGCCAGTTCCGCCAGGGCGGCCGCCTTCGCCTCGTCCACCTGGCGAGCGGAGAGCTTGATGGCGCTTTCCATCTTCGTGAGTTCGGCGGTGAGCTGCGCCTCGATCTCAAGGCGGCGCAGTTCACGTTGCTTGACGATTTCAGCACCGCGGGTTTCGCGCTCGCGCTCGATGCGGGCCGCTTCGGAGGCGACCATCCCCTGCTCGCGAGCACGCGCCTCCTCGGCCTCCGCGCCAGCCTTGATCTTCTCCTCGTCCAGGCGCTGGTGGATCTGCGCCTGTTCCTCCTCTTTGTAGAGGGTGAGCCGGCGCGTGGTGGCTTCGAGCTGTGTCTGCCGCACGCTGATGTCCGCGTCGGCCTCGATCTCAGCGCGTTTCTTTTTGTTCACGGCGATGATCTCTGCGAGCTTTCTCATGCCAACGGCGTTGAAGGCGTTGTTCTCGTCCAGGGCAGCGAACGCGGCTTGGTCGAGCCGGGTAAGGGAGACGGCATCGAGCAAGATGCCGTTGTGGGACAGCCCTTCGCGAAGCAGTTCGGCCACCTCGCGCGCGAACTCTGCGCGGCGCTCGTGCAGCGAATCCATGGTCTGGCACGCCGCGACTGCCTGCACGGCGTCCACGAAGCGGCCCTCGAGCTGGTTGCGGATTCCCTCGGCGTTGAAGGTCTTGGAGCCAAGGGCCTGGGCAGCGGTGGCGATGCCCTCCAGGTCGGGTTGCACTCGGACGTAGAACAGCAGTTCCACGTCCACGCGCATGCGATCCTCGGTGATCACCGACTTCTCACCGGTGCGCTTGACTTCCACCGGGATGGTGCGCATGTTGATTTCATCCACCTTATGGAGAAAGGGCAATGCCAGGCACCCTCCGGAGACCACGATGCGCTGGCCACCGAAACCGGTACGCAACAGTGCCATGTCACGAGTGGACTTGCGGTAGAAACGATTGAGAAAGATCACCGCCAAGGTGGTGACCACCACCGCGACGATGATTCCGAACAACCAGGCAAGCAGAGTCATGGAGATCTCCTCAAGCGGGGTTCTGTCGCGCCCCGCGCGGCCCCGGTCGAAGGGCGCAGTAGAAGACGCTCCTCCCGTTCGTGTCAATCCCTCTCCCTGCTTTGGTGCGATGCCGCATCCCCTCTCAGGACCGCAGTGCCCGGGTTCGCCACAGCCCAGTCATCGCGCGCGGTGGCTTGTCGGCGCGGTTGGGCAGCCGCAGAATTCCGCCCGACACCATCGGACATCCTGCTCTCATGAGCATCGCCCACTTCCTGCGCGCCTCCGCCCGCCGTCATCCCGCCGCACCGGCCGTCACCGACCGGCGCGGCACCTGGCGCTACGGCGAATTCCTCGCGCGCGTGTCCGCCACCGCCGCCTGGCTGCACGCCCAGCCGGGCGTGACGCCGGGCGCCCGGGTGGCCATCGCCATGGAAAACAGCGCGGGCTACCTGCAGGTGCTGTGGGGCTGCTGGCACGCGGGCCTGTGCGCTGTGCCCGTGAACGCCAAGCTGCACCCCAGGGAGTTCGCCTACATCCTGGCCAACTCGGGCACGGTGCTGTGCTTCGCGTCGCCAGCGCTGCACGCCGGCATCGCGGGCGCGCTGGAGTCGGACACCCGCGTGATTGAGACGGACGACGCGCTCATGGACCGCATGGCCGCCGCGCTTCCCATGGCGATCACCGAGCGCGCGCCCACCGACCCCGCGTGGCTGTTCTACACCAGCGGCACCACCGGCCGGCCCAAGGGCGCCGCGCTCTCGCACCGCAACCTCACCTTCATGACCCACGCCTACACGGCGGACATCGACCGCCTGGACGAGCGCGACACCATTCTGCACCCGGCGCCCCTGTCCCACGGCTCGGGGCAGTACGCCGTGCCGCACGTGGCGCACGGCTCGCACAACGTGATTCCTCCCAGCGGGCACTTCGATGCGGGCGAGACCCTCGCGCTGATCGAGCAGCACCCCAGCGTGTCGTTCTTCGCTGCGCCCACGCTCGTGGTGCGCATGCTCAACGACGGCGGCATCGGCCACGCCAGGATGGGAAACCTTAAGACCATTGCCTATGGCGGAGCGCCCATGTACGTGAGCGACCTGGAGCGCGCCCTGCAGGCGTTCGGCCCCCGGCTCTACCAGCTGTTCGGCCAGGGCGAGAGCCCGATGACCATCACCGGCCTCGACCAGCGCGCCCACGCGCTGCGCGCACTGCCCGGGCACCGCGAGCGGCTGGCCTCGGCGGGCTGGGCGCGCACCGGCGTGGAGGTGCGCGTGGTGGACGAGCACGACCGCGACCTGCCCGCTGGCGAGGTGGGCGAGATCATCACCCGCAGCGACTGCGTGATGCTGGGCTACTGGGAAAACCCCGAGGCCAACGCCCGGGCGCTGCGCGGCGGCTGGCTGCACACCGGCGACCTGGGCGCACTCGACTCCACCGGCATGCTCACGCTAAAGGACCGCTCCAAGGACATGATCATCTCCGGTGGCACCAACATCTATCCGCGTGAAATCGAGGACGTGCTGCTCGGGAACCCGGGCGTGCGCGAGGTGGCCGTGGTGGGCGCACCGCATCCCGACTGGGGCGAGGAGGTGGTGGCTTTCGTGGTGGCGCGCACCGGTGCTGCCGTGGACGCGGCCACGCTGGATGCGCGCTGCCTGGAGCACATCGCGCGCTTCAAGCGGCCCAAGCGCTACGTATTCGTGGAGGCACTGCCGAAGAACAACTACGGCAAGGTGCTCAAGCGCTCGCTGCGCGAGCAACTCGCCGCCGGCCCCGTCTGATTCACCGCCACGGCGCGGCCGCTGCGCCGCACAACGTGCGGTGCCCGCACGGCATTGCAATGGCGTGCAGCGCAGGCGTAGGATGTTCTTACTTTATCCGCAACAGCCAGGACGCATCCGTCACTCCTTTCAGGAGGTGCACCATGTGCTTCGAGTTCGAGTGGCTGTACTGGGCGCAACTGGCGCAGGACGAAGAGCGGCGGCGCGCTCACGAGGCGGCGCAGGCCGGCGAACAGCAGGCCGGTGCCAAGCCGGCGCAACCGCAAACCGCCCAGGAACCGGCGCACGCCTGATGCGCGGAGTCGCAGGGCATTGCGTCCCGCACGGCCCCGCCCTCGCGCGGGGCCCTTGCGTTTGGGCCGCCCGCCTGTGATCCTCATCACCTGGAACGTGCAGTGGTGCCGCGGCGTGGACGGGCGCGTGGACCCCGCGCGCATCGCCGCCACGGCACGTGCGCTGGCCGACTTCGACGTGCTCTGCCTCCAGGAGGTGGCGGCGGGCTTTCCCGGCCTGAAGGGCAGCCATGGAGAAGACCAGCCCGCCGCGCTGGCCGCGGCCCTGCCCGGATTCCAGGCGCTGTTCGCGCCGGCCACCGACTTCGACGATGGCCGCGGTGGGCGCAGCCGGTTCGGCAACCTGATCATCACGCGCCTGCCCGCCCTGCAGGTGTTCCGCCACGCGCTGCCCTGGCCACCCGACCCGGCGGTGCCCAGCATGGCGCGGGTGGCCGTGGAAGCCGTGCTCGCCACCCCGCTCGGGCCGCTGCGGGTCATCACCACCCACCTTGAGTACTACTCCGAGAGCATCCGGATGGCGCAGGTGCACGGGTTGCGGCGCCTGCACGACGAGGCCTGCGCCCACGCCCGCGCTCCGCGCCCCGATGGCGATCCCGGCGAGCCCTTCGCGGTGCAACCCCGGCCCGTCTCGGCCATCGTGTGCGGTGACCTCAACTTCAAGCCCGAGGATCCGGAGCACCGCCAGATGACCGCACCCTTTCCCACGGGCGCACCGGCCTTCGTGGACGCCTGGGAGGCCACCCACCGGGGCCGCAGCCACCCGCCCACCGTGGGCGTACACGACAAGTCGTGGCCATTGTATTGCTGCGACTTCGCGTTCATCACCGAAGACCTGGCGGGGCGAATCCGCGGCATCCGCGTGGAGGCCGGCACCGACGCCTCCGATCACCAGCCCATGGTGGTGGAGTTCGCCTGAGCCCCTGGCGGGCACTCCGTCACCGCCTGCGCCGATCCCCTGCCGGCGCCCCACGGAAGCAGACGCGGGGCGGTCTGACCATCACTCGCCCGCGATCTCCTCGCGCTGCGCTGCGCGCGCTTCCAGTTCCACCTCCACCCCCTCCACCGGCGGGCGGCCCAGGTGCCAGCGGATGCCGCGCCGCGCTGCATCGCCCAGCGCTGGCGCGAGGAACTCCTCGATCATCGCGCCCGGCGCTGCCGCGGCGTAGAACTCCACCTGGGTGGTCCTCTCCCAAGACTGGCCCAGCTCGGCAAGCCGCACGGACACGGCTTCGAACACGAAGCGCAGCTTGCGGCGCATGCCCTCGGCAGAGGTGTCGCCCGCGGCCACCACGCTGCCGCCGGGGCCGAGTTCGGTCATGCCCGACATCACAAAGCTCGGGCTGCCGCGCCCGCCGGGCACGGTGTACGAAAAACCGTGTACGCAGGGCTGCTCGGGCGGCTCGTGCACCGGCGCCACGTTGGTGCGGCATACGGGATTGCGACCCTCCACCATCAGCCCCCAGCGCACCAGCCGCTCCACGTAGGGCCGGTTGAAGGCCCGGAAACCCGCCATGGACAGCTGGGCTGGAATACGCAGCTCCATGCCGCACAGCGCCTGCATGGGGCGGCCGCGCGCCGCCAGGTGGCGCTCGATCAGTCCGTAGGCATCCTCCAGGGGCAACCATGGCCTGAGCACGGCGTGCACGATGTCGAACCCCTCCGCCGCCACCACGCCCCCGGCATACACCGGGCCGCCGGGCAGGAAACGCAGGCCGCCCCGCGGCTGGTCCACCAGCGTCGGTACCGGCTGGGCTCGCGCCGTGAGCCCGCCGGCCGAGACGATGGCCGCAGCGGCGCCCAGCAACCGGCGCCGCATCGCGTCGCATCCGTTCAGCGCACCCATTTCCCGGGCCGACCCGCGCCCGTCACCACCTCCATTTGCCCTCATTCGGTGCCTCGTCTAGCCTTGCGGACCTTCCGCCTCGCCGATGGTAACCACTCCGGCGAGCCTCCTGTACTACCTCCCGCCCCGTGAACCCCGCCGCCGCCTCTCCGCCGCCCGGCCGCCTGCCTGCGGTCCGCCACGATGCCACCGGCCGCCGCCGGGTGGACATGGGGGCCGTGGCGGCGCTGGCGCTGCCGCTCATGCTCAACAGCGCGGTCCAGCTGGTGCTCAGTCTCACCGACACATGGTTCATCGGGCGGCTGTCCATGCAGGCCATGGCTGCGCTGGGCGCCACCCACTTCCTCGCCATCGTGTTCTTCCTCGCCTTCGGCGGCGTGGGCCTGTGCATCCAGACCCTGGTGGCACAGGCCTACGGCGCCCGCGCCGCCCATCGCGCGAGCTGCGCCACCTGGCTCGGCCTGTGGGCGGCTCTGTGCACGCTGCCGGCCTTCCTGGCGGTGGCGCTCCCCGGCCACACCCTGCTGGGGCTGTTCGGGCTCGAGCCTGCCGTGCAGGACCTGGCAGCCGAGTACTGGACGCCACGATTGCTGGGCGGACCGCTGGCCGTTGGCCTGTGGGCCGTGTCGGGGTTCTTCAATGGCATCGGTCGAACCCGGGTAACACTGGTGGTCATGCTGGTGGTGGCGGTGGTCAACGCGCTGCTCAACGAGGTTCTCATCTTCCGACTCGGCCTCGGCATGGCCGGCTCGGCCTGGGCCACCACAGCATCGCTGGCACTGGGATGCACCCTGATCGTGGCACTGTTCCTGTCCGGCGCGCTGCAACCGGAGTACCGGACGCGGCGCACCTGGCGGGCCTCCGTCGGGGGCCTGCGGCAGGTGTTCGCGCTGGGCGTCCCCACGGGCGTGTTCCCGGCAGTGGACCTGGTGGCCATATCGCTGTTCCAGCTCATGCAGGTGCGCCTAGGCACGGTGGAGGGCGCGGCCACCCAGATCGTCATGATGCTCACCGCCATCGCCTACCTGCCCGCCATCGGCATCGCCATGGCGGGCACCACCCTGGTAGGCCAGTCCATCGGCGCCGGCGACCGCGCCTGGGCCGCCGGGCTCGGCGACCGGATCATCGCCCTCACCACCGCCTACATGGGCGGTGTGGGCATCCTCATAGGCCTGGGCGGCCCATGGCTGATTCCGCTGTTCACCGACCCGGGGGACCCGGCGGCCGCAAGGGTTCTGGCGGCGGGCCTTGGGCTGGTGTGGATCGCTGGCGCCTACCAGGTATTCGACGCACTCAACCTTGCCTGCGCCTTCTGCCTTCGTGGCGCCGGCGACGTGCGCGTACCGACGCTCTACGTCATTGCCCTAGCGTGGTTCGGCTTCGTGCCGCTGGCCCACGTGGCGTCCTTCGCACCCGGACAAGGCTGGACCGACGCATTGCCGCACCTTGGCTGGGGCAGCGTCGGAGGATGGCTGGCAGCCCTGGTCTACGTGGTAGCACTGGGGCTCGTCATGTGGCTGCGCTGGCGTTCCGGCGTGTGGCGGCAATCGCAACTGTGAACGGCCCCGGCAAGGGACATGATGTCCCACCTGGCGTCACTGGCACATAATCTGCCTCAGTTTTACGGACCTTGAAGTAATCGGAAACCAGTGCGGACCCTTCTCATGCCTGAACAACGCCAACCGCTGCCGGAAAAGCTCTCACGCCCCATCCTGAACGAGCGCGACTATCGCGAGGCCAAGGCTGTGCTCGCGCACATCATGCGATCTCCGCGAAGCACCGGGGCCGCCCTGCGCGCCGAAGCCTTGCTGCAGGAAATCGTGAACTACGAGCTGCGCCTCGACGCGCAGGTCGAAGAACCATCCTGGGAAACGAGTGACATCGAGCCGCACGTGTACCAGGGCTTGCGCCGCCGCTGGTCCGATGCAACCGCCGAGGGGCTGCCATGAAGTTGGCGCTCTGAACTACACGTCGCTGCCGCTTCCCGGCAAGGGATGAACGGCACACGCCGGCCCGGTCCGGCAACAATAGCCGCCTCATCGCGGCCGGGGCGAAGCGCGGGCTACTCCAGGCTGAGCAGCCAGGTGATGAGATCGCCCTTTTCTCGGGCGGTGCAGTTGCGGCGCAACAGCAAGCGGCAGTTCACCGCGAAGTAGCGTTCCACGCGCTGCCAGTCGTTGAACCGCTCGGGGTTCGCCCCTGGGGCGAAGGCGCCCACATGCCGCTTCTTGGCATGTTCGGGGTCGGGGTGCTCATCGTCGTTGATCACGTGGCAGGCGCGGCAAAGCACCGGCGCGCGATGGGCGCGGAAGCCCTGGCGGGGATCTTCCAGGTGGCACGACGAACAGCTTGCGTCGCCTGGCCCGGACAGGGGACGGCGCGCAAAGTAGAAGGCGCGACCGCGCTCGGCGCTGAAGCCGCCGAAGGACGGCTCCTCGGACCGTGCGAGGACCTCGTAGCGCGCCAGCAGGTCCGCGGGACCGTCGGCCCGCGCGGCATGCATCAGCGACGCGGCCAGCAGCATAGCCACGACGAGGCGCGTCGCCACGCTCATGGGGGAACCCTCCGCCGCAGATCGGTCACCTGGTCCGGTGTGAGCCGCCGCCCCCCCTCGCCGCGCGGCAGCAGGCGCAAGCGTGCCGTCTTATCCAGTTCCTCGGTGGTGTGGGCCGCCGCCTCCAGGTCGTTGCCCGCCACCACCGGGCCGTGGCTGGCCAGCAGCACGGCGGCGGTCAGTGCGGGGTCGTCGCCCGCGTAGCAGGGCAGCTGCTTGAGCTTCCCCACACACATCACATAGCAGGCGGTGACGGGCGGGATGGATTGCTGCTCGGGATCGAGGTCAGCGCGCACCCACAGCGCCACCGCGTGCGTGGCGTGCAGGTGCACCACGGTCCCGGCCGAGGGCCTCTCACGGTGCAGGGCGAGTCGCAGGAAGCTCTCCCTGATGGGCTTGTCCCCCGACGACAGTTTGCTCGGGAGGTGGAGGCGGCCGAGGCAGGCGCTGGCGGGCTCGCGCGAGGAGCTGTTCTCAGGACGAACCAGGGCGTTGCCCGACGAACCCGGCGTGAGGCCGCGGCCCCGGAAGGACCGGGAGAGCGGGCAGAGCCGCTCGCGTGGTCTGGGCTCCTCGGCGCTCACGGCGTTCTCCCGCCGCGATTTCCGTCCGAGCCGCGCCCGGTGCCATGCGAGCCCTTGCTTGCAGTCATTTCCTGCCCTACCGCTGGTAGGGGCCACAGCAATGTCAACAGCGTGCGGCAACCTGAAGGGCCCGCGTTGTCCTTCAGCCACGCGATCACGGCATTGCGTTCACCGGCTTTGGACAGGTGATAGCCCAAAAAAAGCTCACCTTGCGAGACGTTCGCCGGACGGATGGCGCGCAGCGAGGGCAAGGAGCCTTTCCCGATCATGGCAGGCGACCCAACGCTCGCCGACGCCCCCCCGGGGGGGTCGGTTCTTCAACTGCTGCAATGATGGATGCGGGCATCGTGGCGGCGAACATCAGGCAGGCGAGGGAAACGGTGAGGCATTACATGACGGGCTTCGGTGGTGCGCTTCGCCTCAAGGCGCGCGCGGTACTCACAGCCTGCCGTATGACCGGCGCCAGCACCTTGACCTGTCTCAACAGCGGCGCGGCATGGCGGATGGGCCTCGCGGACGCCGAAGCGCCGCCGAAAGAGCGGGGGGGGCAACCTTGCCGGCCGCTAGCCGGAACTGGGCGGCAGGCCAACGGGCCCTGCTACCATACTTTCGACACCGCGACTACCTTCAGAGCTCTCCCCGCAGCATCATGGACGATGCCGTCATGCAGGCCATGGACCGATGGCCAAAGGTGCCAGCTGTGTTTGGCTGGCTGGAACTTGATTGCCGCGGCCAGTGGCTCATCAAGGGGGAGCGGATCGGCAACGCAGCGGTGACGGCGTTCATCGGACGAAACTACGCGTCGGAGGCACAGGGCCGCTGGTTTTTCCAGAACGGGCCGCAGCGGGTGTTCGTTCGGTTGCACTACACGCCGTTCGTCTACCGCATGCTTCCGCTCGACGGCGATGAGCCGTCCCTTGAGACCCATACCGGCACGCGTGCCACGCGGCTTCACGAGGCGCTGGTGGACGAAACCGGCAATGTTCTGCTGCGCACCGAGGTGGGCGTGGGCATGGTGATCGACCGGGACCTGACCATGGTCTTGCCCCTGCTGCATGACGGCCGTGGCACCGCGCTGGACGAGGACGCCCTGGGTACCTTGATGGCGGGCTCCAACGCGAGCGGGACCGTACTTCGCTGGGGCCGCAACGGCGTGCCAGTGCAGCCCGTGCGCAGCCGGGATGTGGCGCGCCGGTTTGCCTTCGACCCCGATCCACGGCCAGCGCCGGGTGAACCGGACTGCTGAACGCGCAAGAGCGCCCTCAGCGCACACGCCTTCCCGTGAAGGACTCCTCGATGTTGTCCTCGAAGAAGCTATTGGCGGAAGGGGCCGCCAAGAAGCGACGGTACAGCTCTGCCGAGACTCGGCCGTACTGCACGATGGCGCCACTGGAAAACTCCAGCTCCAGGGTCTGAGTCGACGGTTCGTAGCCCACCGAACGGATCTTCGATGCGTTCACGCGTTTGCGTTCCATGGCAAGCCTCCAGAGCGGTGCGGACGCGATGGCGGATCCCGCATAAGCGGCCGAGGTCTCCCGCCGGCACGGCGTCGGGGATGCTTTGCCGTAATGCGTGCTTCCCGACCAGCGGACATATGGCAACGGCGCACGTGGCCGAAACCACGGGCCGGCCACAATGAAGGATGCATCACCCAAAGGGAAGCGCCGAGAGGGGCCTCAGGGTTTAGCATGGAAACCATCGCGGGAGCTGGACAAGACACGAACCCGCCCAGGCGGGCGCCGGCTTACGGAAGCAGCGAACGCGATCCACGCCCTGAACAGGAATGCGGCCGTACGAAGTCTCGGCCTCGCGGGCCAGGATGGGTACGTTCCTCTCCAAAAGCCTGCGAATCAGCCACTGGGATCCGTCCCGGATGCAGTTCCGATCGCAGGCATCTGGTAAGCGCCTAGACGCGCTTAGTTAGGCCGGCCGGCCACCGGGAACGGCCACGCGGCAGGTGCTGCCGCAGGCTTAGGCGCCGGCGCCGGCGCTGCGGCAGGAGCAGCCGCCGGCTTCGCAGGCGCCTTCGTGGCAGGCGCTTTCTTGGCGGCAGGCTGCTTCACCGCAGCCTTGGCGGCGGCGGGCTTCTTCTCCGCAGCCTTGGCGACAGGCTTCTTCGCCGCGGGCTTCTTGGCGGCTGGCTTCTTGGCGGCAACAGCCTTCTTGGCCGCCGGCTTCTTGGCAACAAC
>DAIPHN010000108.1:0-11696 GCA_036771335.1 Burkholderiales bacterium
AGAGCGCGTACTTGGCTTCGCCCGCGGCGCGCGCCGCGGGGCGCACCGCGATCTCCACCGGGCGGGAGGCGAAGGTGTAAGCGAGCGCCGGGATGAAGGTCTTCACCTCGCGGCACAGATTGATGGCGTCCACGATGGCGCGGCTGTAAGCGCGCAGCATGCAACCCTGGTCGGTGATGCGGATGCGGGTGATGCGGTGGCGCAGGCGGTTCATGGCCCGCGAGGCGTGGCGGCGGAACCACGAGTCGCGCCTCGCCTGGCGGATGGTGCCCACGTAGTCGTGGCCGCGGTCCATTTCGGCCAGTAGCCGCGGGATCTCCTCGGGCGGATTCTGCAGGTCGGCGTCCAGAGTAACGATGCGCCGTCCGCGCGACACCTCGAAGCCCGCCATGATGGCCATGTGCTGGCCGAAGTTGCCGTTGAACAGAACCACCCTCGTCACTTCCGGGCGGCGCTGGAACTGCTCTCGCAGGAGGGCCGCCGAGCGGTCGTGGCTGCCGTCATTGACGAAGATGACCTCGTAGGCCACTCCAAGCGCGTCGAGGGCGGGGTAGAGCCGCGCGAACAGCGCGGCGAGACCGGCCTCCTCGTTGTAGACCGGGATCACGACCGACACGTCGGGTGCGCTCACGGGTGAAATCTCATCAGCGGTGGGCGGGTCGCAAATGCGGTTCGAGGATAGCACGCAGGGCCGCGCACACCCGCTCCACGTCGGCCTCGCCCATGGCGGGAAACAGCGGCAGCGTCAGGGTGGAGCCACCGATGGCCTCGGCGTGCGGGAAGTCCCCCGGCCCGTAGCCCAGCCGCCGGTACAGGCCGAAGAGATGCATGGCGGGATAGTGCACGCCCGAGCCGATGCCCCGGGCGTGCAGCTGCGCCATCACCTCGCCTCGGCCGATGGCCAGCCGCTCCAGCGGCAGCAGCACCTGGAACATGTGCCAGTTGCCGTGGGCGTATTCCTCCACCGGCAGCGTCAGGCCCAGCTCGCGGTCGAGGCTCGCGAAATAGTGCCGCGCCAGGGCCGCGCGGCGCGCGGTGAATTCGTCCATCCGTTCGAGCTGGCCCACGCCAATGCGCGCCAGCACGTCGGTGAGGTTGAGCTTGGCGCCAGCCTCCTCCACCTCCTGGTTGCCGTCGGGCAGGCGCACCACACCCTGAAGCCGCAGCAGCTCGCAGCGCGCTGCCTCGGTCTCGTCGTTCATCACCAGCGCGCCGCCCTCGGCCGTGGTGACGTTCTTGTTGGCGTGGAACGAGAAGCACGCCAGGTCGCCGAAGCTGCCCACCGGGCGGCCGTGCCAGCGCGCGCCCAGGCTCTGGGCGGCGTCCTCGATGACCCGCAGGCCGTGGCGCCGGGCGAGTTCGTGGAGGCGGTCGCGATCCACGGGCAGGCCCGCCAGGTCCACGGGCATGAGGGCGCGGGTGCGCGGCGTGATGGCCGCCTCGGCGCGGTCCAGGTCCATCAGCCGCGTGCGCGGGTCCACGTCCACGAACACCGGCTGCGCGCCGTGGCGCAGGACCACGTTGGCCGTGGCCACCCAGGACAGGGGCGTGGTGATCACCTCGTCGCCGGGCTGCACCCCGGCGATGTGCAGCGCCAGCTCCAGCGCGCCGGTGCCGGAGGCGAGCGCGCGCACCGGGCGGCCCGCCAAGCGCGCGGACAGCGCTGCTTCCAGGGCCTTCACCTGCGGACCGCTGGTGATCCAGCCCGAGCGCAGCACTTCCACCACGCCTGCGATGGTGGCCTCGTCGATGTGGGGCCGGGTGAAGGGCAGGTAGGGCTCGTCCATGCTCAGCTCCGCGCCACCAGCACCACACCGGCGATGATCACGAAGATGCCTGTGATCCGCAGCAGGTTCACATCCTCGCCGAACAGCAGCCACGCGGCGGCGGCGTTCACCACGTAGCCCAGGGACAGCATGGGATAGGCCACGCTTACCTGCACCCGCGACAGCGCCAGGATCCACACCACCACGCTCACGGCGTAGCACGCCAGGCCACCGAGGATGTGGGGCTCGCGGGCCGCCGCCAGGCCCACGGGCAGGGCGTTGGAGAGGGTGAAGTCAAAGCGGCCGATGGCGTTGGTGCCGGCCTTGAGGAGCAGCTGGGCGGCGGCATTGAGCAGCACGCCTGCAAGCACCAGGGAGAAGGACAGGGCGGTCATGGCGGAGTCGGATAGGCCGGTTCTAGGGAACGGGTGTGCCGTCCGGGGCGGGGCGGGCAAAGATCACGCGCCGGGTGTCGCGGGCCAGCACTCGCAGCGGCACACCGGCATCGCGCAGCGTTTCGAACAGCTCGGGCTCGGCGAAGCCATAGGCGCAGGACGCCCCCGTCCAGCGCGCCTGCCACTCGCCCAGCGAGCCGATGGCAAGGGCAGGCTCCTGGCGCAGGCCGAAGGCCATCTCGTCCTCGAATTCCACCAGGGTGACGGTGCGGCCCAGGTAGAAGGGCAGCGTGTGGTCGTAGGCGCGCACGCTGTAGAACGGGCAGTCGCCGCGCAATTGCGGGCGCACCTGCGCGGCGATGGTGGCGGCGGAAAAGGAGGGTGAGAGCCCATCGTGGCCCGTGAAGGCGCACTGCCAGGCCGCTAGCGAGCCAAGGGAAAGCACCGTGGCCGCGCCCAGCCGGCGCCCGCGGCGCGACAGAGCAAAGGCCACCGCGGCGGTGAGCAACCCCAACAGCGCAGCGGCCACCACCCAGTGCTCGAACTGCTGGTACATCTCCACCGTGGTGCGGGCGTTGGCGTAGCGCTCCAGGCGCAGGCCCAGGGCCAGCGCCCCCGCTGCCAGGGGAACCAGCAGCAGCGCGTCCCAACGCAGGCTCGCCGCCGGCAGGCGCGCCAGCCGCTCGCCGGCCAGCCAGGCCAGCGCCGGGAACACCGGCAGGATGTAGGAGGGCAGTTTGGAACTAGACGCGCTGAAGAACAGCACTGGAAAGGCAATCCAGCACAGCAGAAACAGCCGCGGCCGAAAGTCAGTGCCCTCGGGCCGCCAGGCGTCCCAGACAGCCCGCAGCGCGAGCCGCGTCCAGGGCAGGGCACCCGCCAGCAGCAGCGGCAGGAAATACCACCACGGCGCCTCGCGCCGGTGCACTGGCGTGAGAAAGCGCTCGAAGTGCTCGTGCACGAAGAAGAAGTGCGCGAACTCGGGGTTGGCGCGCGAGACGGCCGCGAACCACGGCGCGCACAGCGCCGCCATCAGCAGCGCCCCGGTGAGGGGGTGGAGCCGGGTCAGCAGGGTCCACTGCCGGCTTGCCAGCAGGTACAGCGCCACGGCGCCGCCCGGCAGCACCAGCCCCACGAGACCCTTCGAGAGCACCGCCAGGGCGCAGCCGGTCCACGCCAGCGCCATAGCCGCGCGCCGCTCGCCGATCGATGCCGCATCGCGCTGCGCCCGGAGAAAGCCCGCTAGCGCCACGGTGAGCCAGGCGGTGAGGCCCATGTCCAGGGTATTGAGGTGACCGTTGGCGGCGATCCACAGCATGCCCGCGGCCAGCGCCCCGGCCAGATCACCAGCCTCGGCGCCCAGCACGCGCCGCCCGGCTCGCCACACCACCAGCACCGTGAGCGCGCCCATGAGGGCGGGCCACAGGCGCGCGGTCCACTCGTCCGGTCCGAAGGCGCTGAAGGCGGCGGCGGTGGTCCAGTACTGCAAGGGCGGTTTCTCGAAGTACTTGATGCCGTTAAGGCGCGGGGTGATCCAGTCGCCGCTGACGGCCATTTCCCGGGCGATCTCGGCGTAGCGGCCCTCGTCGGGGCGAATCAGGCGCCGGGCGTCAAGATTGCCGAACCATAGCACCAGGAAGGCCGCCGCCGTGGCCAGCGCGGCCAGACGCCAGCGCTGTGGGGGGCGCGCTGCTGTCATGCGGCGGCGGGCAGCGGTGCGGCCGCCAGCGTGCCGGCCAGGGCGTTCCACGCCTCGTCGGCGTCGGCGCTCACCGGCACCGGCAGCGCCCGGTCCCACCCCGTGAAGTTGCGGCCGATGGAGCGCTGGTAGGCCGGGTCGTAGTGACGCTCCAGCAGGTCGGAGACCAGCGCATCCCACCGGCCTGCGGCGGCAAGATCCAGCCAGGCCCGCACCCGCGCGTGGCCGTGCTGCACCGCCAGCACCCGCAGGCGCGGCTCGAGCAGGCCGGGCTGCTCGAGGTAGTGGCCGTACTCGCGGCGCAGCAGCGCCACACGCACCGCCAGGGGCGCCTCGAGCCGCAGGCAGGAGCCGCCGCGCACGCGCTGCATCAGCGCCTCGGGGACGCGCACGCTGCCGATGCGCTGACTCTCGGACTCGGTGAACACCGGCCGCGCCGGGTCGAAGCAGCGCAGTTGCTCCCACAACAGGCTATCGAATCGCTTCTGGGAGGGCTGCGGCTCGCCGGGCAGGTCGCCCAGTACTGAACCGCGATGGGCGGCGAGCGACTCCAGGTCGAGCACCTGTTCGCCGCGGTGCGCCAGCGCCCGCAGCAGCCGGCTCTTGCCTGTGCCCGTAAGGCCGCACAGCACCCGTACCTCGAACCGGCCCGGCCATGCCTCCAGGTCGGCCACCATCTGGCGTCGCCACGCGCGGTAGCCGCCCTGCATCTGCCGGGCGTCCCAGCCGATGGCGCGCAGCACCGTGACAAGAGCGGCGCTGCGCTGGCCGCCGCGCCAGCAATACACCAGCGGCCGCCAGTCGCGCGGGTAGTGGACGAAGCGCGTCTGCACGTGCCGCGCGATGTTGCTCGCCACCAGCGCGGCGCCCACCTTGCGGGCGGCGAAGGGCGAGTCGTGCACGTAGAGCGTTCCCACGCGAGCGCGCTCCAGGTCATCGAGCACCGGCACGCTGAGCGCGCCGGGAATGTGGTCGTGGGCGAACTCCGACGGCGAGCGAACGTCGAGAATGTGCTCGAACTGGTGCAGGTCCGCCGGGTCGGCGGTGTCGGTACGCGCGTGCATGCTGGGCTCGGGAGGAGCGGACGGGCCCGCGCAGAGGCGGTATCGAGGACCGCTTACGGGAGCTGCGATTGTCTCACGCGGCCGGCAGGGGGAGAAGCGAGCCTGCGCGCCCCCGGGCCTTGCGCAGCAGCGGCTCCAGTTCGTGCCACACCGTTTCGAGCATGCGCGGCTGGGCGCCCGCCACCGGATGGATGCCGTCATCCTGGAACAGCTCCCGCCGCTCGCCGAAGCCCTCGAACAGGAACGGCACCCAGCCAGCGCGCTGCTCCCGGGCCACTTCGCCGAACAGCGCCTGAAAGCGGCGCCCGTAGTCGGCGCCGTAGTTGGGCGGCAGGCGCATGCCCACGATGAGCACCTGCGCGCTGGCGTCGCGGGATGCGCCCGCCATGGCGGCGAGGTTGTCGCGCACGCTCTGCAGCGGCGCGCCGCGCAGCCCGTCGTTGGCGCCCAGCTCGAGGATCACCACCGCGGGCCGGTGCTGCGCCAGCAGCGGCGCCAGCCGGTTGCGGCCGCCCAGCGTGGTTTCTCCGGAGATGCTGGCGTTCACCACCTTGAACCCGGGGGCGTCGCGCGCCATCTTGATGCGAAGCAGGTCCACCCAGCCGCGGCCTGCGGGCAGGCCGTATCCGGCGGACAGGCTGTCGCCGAGCACCAGTACCACTGGTTCGGTTGCCCCCTGAACGTGCGCGCCGTTGAACCCGGCGGCCGTCGCCACGGTCAGCATCACCAGCACGACCCGAATCCTTGCCCACCTTTTCGAGTTCACCGTCATGTCATCCATCATCAGCGTCGACGCATTGACCAAGGAAGTCTCCACCGGTTCGGACCGGCTCGTGATTGTGGACGGCGTGAGCTTCGCCATAGAACCGGGCGAGAGCGTGGCGGTGGTGGGCGCCTCGGGCTCCGGCAAGACCACGCTGCTCGCGCTGCTCGCCGGGCTCGACACGCCCACCCGCGGGCGCGTGATGCTGGCGGGCCGCGATCTGGGGGCCATGGACGAGGATGGCCGCGCGCGCCGGCGGCGCGAGGTAGTGGGGTTCGGGTTCCAGTCCTTCCAGCTGCTCCCGGCCCTCACCGCGCTCGAGAACGTGATGCTGCCTCTTGAACTGGGCGGCGTGGTGGCGGCGCGCGACACGGCCGCGGCGCTGCTGGAACGCGTGGGCCTGGCGGCGCGGCTGCATCACTACCCCCGCCAGCTCTCTGGCGGCGAGCAGCAGCGCGTGGCCATCGCCCGCGCCTTCGCCGGGCCGCCCCAGGTGCTGTTCGCCGACGAGCCCACCGGCAACCTGGACGCCGCCACGGGGCGCGAGATCGTCGACCTCATGTTCGAACTCAACCGCGATCGCCACACCACGCTGGTGCTGGTGACCCACGACGAGGCGCTGTCGCGGCGCTGCGCGCGCCGCCTGCGGCTGTTGGCCGGCCGTCTCGACGCCGACGAGCGCGGCGCCCCGCCGCGGCTGGCGGCGGTGGCGCCATGAACACCGGCGCGGGCCTGGGGCCGGGTGGCGTGCTGCGGCTGGCGTTGCGGCTGCTGGGGCGCGATTTCCGCGCGGGTGAACTGCGGCTCATGGCCCTGTCCCTGGTGCTGGCTGTGGCCAGCTTCACCACCGTGGCGTTCTTTGCCGACCGGGTGCGCCAGGCTCTGAGCCGCGAGGCGAGCCAGCTGCTGGGCGCCGACCTGGTGGTGGTATCCGACCGCCCCATCGAGGCGCTGCTGGCCGAGGAAGCCAGCCGTCTGGGCCTGTCGCGCACGGCCACCACGCGCTTTCCGAGCATGATCTCTGGCGCCACGGAAAGCCTGCTCACGGAGATCAAGGCCGCAAGCGAGGGCTATCCGCTGCGCGGCCGGCTGCGCATCGCCGGCCCGGACGGCGTGGCGCGCGCCGCAACGGGCGCGCCCGCGTTGGGGGAGGCGTGGGTGGACGAGCGTGCCTTCACGCGCCTGGGGTTGCGTTTCGGTGGCCCGGTGAGCGTGGGCGACCGGTCCCTCAAGGTGGCCGCCCAGGTGGTGGACGATCCCGACTCCAGCATCGGCTTCCTCAACGTGATGCCGCGCCTGATGCTCAATGCCGGCGACCTGCCCGCCACCGGCCTCATCCAGACGGGCAGCCGTGTCACCTACCGCCTGATGGTATCGGGCAGCCGCGAGGCGGTGGATGCGTTTCGCGCCTTCGCCGCGTCGCGCACCGGTCCCGGACAGCGCGTGGAGGACGTGCGCGATGCGCGCCCCGAGATCCGCGCGGCGCTGGAGCGCGCCGAGCGCTTCCTGGGGCTGGCCTCGCTGCTGTCGGTGATCCTGGCGGCGGTGGCCGTGGCGCTGGCGGCGCGGCGCTACCTGCAGCGCCACCTGGACGCCTGCGCCGTGATGCGCTGCCTGGGCGCGAGCCGTGCCCAGACGGTGTGGATCCACGCCCTGCAACTGGCCGTGTTGGGGCTGGCCGCCGGACTGGCGGGCTGTGGGGCGGGTTTCGCCGCCCAGTGGGGGCTGTCCGCGCTGCTCGCACCCGTGGTGCAGGTGAGCCTGCCGCCGCCCTCGGTGGCGCCGGCGCTGCAGGGCATCGCCGCGGGCTTCGTGCTGCTGCTGGGCTTCGCCCTGCCGCCGCTGGCGGCCCTGGGCCGCGTGCCCACGCTGCGGGTGCTGCGCCGCGACCGCGGCCCGCCCCGGGGGGCGGCGTGGCGCGGCCACGCCGCCGGGTTGGCGGCCGTGGTGGCGCTGATCCTCTGGCACACCCGCGACCTGAAGCTGGCCGCCTGGGTGCTGGGAGGGCTGGCGATGGCGGCGGTTGTGTCGGCGGCGGTGGCGCTGGGCCTCGTGCGCGCCGCGGCGAGCGTGGGGCGCGAGGCCGGTTTTGCCTGGCGCTTCGGGCTGGCCAACCTGTCGCGCCGCGCGCTGGGCAGCGTGGTGCAGGTGGTGGCGCTGGGGGCGGGGCTGCTGGCGCTCATCCTGCTGTCCATCACCCGTGCGGACTTGCTGGACAGCTGGCAGCGCTCCCTTCCGCCGGAGGCGCCCAACCGTTTCCTGGTGAACATCCAGCCCGACCAGAGGCAGGCGCTGGCTGAGTTCTTCGCCGCCGAGGGTCGCCCCGCGCCGCAGCTGTTTCCCATGGTGCGAGGGCGCCTTTCGGCCATCAACGATCAGCCGGTGAACTCCTCGAGCTTCGGCGACGAGCGCGCGCGCCGGCTGGTGGATCGCGAGTTCAACCTCTCCTGGGCGGCGCATCCCCAGCCGGACAACGTCATCCTCGCGGGGCAGTGGTGGAGCGAGCGCACCGCCGCGCCGCTCCAGTTCTCGGTGGAGCAGGGCATCGCCGACACGCTGGGCCTGCGTCTGGGCGACCGGTTGCGCTACGACGTGGCGGGCACGCCGCTGGAGGGTGCCATCACCAGCCTGCGCAAGGTGCAGTGGGACAGCTTCAGGGTGAATTTCTTCGTGGTGGCTCCGCCGGGCACGCTGGACGAATACCCGGTGAGCTGGGTCACCAGCTTCCACCTGCCCGCCGGCGAGAACGCCCTCATGGACCGGCTGGTGAAACGCTTCCCCAACCTGCTGGTGGTGGACGTGGCGGCGGTGCTCGCGCAGGTGCAGACCATGATGGACCAGGTGATCCGCGCGGTAGAGTATGTGTTCCTGTTCAGCGTGGCCGCGGGGCTGCTGGTGCTGTTCGCCGCCATCCAGAGCACCCACGACGAGCGCGTGCGCGAGGCGGCCATCCTGCGCACCCTGGGTGGTGACAGCCGGCAACTGCGCCAGGCCCAGGCGGCGGAGTTTGTGGCCGTGGGCGCCCTTTCGGGCCTGCTGGCCGCGGTGGGCGCCACGGGCTTGGGCTGGGTGCTGGCCGACCGGGTGCTGAACGTGCCCTACACCCTCAATCCCTGGGTATGGGGCGTGGGGCTGCTGGCGGGCGGCGCGGGAGTGCTGGCCGCCGGCCTGCTGGGCACCCGCCGGGTGGTGCGTGCCTCGCCCATGGAGACCCTGCGCAGGGCCTGACCTGCGGCGGGGCGAAGAGCGGCCCGTCGCGGCCGTCGGGCAGGCGCAGTTGGCGAGCCGTCAGGTCTCCTGAATACAACTGCATGTTGCAACGCCGCAGGGTTATACTCGACGGCTTTTTTTCTTCCCCCAGGAGGCCTTCGTGCCCCGCCTCATTCGCAACATCGCCATCATCGCCCACGTGGATCACGGCAAGACCACGCTGGTAGACCAACTGCTGCGCCAGTCAGGCACCTTCGCCGCCCACCAGCAGGTGGCCGAGCGGGTGATGGATTCCAACGACCTGGAGCGCGAGCGCGGCATCACCATCCTGGCCAAGAACTGCGCCATCGACTACCAGGGTGTGCACATCAATCTGGTGGATACCCCCGGCCACGCCGACTTCGGCGGCGAGGTGGAGCGGGTGCTGGGCATGGTGGACGGCGTGCTGCTGCTGGTGGATGCGGTGGAGGGGCCCATGCCCCAGACGCGCTTTGTCACCCGCATGGCGTTGGCCCTGGGCCTGCGGCCTATCGTGGTGGTAAACAAGATTGACCGCGACGGCGCGCGCCCTGACTGGGTGATCAACCACACCTTCGAGTTGTTCGACAAGCTCGGCGCCACAGAGGATCAGCTCGACTTCCCAGTGGTGTTCGCCTCGGCGCTGCAGGGCTGGGCATCGCTGGATGCCAGCCAAAAGGGCACCGACATGCGGCCGCTGTTCGACAAGGTGCTGGAGCACGTGCCCGCACCGGCGGAAGACGACGTGGACGGCTCGGTGCAGCTGCGCATCCACGCCCTGGACTATTCCAGCTACGTGGGCCGCATCGGCATCGGCAAGGTGCACCGCGGTCGGTTGCGCCCAGGCCAGGAAGTGGCTGTGCTGCAGGGCGAGGAGTTCGTCACCAGGGCGAAGATCAACCAGGTGATGGGCTTCAAGGGCCTGGAGCGCGTACCCATGGACCAGGCGCAGGCTGGCGACATCGTCATGGTGACCGGCATCGACGAGCTGGCTATCGGCTGCACCGTGGCTGACCGCGACGCCCCCGAGGGCCTGCCCACCCTCAAGGTGGACGAACCCACCCTCACCATGCACTTCATGGTGAACACTTCGCCACTGGCCGGACAGGAAGGCAAGTACGTCACCAGCCGCCAGATCCGCGACCGGCTCCAGAAAGAGCTGCTCACGAACATGGCGCTCAGGGTGGAAGACACCGAGGACGCGGACGTGTTTCTGGTGTCGGGCCGCGGCGAGCTGCATCTCACCATCCTCATCGAGAACATGCGCCGCGAGGGCTACGAACTGGCCGTGGGCCGGCCCATGGTGATCCGCAAGGTGATCGACGGCCAGGTGTGCGAGCCCTATGAACTGCTCACCATGGACGTGGAGGAGGGCCACCAGGGCGCGGTCATGGAGGCGCTTGGATACCGCAAGGGCGAACTGGCCGACATGGTGCCCGACGGGCGCGGGCGCGTACGCCTCGACTACCGCGTGCCGGCGCGCGGCCTGATCGGCTTCCAGGGCGAGTTCATGAACCTCACCCGCGGCACGGGCCTGATGAGCCACGTGTTCGACGACTACGGCACGGTGAAGGGCGACATCCCGGGCCGCCGCAACGGCGTGCTGGTGTCCCAGGAAGACGGCGAGGCCGTGGCCTATTCGCTGTTCAGCCTGCAGGAGCGCGGCCGGCTGTTCGTGGCGCCCGGCGAGAAGCTCTACGAGGGCATGATCATCGGCATCCACTCGCGCGACAACGACCTGGTGGTGAACCCGGTCAAGACCAAGAAGCTCACCAACGTGCGCGCCGCCGGCAAGGACGAGAACATCCTGCTCACACCGCCCGTGCAGCTCACGCTCGAGTACGCGGTGGAGTTCATCGCCGACGACGAACTGGCCGAGATCACCCCGAAGTCCATCCGTATCCGCAAGCGCTTTCTGAAGGAACACGAGCGCAAGCGCGCCTCGCGCACCGCCGAGGTGGCGTAAGGGGTTCGCGGCTGCCGTGAGCGCGCCCGCCCCGGCCCGCTTTGCCACGGACGCCGGGGCGCGCGCCGCCGCCGCCGGTTTCGACCTGCGGCGGCTGCCCGAGGGGTTCACCCGTAACCCGTTCCCCTGGTACCACGCCCTGCGCGAACATGAGCCCGTGCGGCGCATGCCTGACGGCTCGGTGTTCCTCACCCGCCACGCCGACCTGGTGGCGGTGTACAAGGACACCCGCACCTTCAGCTCGGACAAGAAGCAGGAGTTTTCGCCCAAGTACGGCGCCACGCCGCTCTACGAGCACCACACCACCAGCCTGGTCTTCAACGACCCGCCCTATCACACACGGGTGCGGCGGCTGATCGCCGGGGCGCTTACCCCGCGCCACATCTCCGCCATGGAGCCGCCGCTGACGGCACTGGTGGACCGGCTGCTGGACGAGCTGGCCGGACGTGGTGAAGCTGATCTCATCGACCACTATGCCGGCGCGATCCCGGTGGAGATCATCGGCAACCTGTTGGGCGTGCCCCGCGAGGAACGCGGGCCGCTGCGGGCGTGGTCGCTGGCCATCCTCGGGGCGCTGGAACCGGTGCTCACGCCCGAGCAATCCGAGGGCGGCAACGCGGCCGTGCGCGAGATGCTGGCCTACCTGGAGGGGCTGGTAGCCGAGCGGCGGCGGCATCCTGGCGACCCCCACAGCGACGTGCTCACGCGCCTGATCCAGGGCGAACAGGACGGCGAGCGGCTGTCGGAGGCCGAACTGCTTCACAACTGCATCTTCCTGCTCAACGCCGGGCACGAAACCACCACCAACCTCATCG
>DAIPHN010000109.1:0-11549 GCA_036771335.1 Burkholderiales bacterium
GCCCGCGGTTGGGCCGGACGGCGCGCGGGGGGGCGAGGTGCAGTGCGGCGCCCCCCCGTCCCCTGCCGTTGCCCGACCGCCCTTCGTTGAGCGCCGGAGAGGGGGGGTTGGCGCCCCGGGGGGCTTGTACAAACCGCGGCTCGACGGAAAAACTCTTGCCTACGATGCCGCTGGCGGCGACCGGGTCGCCCGGCCCGGAGAGCGGGTGGATTTTCATGTGCCGGGCGGTGCCGATCAGCTTGAATCCCTCCTTCGGCCTATGGGGCGTGGGGGGCAGCCCCAGGCCCGCCGGCGCGAAGCGCGGGGCTGCCTTGAGTGGCGTGAGAGGGCTTTGGAGTTGTGCCCCGGAATCGGCCGCGTAGACTTTGAGGCCGCGCTCGAGCCCGAAGGGCAGGGTGTCGGAGATGAGCGGATCATCGTCCACGGTCAGCAGGTCAGGTTGAGCGGGCGATTCCATGGCGGACTCAGGCCGCCCGGGGCTCATCGATGAGACGGAGAAAAGCCTGCTCGATATTGGCGCTCCCGCGGGAGGAACGCAACTGAGAGGGGCTGCCCACGAAACGCAGGCTGCCATGATGCAACACGGCCATGCGGCTGCACATCTCGTCCACGTCCGCGAGCGCGTGGGAGGTGACGAACACCGTAGCTCCGCTGGCGTGCCGTTCCCGCAGTGCGGACTTGAGGAGAGCGCGAGCCTTGGGGTCGAGGCCGCTGGTGGGCTCGTCCAGCACCAGCATGGGGCGGCCCGAAAGAAGGGCGCCGGCAAGCCCCAGTTTTTGCGTCATGCCCTTGGAGTAGGAACGGACCGGCTTGGCCAGCGCCGCCGGATCGAGGTCGAGGCTCGCAATGGCGGATAGAGCCAGCTCTTCGCGGTACCGCGACCCGTAGAGCCGCAGCATCAGGTGCAGAAAATCGCGTCCCGAGGCGTAGAAGGGCGCGTTGAAGCGTTCAGGCACGAAAGCGATTGTTGCACGCGCCTCAGTTCGGGTGCTCGGAATGCCGAACAGTTCCATGCGGCCTGCCTCGGCACGCGTGGCATCCAGGAGGCACTTGATCAACGTGGTCTTGCCGGCGCCGTTCATGCCCACCAGACCGAAGAACTCGCCCTGCGCCACCTCCAGGTCGACCCCCGTGAGGGCGGCCAGAGGGCCGAAGCGCTTGGTGACTTGCTCGATGCGAAGTGCGGGTGGTGGCACGGGGGGTATCACCCCTTGGGCATGCCCGCTTGGCGAAACGCCGCGGAACCTGGCAACGGTAACGGAATCGAAAGGATGCCTCAACCTCGCACAAGATCAAGGCCGGTCGAGCGGGCTGGCAGGTTACAATCCCATTGCCGTTTTTCCAGTCGCAGCGCCATGTCCTCGTCCTCAGAAGCTCTCGTGGAACTCGACGCGGTTGAGTTCGCCTACGCGCAGCGCCCCATCCTCAAGGGGGTGAGGATGCGTTTCCCTCGCGGTGCCGTGGTGGCCATCATGGGAGGCAGCGGATGCGGCAAGACCACGTTGTTGCGGCTGATCGGAGGGCAGCTGCGCGCCTCGAAAGGTGCGGTTCGTGTTGCGGGCCGGGACGTGGCGCGACTGTCCCACGAGGCGCTTTACCGGTTGCGGCGCCGTATGGGCATGCTGTTTCAGTTCGGCGCCTTGTTCACCGACCTGACGGTTTTTGACAACGTCGCTTTTCCGATTCGCGAGCACACCGGCTTGTCCGAGGCCATGATCCGTGATCTCGTGCTGATGAAGTTGCAGGCGGTGGGTTTGCGGGGCGCGGCACAGCTTCGCCCGGCAGAGCTGTCCGGGGGCATGGCGCGACGCGTGGCACTGGCGCGCGCCGTGGCGCTTGACCCCATGTTGATCATGTACGACGAGCCCTTCACGGGTTTGGATCCCATCTCCTTGGGCGTGATCGCTAATCTCATCCGGCGCCTGAACGATGCGCTCGGCGCCACCTCGGTGCTGGTGACGCACGACGTGGAGGCATCCCTGCGCATCGTTGACTACGTTTACATCCTGGACGGGGGCGTGATCGTGGCGGAAGGCACTCCCGAACAGATTCGCGCCTCCGCCGAGCCTCTGGTTCACCAGTTCGTTCACGGCGAGGCGGATGGTCCGGTGGGCTTCCACTACCCGGCGGCGGGCCTGGCGCAGTCTTTTGGTATGGTGGAGCGGCCTTGATCGGGGCGTTCGATGCGGGGCTGCGGGCGCTCGGTGCGCGCGTGGTCGACGGCATATGGAAGCTCGGCTGCGCCACGCGCTTCACCAGCACATTGCTGGCGCGCTCGGCGCCGGTGCTTCGACGGCCCCAGCTGCTCCTGGACCAGGTGCACTTTACAGGCGTTCTATCGCTCATCATCATCGTTGTGTCGGGCTTGTTCGTGGGCCTTGTGCTGGGTCTGCAGGGCTTCGAGACGCTGAAGCGTTACGGATCGGCGGAGGCGCTTGGCACGCTGGTGGCGCTGGCTCTGGTGCGCGAACTCGGGCCTGTAGTGTCGGCGCTGCTGTTCGCCAGCCGCGCGGGTTCGGCCATCACGGCGAAGATCGGCATCATGAGGTCCACCGAGCAGCTCTCGGCCATGGAGATGATGGCCGTGGACCCCTACAGCCGGGTGCTGGCGCCCATTTTCTGGGGTGGAGTCATCTCCATGCCCTTGCTGGCTGCCATCTTCAGCGCCTGTGGCGTCTTTGGCGGCTACCTGATCGGCGTAGTTGTGCTTGGCGTGGACTCAGGCGCGTTCTGGTCGCAGATGCAGGCGGCAGTGGATTTCTGGGACGATGTGGGTAACGGCGTGATCAAGAGCGTGGTGTTCGGCGTGGCCGTCACGCTCATCGCACTGTTCGAGGGGTGGGATGCCCCACCTACCGCCGAAGGGGTCTCCTACGCCGTCACGCGCACGGTGGTCACCTCGGCGCTGGCGGTGCTGGCGCTCGATTTCGTCCTAACCTCGTTCATGTTCACGGGGGTCTGAAAACATGAAGCGCTCCACCGTCGATCTTTGGGTCGGCCTGTTCGTCACCGCTGGACTGGCGGCTCTGATGGTACTCGCCCTGAAAGTGGGCAACGCCACTACCGTGAGCGCTGCCGACGGCTATCGCGTGACGGCCGAGTTCGACAACATCGGCGGGCTCAAGCCTCGCGCACCCGTGAAGAGTTCAGGGGTGGTGGTGGGGCGCGTGGAGCGCATCGAACTGGATACCCGAAAGTTCGTGGCCCGGGTCACCTTGCGCCTGGACCGGCGCTACGAGTTCCCGGCCGATTCCTCGGCGTCGATCCTTACCGCCGGCCTTCTGGGCGAGCAGTACGTGGGCCTCGAGGGCGGCGGTGACGAAACTTTGTTGAAGGACGGCGACCGCGTGACCATCACGCAGGGCGCCATGATCCTGGAGCGCATGATCGGCCGCTTCCTGTACGGCAAGGCCGCCGAGGGGCCCCAGAAGCAGTGATGAGTCCTCGCCCGCGGCCGCCACTATGGCGCCGCGGGTTTTCTGCCGGAGAGCATGTGATGACCACGATCCGTTCCCCCTTTTCCCGCGCCTTCGTCGCTTTGTGTCTTTGCGTGCTCGCTCCCGCAAGTGCGCCGGCTCTCGCCCAGGTGGTGCCGCCCGACGAACTCGTGCGCACCACCTCCGAACAAGTCCTCAAGATGGCGGCCGAGGATGCCGCCACTAGGAACGGCAACAGCGCCAGGCTGGTGGAGCTGATCGAGACGCGCGTGGTGCCGCATTTCGACATGAAGAAGGTTACCCGGCTGGCGGTAGGCCGGCCGTGGCGCGACGCCACGGCCGAGCAGCAAGTCACGCTGGTGCGCGAGTTCCAGACCCTGCTGGTACGCTCCTACGCCGCAGCCTACACCGCCTATCGACAGGTCAAGGTTGAGGTGCCGCCCTTGAAGCTGAGCGGCGGTGAAGATGAGGTCGTGGTCAAGACCCGCATCCTGCTGCCGGGCGGTGCGCCGCCGGTGGGTGTCGACTATTCCATGGGGCGCTCCGATGCGGGTTGGAAAGTGTTCAATGTGACCGTGGATGGCGTGAGTCTGGTCACCACCTACCGCAGCGAGTTCGCGGCCCAGATCCAGAACGGCGGCATCGACGGACTGATCGGCTACCTTCGGGAGCGCAACGCCCGAGTCGGCCAGCCGGCACCGAAGTGAGCGTCCTTGCGTGCGACGGCCAGATCTCCGTATCGGGGCCGGTCACACTTCTTACAGTGGAAGCGCTCATGGCGAGCGGTGACGCGCTCATTCGCGAAGGCGCCCGCGCCGTGGACCTGGCAGGCGTGGTGAAAGTGGATTCTTCAGCGCTCGCCATGCTGCTGCACTGGATTCGCACCGCCCGAGCCGAGAATTTTTCGCTTGTCGTGAAAAACGCCCCGGATTCGTTGCGTAGCTTGGCGCGCCTATACGACCTCGAGGGGCTCGTTTTCGGCGCGGAAGAGACTTGACCCTGGCCATCGAGGTCATCGGCCTGTCAAAGCGTTTCGGCGGCGTGCAGGCCCTGGACGGCGTCGACCTGGCGGTGGCGCCAGGCGAGTTCTTCGCGCTGCTGGGCCCGAATGGCGCAGGCAAGACCACCCTCATCAGTGTTCTCGCAGGACTGGCCCTCCCTGATCGCGGCGTGGCCCGGATCATGGGTCACGACGTGGTGCGCGACTACCGGGCGGCGCGCCGCGCGCTGGGGGTGGTGCCCCAGGAACTGGTGTTCGACCCGTTCTTCTCGGTGCGCGAGACGCTACGTATCCAGAGCGGCTACTTCGGGCTGACGCGCAATGACGCCTGGATCGACGAGGTCCTCGGTCACCTCGACCTTGCCGCCAAGGCGAACGCCAACATGCGCGCCCTGTCCGGCGGCATGAAGCGCCGTGTGCTCGTGGCCCAGGCGCTGGTGCACCGCCCGCAGGTGATCATCCTCGACGAGCCCACAGCGGGGGTGGACGTGGAACTGCGCCAGGGCCTCTGGACCTTCATCCGGCGCCTGAACCGGGACGGGCACACGATCATTCTCACCACCCATTACCTGGAAGAGGCTGAGGCGCTTTGCTCGCGGGTGGCCATGCTCAAGTCGGGGCGTGTGGTGGCGCTGGACACCACGGCCAACCTGCTGGCCGGGTTGTCGGGGGTGCACCTCAAGGTGCGGCTCGAGCCCGACCATCTACCCGAGTCGCTGCGCGGGCGCGCTCTGCCCGGAGCGGGCGGCCTTCGGGTGATTGCCCTGGAGCGCGCCGCTCACGTGGCCGACGTGCTGGCCGCCCTGCGTGCCGAGGGCATTCAGGTCCTCGACGTGCGGATCGAGCAACCGGACCTCGAGGAGGTCTTCCTTAGCCTCGTGGGGCGCGAGGAGCACTCCGCGTGAGGGGCTTTCTCACGCTGCTGCGAAAGGAGTTGCTGCGCTTCTGGAAGGTGGCCTTCCAGACCATCGCTGCGCCCATACTGACTGCGGCGCTTTACCTGCTGGTGTTCTCCCACGTGCTGGAGGCGCATGTGCAGGTCTACCCGGGAGTTTCCTACACCGCCTTCCTGGTGCCTGGCCTGGCGATGATGTCGTTGCTGCAGAACGCCTTCGCCAACAGCTCGTCGTCGCTGATCCAGTCCAAGATTACCGGCAACATCGTGTTCGTGCTGCTCGCGCCCCTGTCCCACGCCGAGTTGTACTGGGCCTACATCTGCGCCGCCGTGGCGCGCGGTGTGATGGTTGGGGCGGGAGTGTTCGCCGTCACCCTCATCACCGGGCCCGTCCCGCTGCCCCATCCGCTGTGGGCGGCCGCCTTCGCCGTCCTCGGCGGCGGCATTCTGGGGGCGCTTGGATTGATCGCCGGCATCTGGGCGGACAAGTTCGACCAGCTCGCGGCCTTTCAGAACTTCGTGGTTGTCCCGCTCACGTTCCTGTCCGGCGTGTTCTACTCTGTGCACTCCCTGCCGCCCTTCTGGCAGGCAGCCTCCCATCTCAACCCGTTCTTCTACATGATCGACGGCTTCCGCTACGGTTTCTTCGGCGTCTCCGACATCGCGCCCCTCACGGGTCTGTGCATTGTGGGGGCCACTTTCGCCGGCTTATCATTCGTAGCGCTCTGGCTGCTGCGCGGCGGCTGGAAGCTGCGTTCCTGAACGGCCCTGCCAGCGTCTCTCCACTCCTTTCCGATTCGTCCCATGCTCAGTCCCGACCAGGTCCGCCAGTACATCTCCGACAACCTTTCCTGCGAGCACCTCGAAGTGAGCGGGGACGGCGCGCACTTCGAGGCGGTCATCGTCAGCGCCGTGTTTCAAGGCAAGAGCCGCGTGCAGCGGCACCAGACGGTATACAAGGCGCTGGGGCATCGCATGCGCGAGGAAATTCACGCCCTGTCCATGCAGACGCTCACCCCGGACGAGTGGCGCTCGCGCAGCTGAAGGCCAAGACGGCTGCAGTGGAAAAGCTCAGCATCGAGGGCGGGGCGGCGCTGGAGGGCGAGGTCAGCATCTCGGGCGCCAAGAACGCCGCCCTGCCGATACTCTGCGCCTCCATCCTCACGGCCGGGACGCTGCAAGTGGCGAATGTGCCGCGGTTGCGCGACGTCACCACCACCTTGAATCTGCTCGGCCAGATGGGCATGGAGCTGTCGCTGGACGACAAGCTGGGGCTGAGTCTGCGCGGAGACCGCCTTTACAACGCGGTGGCGCCCTATGATCTGGTGAAGACCATGCGCGCCTCCATCCTGGTGCTGGGGCCGCTGGTGGCGCGCTTCGGAGAGGCCAAGGTGTCGCTGCCAGGAGGTTGCGCCATCGGTGTGCGGCCCGTGGACCAGCACATCAAGGGGCTGCGTGCGATGGGTGCGGAAATCGATATCGAGCACGGCTACATCCATGCCCGGGCCGGGCGCCTGAAGGGTGCGCGGCTGGTGATGGATCTGGTGACGGTCACCGGTACCGAGAACCTCATGATGGCGGCCTGCCTCGCCGATGGCACCACGGTCATCGAGAACGCGGCGCGGGAGCCCGAGGTGGCGGATCTGGCCACGTGCCTCAACGCCATGGGCGCGCGGGTGGAAGGTGCCGGCGGAGACGTTATCACCGTCCATGGCGTGCCGGCCCTGCATGGAGCCGCCCACCGGGTCATGCCCGACCGTATCGAGACAGGCACCTTTCTGGCGGCCGTGGCCACCACCGGCGGGCGCGTCACGGTGCGCGACTGCCGCGCCGACATCCTAGACGCCGTCACCGCCAAGCTCGCGGAGGCGGGCGCGCGTATCGAAACGGGCCCCGACTGGATACGCATCGAGATGGACGGGCGGCCGCTGGCGGTGAACCTGCGCACCGCCCCCTATCCGGCCTTTCCCACCGACATGCAGGCCCAGTTCATGACCCTCGACTGTGTGGCCGATGGCACCGCCACCATCACCGAGACCATCTTCGAGAACCGTCTCATGCACGTGCAGGAATTGCGCCGCCTGGGCGCATCCATCGAGGTGCAAGGCAACACGGCCATCATCCGCGGGGTGGATCGGCTCGAGGGCGCGGCTGTCATGGCCACCGACCTGCGCGCCTCGGCAAGCCTGGTGATCGCCGGTCTTGTGGCCAAGGGCACCACCATCGTCGATCGCATCTACCACCTCGATCGCGGCTACGAGCGCATCGAGGAAAAACTGCGCCGGCTCGGCGCACGGGTGCAGCGCATCGCCTGAAGCCGCCGCTGCACCCGGCTCCGGTAGAATCCAATTCCCGTCATCGCTCTCGCGCCCGCCGTGAAAGGCATCACCATCGCCCTGTCCAAGGGGCGCATCTTCGAGGAAACCGCGCCCCTGCTGGCTGCGGCCGGAATCCACGCGGCCGAGGACCCTGAGCGCTCGCGCAAGCTGATTCTCGCCACCAGCCGGCCTGATGTGCGCATCCTCATCGTGCGCGCCTCGGATGTGCCCACTTATGTCCAGCATGGCGCTGCCGATCTTGGCATCGCCGGCCGTGATGTGCTCATGGAGCACGGTGGTACCGGCTTGTATCAGCCCCTCGATCTGGGCATCGCGCGATGCCGCATGATGGTGGCGGTGCCCGAGGGCTTCGACTATGCGCTTGCGGTGAAGCAGGGCGCCCGGCTACGGGTGGCCACCAAGTATCTGCGCACCGCCAGCGAGCACTTCGCCGCCAAAGGCGTGCACGTGGATCTGATCAAGCTGTACGGCTCCATGGAGCTGGCGCCGCTGGTGGGGCTGGCCGATGCCATCGTGGACCTGGTCTCCAGCGGCAACACCCTGCGCGCCAACCACCTGCGGGTGGTTGAAGAGATCGCATCCGTCTCCGCCAGGCTGGTGGTGAACCAGGCAGCGCTCAAGCTGCGGCGCGCCATGCTGCAGCCGGTAATCGACGCTTTCGCCGCTGCGGTGCGCGCGCCCAAGGTGGCCGCGTGAAGATCGCGCGCCTCGACTCTTCGGTGCCAGGCTTCGAGGCCAAGCTGGCCGATCTGCTCGCTTTCGAGGCGAGCCAGGATCCAGGCGTGGAGGACACCGTACGCGCCATTCTGGCCGATGTGCGCTTCCGGGGCGATGCGGCGCTGCTGGAGTACACGCGACGCTTCGACCGGGTTCCGGCCGACTCGGTGGCGGCGCTGGAGATTCCCGCCCAGGCGCTGCAGGACGCTCTTCGAGCGCTGCCCCCAATGCGCCGCGAGGCGCTGGAGCAGGCGGCGGAGCGCATCCGGCGCTATCACGAGCGCCAGGCCGCCGCCTCCTGGTCGTTCACCGAAGATGACGGAACGCTGCTCGGCCAGCAGGTGACGCCGCTCGACCGTGTGGGCATCTACGTGCCCGGGGGCAAAGCGTCCTATCCCTCCAGCGTGCTCATGAACGCGCTGCCGGCGCGTGTGGCTGGTGTCGGCGAGGTGGTGATGGTGGTTCCCACCCCGGGCGGCGAGCGCAGCGCGCTGGTTCTGGCGGCGGCAGCCATCGCGGGCGTTGACCGTGTGTTCGCCATCGGCGGCGCCCAGGCTGTGGCCGCGCTCGCCTGGGGCACGGCCACTGTCCCCGCGGTGGACAAGATCGTGGGCCCGGGCAACGCCTGGGTGGCGGCGGCCAAGCGGCAGGTGTTCGGGGTGGTGGGCATCGACATGGTGGCCGGGCCTTCGGAAATCCTGGTGATCAGCGACGGCAGCGTACCGCCCGATTGGCTCGCCATGGATCTGTTCTCCCAGGCCGAGCACGACGAGTTGGCTCAGGCCATGCTGCTCGCGCCCGATGCTGCGCACCTCGAAGCAGTGGCCGCTTCCATGCAGGCGCAGATCGAGGGCATGCCACGCCGCGAGGTGATCCGCGCCTCGATTGAGCGGCGCGGGGCGCTGGTGAAGGTGCGTGATCTGGCTGAGGCGTGCCAGCTTGCCAACCGCATCGCGCCCGAGCATCTGGAACTGGCGGTGGCCGCGCCCGGCGCGTGGGTGGGCCAACTGCGCCATGCGGGCGCCATTTTCATGGGGCGGCATTCCTGCGAGGCCCTGGGCGACTACTGCGCTGGGCCTAACCACGTGCTGCCCACGGCGCGCACCGCGCGCTTTTCCTCGCCGTTGGGGGTGTACGACTTCCAGAAGCGCACCAGCCTCATTCAGGCCTCCGCCCTGGGCGCGGCCAAGCTGGGGCGAATCGCCGGTGAGCTGGCCGATGGTGCGGGCCTCCCGGCCCACGCCGCCTCGGCACGGCTGCGCGTGCACGCCTGAGGCGCGCACCGTGAACGATCCCTTGGTTGGAGTGCCCCTTCCTGCAGACCCCGCCAGCGCTGTCTCCCCCGCCTCGGTGCTGCGGCCCGAGGTACTGTCGCGGAGTGTCTACCACGTGGCCGACGCCCTGGGTATGGTGAAGCTCGACGCCATGGAGAACCCCTATCCGCTGCCGGAAGCGCTGCGCGAGGCGGTGGGGCGAAGGCTGGCGGCCGTGGCAGTGAACCGCTATCCTGACGCGCACTGTGACGAACTCAAGCAGCGGCTGCGCATGGCGTCGAATGTGCCGCCGGACTGCGAGCTGCTGTTGGGCAATGGCTCCGACGAGATCATCCAGCTGCTGGGGTTGGCCGTGGCGGGGCCCGGCGCGGTGATCCTGGGTGTGGAGCCCTCCTTCGTCATGTTCCGCCTGCTGGCGGTCGCAGCCGGGGCGCGTTGGGTGGGTGTGTCGCTGCGCGCCGACTTCAGCCTCGACGAGGCGGCGCTGCATGATGCCATCGAGCGCCACCGGCCTGCACTGGCCTTGCTGGCCTATCCGAACAACCCCACCGGCAACCTGTTTGATCGTGCCGCGCTGGAGCGCGTGATCGCTCGTATGCCGGGTCTGGTGGTGGTGGACGAGGCCTATCAGGCGTTCGCTGGGGACAGTTTCGCTGGCGCGCTCCAGCACCACTCGAACCTTCTGGTGATGCGCACCCTCTCCAAGCTCGGGTTGGCAGGACTGCGGTTGGGCTATCTGATGGGCAGCCCAGTCTGGATCAACGAGCTGGAGAAGCTGCGCCTGCCCTACAACATCAACGCGCTTTCCCAGGCGGCGGCCACGGCCATACTTGAGCGTGCGGACGTTCTTGAAGCCCAAGCTGCGGCGCTGCGCGCTGCGCGTGGCGAACTGTCCTACGCCCTCGCGCGCCTGCCGGGCGTCACGGTATTCCCCAGCGCCGCCAACTTCCTGTTGCTGCGGGTAAAGGCTGCGCCGAGGGTGTTTGCCGGCCTCAAGGAGCGGGGCGTGTTGGTGAAGCTGGCGGATGGAAGCCACCCGCTGCTGGAAGGGTGTCTGCGGGTGACAGTGAGCACTCCCGAGGAAAACCGCCTGTTCCTGCATGCTCTGGCCGAATCCCTGTTGTCGTGAGCGCCCCCATGTCCCAGATCCTTGTCATTCGCCGCGGCGAAGTCGAACGCGCCACGCTCGAGACCCGCATCCGTGCCCTTATTGCCCTGGAGGGCAGCGGCCGCGCGCGGTTGTCCACCGGCATCGGGTTCTTTGACCACATGCTCGAGCAGATCGCCCGCCACGGGTTGTTCGACCTGGAGATCGAAGCCACCGGGGATCTGCATGTGGATGGCCACCACACCGTGGAGGACACAGGCATCACGCTTGGCCAGGCCTTTGCGGAGGCGGTCGGTGACAAGCAGGGCGTGCGCCGCTACGGCCACGCCTACGTGCCGCTGGACGAGGCGCTGTCGCGGGTGGTGGTGGACCTGTCCGGCCGGCCGGGCATTCAGTTTCGCGGTGAATTCACGCGCGCCATCATCGGGACGCTAGAAACACAGCTGGTGTACGAGTTTTTTCAGGGCTTCGTAAACCATGCCGCGATCACCCTGCACGTGGACATGCTCCACGGGGTGAATGCCCATCACCAGTGCGAGACCGTGTTCAAGGCTTTC
This sequence comes from Burkholderiales bacterium, assembly GCA_036771335.1. Taxonomy (GTDB): domain Bacteria; phylum Pseudomonadota; class Gammaproteobacteria; order Burkholderiales. Next base: position 11,328 of record DAIPHN010000109.1, read on the forward strand.
GGGCGGGCCCTGCGCATGGCGGTGGAACTGGACCCGCGCGACGCCGGCCGGCTGCCCTCCACCAAGGGTAGCCTGTAGCGCCATGGACGTGGCCGTGGTTGACTATGGCATGGGTAACCTGCGCTCGGTGGCGAAGGCCTTGGAACAAGTGGCTCCCGGCCGGGTGGTGGGGGTGACAAGCCGGACCGAGGAAATCGATGCCGCCCGGCGGGAGGTGTTCCC
>DAIPHN010000110.1:0-11393 GCA_036771335.1 Burkholderiales bacterium
CCGAGATGCTGCGCAAGGAAAAGGTGGTGGGCAAGTTCGTGGAGTTCTTCGGCGAAGGCACCGCGTCGCTCGCCGTGCCCGACCGCGCCACCATCGCCAACATGGCCCCCGAGTACGGCGCCACCATGGGCTTCTTCCCCGTGGACGACAAGACCGTGGAGTACTTCGCCGGCACCGGCCGCACCCGGGCGGAGATCGATGCCTTCGAGGCCTACTTCAAGGCCCAGGGCCTGTTCGGCGTGCCGCGTGCTGGCGAGATCGACTACACCAAGACTGTGGTGCTCGACCTGTCCACCGTCGCGCCGTCGCTGGCCGGGCCCAAGCGCCCCCAGGACCGCATCGAGATCGGCCAGGTGAAGTCTGCCTTCAGCGCCCTGTTCAGCAAGCCCGTTGCCGAGAACGGCTTTAGCCAGCCCGCCGGGAAGCTCGCCCAGGTCTTCAAGACCGACAGCGGCGTCGAGTTGCGCAACGGCGATGTGCTCATCGCCGCCATCACCTCCTGCACCAACACCTCGAACCCGGCGGTGCTGCTCGCCGCCGGCCTGCTCGCCAGAAAGGCCGTGGAGAAGGGCCTGAAGGTCAAGCCGCACATCAAGACCTCGCTCGCGCCCGGATCGCGCATCGTCACCGAGTACCTGAAGAAGGCCGGACTGCTGAAGTATCTGGAGAAGCTGGGCTTCAGCGTTGCCGCCTACGGCTGCACCACATGCATCGGCAATGCCGGTGATCTATCTGCAGAGATCAACGACACCATAACGAGGAACGATCTGGTGTGCGCCGCGGTGCTGTCGGGCAATCGCAATTTCGAAGCGCGCATCCATCCGAACCTCAAGGCCAACTTCCTCGCCTCCCCGCCCCTGGTGGTGGCCTACGCCATCGCCGGCAACGTGACCCGCGACCTCATGACCGAGCCTGTGGGCCAGGGCAAGGGCGGCGCGGATGTCTTCCTGGGGGACATCTGGCCCTCCAGCCAGGAGGTGCACGACCTCATGAAGCACGCCATGAATCCGGGCGCCTTCCGCCGCAACTACGGGCAGGTCAAGGGCGACCCGGGCGAGCTCTGGGAGAAGATCCAGGGCGTGGCGGGCCAGGTCTACGACTGGCCGGGGTCCACCTACATCGCTCGCCCGCCCTTCTTCGAGGGCTTCTCCATGCAGCCCGCCGCTGGCGGCGCCTCGGCCATTCGGGGCGCACGCGCGTTGGGCGTGTTCGGCGACTCCATCACCACCGACCACATCTCCCCCGCTGGCTCCATCAAGGACACCTCGCCAGCCGGAAAGTGGCTGGTGAGCAACGGTGTGACGAAGGCGGACTTCAACAGCTACGGATCACGCCGCGGCAACCACGAGATCATGATGCGCGGCACCTTTGCCAACGTGCGCATCAAGAACCTCATGATCCCTCCAAGGGCGGACGGCTCGCGCGTGGAGGGCGGCATCACCCTCCACCAGCCCTCCGGGCAGGAGATGGCCATCTACGACGCCGCCATGAAGTACATCGCCGATGGCGTGCCCACCTTCGTGTTCGGAGGTGAGGAGTACGGCACGGGTTCGTCCCGCGACTGGGCCGCCAAGGGCACCCAGCTGCTTGGCGTGAAGGCGGTGATCGCGCGCAGCTTCGAGCGCATTCACCGCTCCAATCTGGTGGGCATGGGGGTGTTGCCGCTGCAATTCATGGGCGAGGAATCGGTGCAATCGCTGGGCATCACCGGGCAGGAGACCTATGACCTGCTGCTGGGCGAGGATATCAAGCCCCAGCAGGAAGCGACGCTGGTGATCCGGCGCAAGGACGGCTCGGAGAGGCGGGTCGCCCTGAAGCTGCGCATCGACACCGCCATCGAGGTGGACTACTACCGCCACGGCGGCATCCTGCCCTTCGTGCTGCGCGAGTTGCTCGCCGCCTGAGCAGCGACCCTTGCGCTTCACCACCTCTGCCCGGTACCGACGCTGGGTGGGCGGCGCGCGATTACGCCGTCACGACATCGGGACGCGGCTTGGTTGCCTGCGGCGTCGCGAGCTCCGGAACGTAGCTTGCAAGCGGCTTGTCGGGATGGCTCTTGAGATAGATGGCGCACGTCACCCGCAGCATCGAGGCGAAACTGGAAATGGCTTCGTCCCGGGCCTGCATTTCCTCGTACAGTTTACCGATGAAACGCGGGGTGGTCATGCCTTCGCTCGCCGCCGCCTCGTCCAGAATGCGCCAGAACAGGCGCTCTAGACAGATGCTGGTGACAAAGCCCGAAAGGCGCATGGAGCGCTTCTCACGCTCGTACAGGGCCGCATCCTGGCCCGAGTAGAGATTACACATGCTTCTCCTCACCGCTGGTTCGTGCCTCACCGGTCACGGCCTGTGGGCCGGTCGCGTCGGCGCGCGATCTTCTTTACTTATCCGTCTTCTCGGGGGGCGCCAACGCCGGCTACGCGGCGCGGCTGGGTCATCCCTGCCGGCGGACGCCACCCGCCCAGGCGCTTCCCGTGGATGCCCTCGTTGCACGGGCCGACGCACCAGAAAAAAAGCCCGGCGAACCGGGCCTCTGGAACAGGCGTGACCGGATGTGTCACAGATTCTTGGCGGCCATCTCCTTGGCGATGTAGTCCGCCTGCCGCAGCGCGAGCGCCACAATGGTCAGGGTCGGGTTCTCGGCGGCGCCGGTGGTGAACACCGAACCATCGGACACGAACAGGTTCTTGACGTCGTGCGCCTGACCCCACTTGTTCACAACGCCGTCGCGGGCATTGGCGCTCATGCGGTTGGTGCCCAGGTTGTGGGTGGAGGGATAGGGCGGCGTGTGGTAGGTCTTGATGGCACCCACTGAATCGTAGAGCGCGGAACCCTGCTGGTAGGCATGGTTGCGCATCGCGATGTCGTTGGGGTGGTCGTCGAAGTGCACGTTGGCCACGGGCATGCCGTACTGGTCTTTTACGTCCTTGTTGAGCGTGACGCGGTTGGACGCCTGGGGCATGTCCTCACCCACCAGCCACATGCCGGCCATGTTTTCGTAGCGGTCCATGGCCCACGTGAACTCCCGGCCCCACATGCCCGGCTCCAGGAAGGCTGCGATGAAGGGCAGGCCCAGGGAGAGGGTCTCCATCTCGTAGCCGCCGGCGAAGCCGCGCTTGGGATCATGGCGAGACTCGTCGGTGACGATGCCGGCCATGGTGGTGCCACGGTACATGTGCACGGGCTTGTCGAACACGGCATAGACGGAACCGGTCATGTGGCGCATGTAGTTTCGGCCCACCTGACCCGAGGAATTGGCCAGCCCATCGGGGTACTTGCTGGAGGCGGAGTTGAGCAGCAGGCGGGGCGATTCGATGGAGTTTCCGGCCACGCACACCACGCGTGCTTTTTGCAACTGGATCTTGCCGTTCTTGTCGGCATATTCCACGCCGTCCACCTTGCCCGAGGCGTCGTGCACGATGCGCACCGCCATGGACTCGGGGCGTACCTCAAGCTTGCCGGTGGCTTCGCCTTTCGGAATTGCCTCGTAGAGCGTCGACCACTTGGCGCCCGACTTGCAGCCCTGGAAGCAGAAGCCGATCTGCTGGCAGGAGCCGCGGCCGTCTCGGGGCTGCGAGTTGATGGACATGTTGCCGGTATGGAAATTCTTGTAGCCCATCTTGGCGGCACCGGCAGCCAGCACCTTGTAGTTGTTGTTGCCCGGCAGGCGCGGTATGCCGTTGGTGCCGGTGGTGCCCATCTTCTTCTCGGCGCGGTCGTACCAGGGGTCGAGCTCGGCGCGGGTGATTGGCCAATCGAGCAGCGTGGCGCCAGCTACATCGCCGTAGGTGGTGCGGGCCTTGAACTCGTGGTCCTCGATGCGCAGCGAGGCGCCGGCCCAGTGAATGGTGGAGCCGCCCACGGCCTTGACGATCCAGGCGGGCAGTCCGGAGAAGTCCTTGGCCACGCGCCAGTCACCGGAGGTGGTGCGCGCGTCGAGCCAGGAAATCCTGACGAAGTTGGCCCATTCGTCGTTTTCGAAATCGGGTATCTCCCAGCGCTTGCCGGCTTCCAGCAGCACGGTGTCGATTCCCTTGGCCGCCAGTTCCGCAGCGAGCGTGCCGCCGCCAGCGCCGGAGCCGATGACCACGACGACCTTGTCGTCGTTCAGGTTGTACTTTGCGGGCATGTCCTGTTCCTCCTCGAGTGTTCTTGTTTCGACAAACCGGCTCAGAGCCAGGAGATGTCGTCGAAGCCGCGCTTCAGGTATCCGCCAAGGTGGGCGGACGGACCTTCGTAGCCGAGCAGCGGCCACACGTCGGGGTTGTTGTAGATGCCGGTAATCATGTCACCGCGCACCTTCTGAAACAGCGCAGAGCCCTGGGAGGCCTCGAGAATAGCCACACGCTGGTTCTCGGAGGCGATGGCGGCGTAGTCCTTGCCGTTGCGCTTGCGAGCCAGGGCGTTCAGGTCGCGGATGCCGTCGGTGATCATCCGGGCGAGCGAGGTATCCTTTGCGGCAGCGTCGTCAAAGCTCTGGACGACGGCCTGATAGGCGGACACGGGCAGCCCGTCATGGGGGTACACGTCGCGGCACATCTGCAACAGCGTGCGCGCCTGGGCGCTGTCCATGGTGGAGAGCGTCTGCGCCCACCCCTCGACAGGCTGGAGCAACGTCCCGGTGGCAAGCGCGGCCACGCCGGCCACGGCGCCGGACCTCTTCATGAACTCGCGGCGCGACAGCTCCGCGGCTACGTGCTCGGGTTGGTCATTCTTCATCTCGTCCCCCTTCGATCGCATGGGATCAGGTCGTTTTCGGAATTTGCGCCAGGCCGGGCGCCGCCACACCTGGGACGGGGTCCGACAGACGCTGACAACACCAACAAAGTAAGCATCCCTCCTCCCGCCGGGGTAGTAGTGGGCTACTACAGACACCCCTTTGCCACGAGGTCGTGCCACCCCGGTCAGTCGAGAAACCTCACCGCCTGCGCCGCGTCCGCCCGTTCGGTACGAAAGCCGTTCACCGGTGCATTCGCGGCGGCGAAGCCGAACGCTACGCCGAACACCAGCTTGCGGCCCTCGCCAAAGCTCACGTGGGCATCCACCACATCGGGCCAGCTTGCCAGCGCCGCCTGAGGCGTGGACTGCACGCCCAGAGACTCGAGCGCGAGCATGAAGGTCATCAGCCACAGGCCACAGTCCAGGGCACCGTAAACCCCCAGCGCGGCGGGCGTGGTGACGAAGGCGGCGTGCGGCGCGCCGAACACGCGGAAGTTCTCCAGCGCTTGGATACGGGCCGCCTCGCGATCCTCCCGGCCGATACCCAGGGCCTGGTAGAGCTGTACGCCGCAGTCCCGGCGCCGCTCCCGGTACACGCCCTGGTAGGCCTCGGGGAACGGGAAGTGCGGACGCTCGCGCTCGCCGCGGCGGGCCGTCTCGCCAAGCGCCTCGCACAACTGCCCCAGGGGTGCACCCGACACCACGATCACCTGCCAGGGCTGGGTATTGCACCAGGACGGCGTGCGCTGCGAAAGTTCCAGCGCGGCCTCGATGCGGCCGCGCGGCACGGGGTCCGGTCGATAGGCGCGGCAACTGAAGCGCCCGTCCAGCAGCCTCCGCAGCGCCGCCTCGGCGCCTGGCGCGGCCGCCGTCACGGGAAGCGCGGCTCGAAGCGCTCGTCCACCTCCACCTGATAGGCGATGGCGAGCCGGTTGGTCTGGTTGGCAAGCGCCACAATGGCGGCCAGTTCGCCGAATAGCGCCTCGTCCATGCCCTTCGCACGCGCGGCGGCGCCGTGGGACTTGATGCAGTACTCGCAGTTGTTGGTCATGGAAACAGCCATGTAAATGAGCTCCTTGGTGAGGGGATCGATCCGGCCGCCCGGGCCCATCACCTCCTTCACCTGATTCCACACCCGCGAAAGCGTGGGCGGATGGACCGCCAGCGCCTTCCAGATGTTGTTCACCCAGTCCACCTTGCGGGTGATCATGATGTCGTCGAAGACGGCGCGCACCTCGGGGCTCGCCTGTGCATACTCCACCAGCTTCACCATTGCCATGACAGTCTCTCCCGCACGGGGGTGGAAGAAAAAAACACCAGTTTCAGTCTAGCACCCACCCCGCCATGGACAGCCTGCGGCGCGTGCCGCGATAATCGCGGCCTGAAAGCGCGCCGTACCCTTCCGCAAGCTTCCTTCGCCGCCCATGAAAATCCTGCTCGACCTGCTGCCCGTACTGCTGTTTTTCGGGGCCTACACGGCGGCCAAGCGGGTCCCGGAACAGTCGGCCGCCCTCATGGCGGGGCTGTTGGGGGCGGTGGGCGCCGCCGATGGGCTTCAGGCCGCCCAGGCGCCCATCCTCGTGGCCACCCTGGTGGCGATCGTGGCCACCATGGGCCAGGTTGCGTGGGTGAGAATGCGCCACGGCAGGGTGCCCAAGATGCTGTGGATGAATCTCGCCATCATCGTGGTGCTGGGCGTGGCCACGCTGCTTTTGCACGACGAAACCTTCATCAAGTGGAAGCCCACGGCGTTCTACTGGGCGTTCGCGGCGGTGATCGCCGGCGGGCAGGTCCTGGGGCGTAACGTGATCCGCGCCATGCTGGGCGCGCAGTTGACCTTGCCCGAGCCCGTGTGGGGGCGGGTGGCCTGGAGCTGGGCGGGGTTCTTCGCGGTCATGGGGGTTCTCAACCTGCTCGTGGGCTTCAACTTCTCCGCCGAGGCATGGGTGGACTTCTGGCTGTTTGGCGTCGTCGGCCTCATGTTCGCCTTCGTCATCGCCCAGGGGTTGTTCCTGGCGCGCTATCTGCAAGACGACCAGCCACGAGAGATTCGCTGAGCATGCTCTACGCCATCATGGGGGAAGACGCGCCCGGCAGCCAGGCGAAGCGCGCTGCCGCCCGCCCGGCGCACCTCGCCCGAATTCAGGAACTGGCTGACGCCGGGCGTATCGTGCTGGCGGGCCCCTTCCCCGCCATCGACAGCCCCGACCCCGGTCCAGCCGGCATGACCGGCAGCCTGATCGTGGGCGAGTTCGAGTCTCTCTATACAGCCCGAGCGTGGATCGACGCCGATCCCTACGTCACTGAAGGCGTATTCGCCCGGGTCACCGTACGGCCCTTCAGGCAGGTTCTGCCGGCCTGAGCGCGATGGATGTGGCCGCCACCATCCGCGAGCGCCTCGCGGCGCTCGACCCGGACAGCCTGGAGGTGTTCGACGACAGCGCCGACCACGCCGGCCATGCCGGTGCGCGCGAGTCGGGCGGCGGGCATTTCCAGGTGATGGTGGTGGCGCGCGCCTTCCACGGACTCAGCCGGGTGGCGCGCCATCGCGTCGTGTATCATGCCTTGAGCGATTTGATACCCCACGCCATTCACGCACTGGCGATTGTCGCCCACACCCCCGAAGAAATCGCTGGCCGGGCTTGATCCCCGGCCCGCGGCCTTGCCGCCAGCGGCGGGCTTCCAGCCTCTCCACTCACTGCACAGCTACTCGCCAAGGAATCGCCATGCGTATTGCCAAGCTCTCCGCCGCGGCCCTCTTCAGCGCCGCCGGCATGTTCGCCCTGACGGCCTGCACCGCCCAGGACCCGGCCAACAAGCCCATCGCCGTTGTAAACGGCGTGCCTATTTCCCAAGCCCGGCTCGACTATGTGGCGAAGATGCAAACCGCTTCGGGCCAGCAGAAGGATTCGCCCGAGTACCGCCAGCAGTTGCGCGAAGCGCTCATCACCCGCGAAGTAATCGCCCAGGAAGCTATCCGCCAGGGGCTGGACAGAAGCGGCGACTACCAGACCCAGATCGAACTGGCGCGCCAGCAAATCCTGGTGGGCGCTTTCCTCGAAGAATTCGCCGCCAAGAACGTGCCCACGGAAGCGGACCTGCGCAAGGAATACGATGCGATCCGCCAGGAGGCCTTCGATCCCAACGCCAAGGAATACAAGGTGCGTCACATCCTGGTGAAAAAGCAGACTGACGCCAAGGCCATCATCGCCCAACTCGCCAAGGGAGCGAAGTTCGAAGACCTCGCTCGGAAGCGCTCCGAGGACACGGCCTCCAAGGTCAAGGGGGGCGCCCTGGAGTGGACCGACGGCACCAACCTGGTGAAGCCCTTCGCCGATGCCATGAAGGCGCTCAAGCCCGGCGAAACTACCAAAGCACCCGTGCAGACGCCCTACGGCTGGCACGTCATCCGCCTGGACGAGATGCGTGAGCCTACCTTCCCCAGCTTCGAGGAAGTGAAGGACCAGGTGGCCAAACAGGTGGTCTCGAAGCAGCGCGATGACCTCATCGAGAACCTTCGCAAGGGCGCGAAGCTGGAGTGACACGGCGCTGTCGAAGACCAGAAAGGCGCCCCTTGGGGCGCTTTTTTTTCGGCTGCGCAAACGCTGTGGCCCTACCCCAGCCAGCGGCGCGCGTTCACGAACAAGCGCAGCCAGGGCGATTCCACGCCCCAGTGGCGCGGATGCCAGGATAGCTGCCGAGACAGGAACACCCGTTCCGGGTGCGGCATGAGGATGGTGAAGCGCCCATCGGCCGTGGAGAGTCCGGCAATGCCCCCGGGCGAGCCGTTGGGGTTGGCCGGATACTCCACCGTGGTGCGGCCGCGGTTGTCCACGTAGCGAAGCGCCACCAGCGGCGCGCAGGCGCGCTGATGCGCCGAAGAGGCGAACTCGGCGCGGCCCTCGCCATGGGACACCACCACCGGCAGCCGCGCGCCCTCCATGCCGGCGAAGAACAACGATGGGCTATTGCCGACCTCCACCATCACCAGGCGCGCCTCGAACTGCTCGGACGCGTTGCGCACGAAATGCGGCCAGCGGTTCGCCCCAGGCACCAGTTCGCGCAGGTTGCTCATCATCTGGCAGCCATTGCACACCCCCAGGGAGAAGGTGTCGCCGCGACCAAAGAAGGTTGCGAAGGCCTCCCGGGCACGGGCGTTGAATAGGATCGACTTGGCCCAGCCTTCCCCGGCACCAAGCACGTCGCCATAGGAAAACCCGCCGCAGGCCGCCAGCCCGGAGAAGCCCGCCAGCGTGGTGTGGCCTTCTGTCAGGTCGCTCATGTGCACATCCACGGCCTCGAAACCGGCGCGGTCGAAGGCCGCCGCCATTTCCAACTGGCCGTTGACGCCCTGTTCGCGAAGAATGGCTACCCGCGGGCGCGCGTGGAGCGCCAGCGCGGGTGTTTCGCCGGGCGCGAAGGCGATGGTGGCGTGCAGACCCGGGTCGGCGGTGTCGGCCAGTGCTTCGAAGCCCTGGTCAGCGCAGACCGGGTTGTCGCGCAGCCGCTGCATGCGCCAGGATAGTTCGGACCACGTGCGCAACAACTCCGCGCCGTTGGCAGTGAGCACCGGGCGCTCGTTCAGGCGCACCCGCAGGTGGCCGTCGGCACCGATGGCGCCTATGTCATGCACGGCATCCGCCAGGCCCTCGGCGGCGAAGGCCTCCCGAACCGCGTCCACGTGGGCGGCGCGCACCTGCAGCACGGCGCCCAGCTCTTCGCTGAACAGCGCCGCCGCCGCGCCACCGTGCTCCGCCAGGCCATCCAGGCTCACGTGCACGCCCACATGGCTGGCGAACATCATTTCGGCCAGGGTCACCACCAGTCCGCCATCGGAGCGGTCGTGGTAGGCAAGCACACGGCTGCCGCCGTGCAGCACCTGCATGGCCTGGAAAAAGCCCCGCAGCCGCCTGGCATCGTCCACGTCGGGCGCGTCGTCACCCAGGGCGCCATAGGCCTGCGCCAGGCAGGACCCGCCCAGGCGGTTGCTGCCGCCGCCCAAGTCCACCAGCAGCAGCCGGGTCGGGCCGGCATCCAGGCGCAATTCGGGCGTCAGGGTGCCCTCTACGTCCGCCACGCGGGCGAAGGCGGACACGATCAGCGACATAGGCGAGGTCACCTCGCGGGCCGATCCCTCGTCCCGCCAGGCGGTGCGCATGGACAGACTGTCCTTGCCCACGGGAATGCTCACGCCCAGAGCCGGGCAAAGCTCCAGGCCCACGGCGCGCACCGTGTCGAACAGCGCCGCATCCTCGCCGGGCTGGCCGGCGGCGGCCATCCAGTTGGCCGACAGCTTGACCCGGCCGATGTCACCCACGGGAGCGGCGGCCAGATTGGTGAGTGCCTCGCCCACCGCCAGGCGGCCCGAGGCAGGGGCATGGATGAGCGCCACGGGGGTGCGCTCCCCCATGGCCATGGCCTCGCCCACGGGCGAGGAGAAGTCGAGCGCCGTGACCGCCACATCGGCTACGGGCACTTGCCAGGGGCCCACCATCTGGTCGCGCACCGTGAGCCCTCCCACGCTGCGATCGCCGATGGTGATGAGGAAGCTCTTGCTGGCCACGGCAGGAAAGCGAAGCACGCGGTCCAGGGCCTCGCGCAGGTCGAGTTGCGAGGCATCGAAGGGCTGCGGGGAGGCGGGCGCGCGTCGCACGTCCCGGGTCATGCGTGGCGGCTGGCCCAGCAGCGCCTCCAGGGCCATGTCCTCGGGCCGGTTGCCAAAGCGGGCATCCTCCACCACCAGCCGGCCCTCGCCGGTGGCTCGCCCCACCACGGCGAAGGGGCAGCGCTCGCGGGCACACAGCGCCTCGAAGGCGGCCAGCCGCGCGGGATGCACCGCCAGCACGTAGCGCTCCTGCGCCTCGTTGCTCCACACCTGCAGGGGCGACATGCCCGGCGCTTCGGTGGGAATGGCGCGCAGATCGAAACGCCCGCCGCAGCCAGCGCCGTGCACCAGTTCCGGCAGCGCGTTGGAAAGCCCCCCCGCACCCACGTCGTGGATGGAGAGGATGGGATTGGCCTCGCCCGCGGCCCAGCAACGGTCGATCACCTCCTGGCAGCGGCGCTGCATCTCGGGGTTGCCACGCTGCACGGAATCGAAGTCCAGGTCCTCGGTGTTGGCGCCCGTGGCCATGCTGGAGGCGGCGCCGCCGCCCAGGCCGATAGGCAGGCCCGGGCCGCCGAGCTGAATCAGGAAGGCGCCTTCGGGCACCGCGGCCTTGTGGGCGAGATCGGCGCGGATGTTGCCCACGCCGCCAGCGATCATGATGGGCTTGTGGTAGCCGCGCCAGCGGCCGTCCACCCGCTGCTCGAAGGTGCGGAAATAGCCGCAAAGATTGGGCCGGCCGAACTCGTTGTTGAAGGCCGCCCCGCCGATGGGCCCCTCGAGCATGATGGCGAGCGGCGAGGCGATGCGCGCCGGACGGCCGGGATCGGCCGCCTCCCAGGGCTGCCGCCAGCCGGGGATGCGCAGGTGGGAGGTGGAAAATCCCGTGAGCCCCGCCTTGAAGCGCGCCCCGCGCCCGGTGGCGGCCTCGTCGCGAATCTCGCCGCCGGCGCCGGGGGGGGCGCCGGGGGGGGGGGCGGGGGGCGGGGGGGGGTGGTGCGTCTACCCCTTCAAGAGGATGTGACGCGCGGGCGGGGCGGGGCGGTAGACCAGGTCCGGGGCAGGCAGC
>DAIPHN010000111.1:0-6813 GCA_036771335.1 Burkholderiales bacterium
GTCGGGCATCGAGGGTCTGGTGCACTTCTCCTAAATGGACTGGACCAACAAGAACGTCCACCCCTCCAATGTCGCCCAGGTGGGCGATGAGGTGGAGGTGATGATTCTCGAGATCGACGAAGATCGGCGCCGCATCTCTCTGGGCATGAAGCAGTGCATGCCCAATCCCTGGGACGATTTCGCCGCAAACTTCAAGAAAGGCGACAAGGTCAAAGGCCAAATTAAGTCCATTACCGATTTCGGTGTGTTCATCGGCCTCGCGGGCGGTATTGACGGGCTCGTGCACCTGTCCGATCTCTCGTGGAACGCCACTGGCGAGGAAGCGGTGCGCCAGTACAAGACGGGCGAGGAGGGGGAGGCCGTCGTGCTGGCCATTGATGTGGAGCGCGAGCGCAGCTCCCTGGGCGGGAAGCAGCTGGAGGGCGACCCCTTCACTAGCTACGTGTCCACGCACGATCGCAACTCCGTGGTGGAGGGGACGGTCAAGGCCATCGATGCGAAGGGTGCGGTCATCACCCTGGCGGGCGAGGTGGAGGGCTACCTGCGCGCTTCTGAGGTGTCCCGCGACCGCGTCGAAGACATCCGCTCCCACCTCAAGGAAGGCGATCCCGTGACGGCCATGATCATCAACATCGACCGGAAGAACCGCGCCATCAACCTGTCGGTGAAGGCTCGCGACATGGCCGAGGAGAGCGAGGCTATGCAGCGCATGGCTGTGGAGAACGCTGGTAATGCAGGCACCACCAGCCTCGGCGCACTGCTCAAGGCCAAGCTAGACAACAAGAACCAGGCTTGATCAGGGCTGGCGATGACCAAGTCGGAACTGATCGCGAAGCTTGCGGAGCACTTTCCGCAGCTGGTTGCGAGCGACGCCGAGCTGGCGGTCAAGATGATTCTTGACGCCATGGCCAAGACCCTGTCGCAGGGCCAGCGCATAGAGATTCGAGGCTTTGGCAGCTTCGGGCTCAACTATCGCCCCCCGCGCATAGGGCGTAACCCCAAGTCGGGGGAGCGGGTTCAGGTGCCGGCGAAGTACGTTCCGCACTTCAAGGCGGGCAAGGAATTGCGCGAGCGCGTGGATCTGAACCGCCCGGGCGTCGAGGCAGCAGCTGCCCTGTCGAGCGGCGCGCGCGCCTCCGCGACCGAGCTGTCAATCCCCTCGCCAGCGGCATCGTCGGCGTCTTGAAGGCGGCGGGTTGCGGCCCGCACCGAGCGGTCTCACGCCCATGCGTTACGTTGGCTGGTTCCTGAAGGGCATCGCCTTCCTGCTCCTCGTGGGGTTCGCATTGAAGAATACGGCGCCGGCCACGGTGCGCCTGTACCTGGGCCAGGAGTGGCAGGCGCCGCTGGTGTTTCTCCTGCTGGTGGCCTTCGCCCTGGGGGCGGCGGCCGGTTACGCGGCGGGCTGGGTACAGATTCAGCGGCTCCGCCAGTCGTTGCGTTCGCTGGAGCGCGGCTCGACCAGCGCTTCCCAGGCGGCCCGCATGCCGGCAGCAGACCAGGTTCCCTGAGACGGCGGGCCAAGGAAGTGGAATTTGAGTCCTGGTGGCTGTTGCTGTTGCCCTTGTTCTTCGTCCTCGGATGGGTGGCGGCCCGCATCGACATCCGGCAGCTGTTGAGCGAGTCCCGCCGCCTGCCGGCATCCTATTTCCGGGGCCTCAATTTCCTTCTCAACGAGCAACCCGACAAGGCCATCGAGGCATTTCTCGAAGTGGTGAAGATCGAGAAGGAAACGGTGGAACTGCACTTCGCCCTGGGCAGCCTGTTTCGCCGCCGCGGCGAGATCGAGCGCGCCATTCGCATGCATCAGGCAATCCTCGACCGCGACAATCTGGGATCGGAGCAGCGCCTGCTCGGTCTGTACGAACTGGCGCAGGACTATCTCAAGGCAGGCCTTCTGGACCGCGCGGAAGACTGTTTCGCCAAGCTCGCGGGAACGCCCCATGAGCAACAGGGCCTGCGCTACCTGCTGGAAATCTACGAGCAGGAGAAGGACTGGCACAAGGCCATCTTAGCGTCCCGCAAGATGGACGCCATCACGGGCGACTCGAGCGCTCGCGACATCGCTCATTTCTATTGCGAGCTTGCCGCTGGCGAACTCCTGCACGGACGCCTCGACGAGGCGCGCCGCTACGCCGGCGAAGCGCTGGCTGTGAACCGAAAGTGCACGCGCGCCAACATGCTGCTGGGCGATGCGGCCCTGACCGCCGGCGACACGGCCGCGGCCATCGATTTCTGGAAACGCGTGGAAGGCCAGAATCCCGCTTACCTCGCGCTGCTCGGCGACAAGCTGCTGTCCGCTTACCGCAAGCTCGGGCGTGAGGAGGATGGCGTGCAGCTGTTGCGCGGCTACCTCGCGAACTACCCGTCGCTGGACTTGCTCACCGTGGTGTACGAGGCGGTGCGAGACAGCGATGGTCTCGCGGCGGCCCAGGCGCTGCTTCGGGAGGAACTGCGCCGCACCCCTTCGCTGATCGGCCTGTCGCGGCTGGTGGAGGGTGAACTCAGCGCCGCGCCCGCCGAGCGCCGTCACGACCTGGAGCTCATTCGCGGCCTGATCCAGCATCACACCGGCAATCTTGCGCAGTACAAGTGCGAGCGCTGCGGCTTCCGTGCGCGGCAGTTCTACTGGCACTGCCCCGCCTGCCATCGCTGGGAGACCACTGCGCCCAGGCGCACCGAGGAGCGCGAGCTGGCTGCCTAGCCGTTCGCACCGGCCCATGCAGATCGCCCCCGATCCCCGCATCATCGTCGCGCTGGATGTGCCAGGCGCCCGGGAAGCTCTCGCGCTGGCGGCGTGTCTTCCCGCCGCACGCTGTCGGCTCAAGGTGGGCAAGGAGCTGTTCGTGGCGGCAGGGCCCGCACTCGTGGAGCGGCTGGCGGCCGATGGTCATGGCGTGTTTCTCGACCTCAAGTTCCACGACATACCCAACACGGTCGCCCAGGCGTGCGCTGCGGCGGCTCGGCTGGGCGTCTGGATGGTCAACGTGCATGCCTCGGGCGGTACGCGCATGATGCGAGCCGCCCGCGAAGCGATCGAGGGCGGGCGCCAGCGGCCGAAGCTGGTGGCGGTGACCGTGCTCACCAGCCTGTCGGCGGAGGATTTGTCGGAGGCCGGGTTTGGCGAGCCCCCAGCCGCCTTGGTCTTGCGGCTGGCCGGGTTGGCCCACGACAGCGGCCTGGATGGCGTGGTGTGCTCGGCCCAGGAGGCGCAGGCGCTGCGCGCGCGCTTCGGTCCGGCCTTCGAACTTGTGACGCCAGGAATTCGTCCACCCGAAGCCTCCACCGACGACCAGGCACGCGTGGCTACGCCCGCGGCGGCGGTACGTGCCGGTTCCACGTATCTGGTGATCGGGCGTCCCATCACCCGGGCGGCTGACCCGGCCGCGGCACTCGCGGCGATCCAGACCCAGCTCGATTTCCCCGCAACCGGAGAGCACAATTGAAGATAACGGTTATCGGCACAGGCTACGTGGGACTGGTGTCAGGCGCCTGTCTCGCCGACAGCGGCAATGATGTGCTGTGCCTGGACGTGGACGCCGCCAAGATCGCGGCGCTTCAGCGCGGCGAGATCCCGATCTTCGAGCCCGGCCTCGATTCGATCGTGCGGCGCAATGCCCAGGTGGGCAGGCTGTGCTTCACCACCGATGTCCCCGCCAGCGTGGCCCACGGCACGGTGCAGTTCATCGCCGTGGGCACGCCGCCCGATGAAGACGGCTCGGCCGATCTGCGCCATGTGCTGGCGGCGGCCCGCAACATCGGGCGTCACCTGAACCACTATGCCGTGGTGGTGGACAAGTCCACAGTGCCCGTGGGCACGGCTGCGAAGGTGCGCGCAGCCATCGCTGAAGAACTCGCGGCGCGCGGCGTCTCGCAAGAGTTCGCAGTGGTCTCCAACCCCGAGTTCCTCAAGGAGGGCGCGGCCGTGGACGACTTCCTCAAGCCCGATCGCATCGTGCTCGGGTCTGATGACGCGCGCGCTACGGAGATCATGCGCATGGTGTACCAGCCTTTCCAGCGCAATCACGAGCGCCTGCTGGTGATGGACGTGAAATCCGCCGAGCTCACCAAGTACGCCGCCAACGCGATGCTGGCCACGCGAATATCCTTCATGAACGAGATCGCCAACCTCGCCGAGCAGCTCGGCGCCGACATCGAGCGTGTCCGCCAGGGCATTGGCTCGGACCCTCGCATCGGTTACCACTTCCTGTATGCCGGCACTGGCTACGGGGGGTCGTGTTTTCCCAAGGACGTTCAGGCGCTGCGCCGCAGCGCCACGGAAGCCGGACTGAGCCTGCGCATCCTCGACGCTGTGGAGGCGGTCAACGAAGATCAGAAGTCCGTGCTGCTGCGCAAGCTGGATCGGCGGCTCGGGCCTGGGGTGAAGGGCTTGCGCGTGGCCTTGTGGGGCCTCGCCTTCAAGCCCAACACCGACGACATGCGCGAAGCGCCCAGCCGCTTGATCGTGGAAGGCTTGCTGGCTCGCGGCGCCTCGGTGTGCGCCTATGATCCTGTGGCTAAAGCGGAGGCGCAACGCGCGTTCGGAGAGCGCCCTGGGCTCGACTACGCCGATACGCCCATGGCTGCGCTGGAGGGCGCCGATCTGCTCATGATCGTCACCGAGTGGAAGGAATTTCGCAGCCCCGACTTCGAGGCGCTGCGCGAGCGGCTTCGGCTGGGGCTGATCCTGGACGGCCGCAACATGTACGAGCCCGAGATGGTGCGTTCCTTCGGGCTCGAGTACGACGCCATCGGACGCTTGTGAGCAGGCAGGCCGTGCGATGGACGAGACTGTCATGACCGCGCCCGACCTGGGCGCAGTGCGCGTTCTGGTGGTGGGCGACGTGATGCTCGACCGTTACTGGTTCGGCGAGGTGAGCCGCATATCGCCCGAGGCGCCCGTACCGGTGGTGAAGGTGGAGCGCAGCGAGGAGCGCCTCGGCGGTGCAGCCAACGTGGCGCGCAACGCCCGAAGCCTGGGCGCCGCCACCTCCCTGCTGTCCGTGGTGGGCGACGACGAGGCAGGCGCCGCCATCGAACGCCTCCTCTTAGCGGAGGGCATCGGCGCGGGTCTTCATTGCGACCCTCAGGTGGCCACCACCATCAAGCTGCGGGTGATTGGCCGGCAGCAGCAGTTGCTTCGCATCGATTTCGAGAACGCCCCCGGCCGCGAGGCGCTGGCGGGCAAGCTGGCGGAGTTCGAGCGCCGCCTGCCCGACAGCCAGGTGGTGATCCTGTCCGATTACGGTAAGGGGGGCCTCACGCACATTACGCGCATGATCGAGATGGCCCGCACCGCCGGCAAGCCGGTGCTGGTGGACCCCAAGGGCGATGACTATGCGCGCTATCGTGGCGCCACGCTGCTCACTCCCAACCGGGCCGAGTTCCGACAGGTGGCCGGTGCTTGGAGCGGCGAAGAGGATCTCGCCCTCAAGGCGCAGCGGCTGCGCCGCGAGCTGGCGCTAGAAGCGCTTCTGATCACCCGCAGCGAGGAGGGCATGACGCTGTTTCGAGAGCACGGTGTCGTGCACGTGCCT
The DNA here is from genome assembly GCA_036771335.1 of Burkholderiales bacterium. Taxonomy (GTDB): domain Bacteria; phylum Pseudomonadota; class Gammaproteobacteria; order Burkholderiales. Next base: position 5,538 of record DAIPHN010000111.1, read on the forward strand.
ACGGTGGCGCGGGAGGTTTTTGACGTGAGCGGCGCCGGCGACACGGTGATCGCCACACTGGGCGTGATGCTGGCGGCAGGCGAGGGATTCGAGACCGCCATGCGCTGGGCCAACCGCGCAGCTGGCATCGTGGTGGGCAAGCTTGGCACGGCCGTGGTGCATCCCGAGGAACTTTTCGCCCCGGCGGACTGAAGGAAACTGCAATGATCATCGTCACCGGAGCCGCCGGGTTCATTGGCGCCAACCTCGTCAAGGCCCTCAACGCCCGCGGCGAGGCTGGCATCCTCGCCGTGGACAACCTGCCCCGCGCCGACAAGATTCGCAATCTCGCCGACTGCGACATCGCCGACTACTGGGACAAGGAGACCTTCCTCGACGCACTCGTGGCGGGCGACTTCGACGGCGAGGTGGAGGCCGTGCTTCACCAGGGCGCCTGCTCCGACACCCAGGGCGCAGACGGGCGCTACATGATGGACAACAACTATCGCTACACGGTGACGCTGCTCGACTGGTGCCAGTCCGAAGGCGTGCGCCTCATCTACGCGTCCTCCGCGGCGGTGTACGGCCCGGGTCCGGAGTTTCGCGAGGCGCGTGAATGCGAGCGTCCGCTCAACGTGTACGGCTACTCCAAGTTCCTCGCCGACCAGGTGGTGCGCCAGCGCCGGGACGAACTGGGCAGCCAGGTGGCGGGGCTGCGCTACTTCAATGTCTACGGCCCGCGCGAGGATCACAAGCAGCGCATGGCCTCGGTGGCGTTTCACTGTTTCAACCAGTACCGCGCCGAGGGGCGCGTGAAGCTGTTCCAGGGCAGCGGCGGTTACGGCCCCGGCGAGCAGCTGCGCGATTTCGTGAGCGTGGACGACGCGGTGGCCGTGAACCTGTGGCTCCTGGATCACCCCCACGTCTCGGGCATCTTCAACGTGGGCACGGGCCGCGCCCAGAGCTTCAATGACGTGGCGGTGGCGGCGGTGAACGCGTTGCGCGCGACGCGCGGCGAGGCGGCGCTGCCGCTCGCCGACATGCTTGCGCAGGGGCTGATCGAGTACGTGCCTTTTCCGCCCGGGCTGGCGGAGAAGTACCAGAGTTTCACCCAGGCAGACCTGACGCGGCTGCGCCGTGCGGGCTACGCGGCGCCTTTCCTCAGCGTCGAGGAGGGGGTGTCGCGCTACATGCACTGGCTGCTCGCCCGCGACGCATGAAACCGGGCGCTCCGGTGGACTGGGCGGTGCTCGACGATTTCGTCGATGAATCCACCGTCCCGCTCCTCCTCCGACCC
>DAIPHN010000111.1:6823-11297 GCA_036771335.1 Burkholderiales bacterium
TGCGCTTCAAGCGCCTGCCGGGCAGCACCACCAACGTGATCCTCGGCAAGCTCGAGGGCAACACCCCCGCCGGTTCGGTGAAGGACCGGCCGGCACTGTCCATGATTCGCGGCGCAGAGGGGCGAGGCGAGATCCGGCCTGGCGACACGCTCATCGAGCCTACCAGCGGCAACACCGGCATCGCGCTCGCCATGGTGGCGGCCATGCGCGGCTACCGCATGGTGCTGGTGATGCCCGAGGACCTGTCCGTGGAGCGGCGCCAGACCATGGCTGCCTTCGGCGCGTCCTTCGTGCTCACCCCCAAGTCCGGCGGCATGGAGACAGCCCGCGACGTGGCTCTGGAGATGCAGAGCCGCGGCGAGGGGCGCATCCTCGACCAGTTCGCCAATGCCGATAACCCGCTCGCCCATTACCGGGGCACGGGGCCGGAGATCTGGCGCGATACCGGCGGCGCCATCACCCACTTCGTGAGCAGCATGGGCACCACCGGCACCATCATGGGCTGCTCGCGCTTTTTCAAGGAACAAGACCCCGCCATCCGCATCGTGGGCTGCCAGCCCTCGGAAGGCTCGCGCATTCCCGGCATCCGCAAGTGGCCCGAGGCCTACCTGCCAAGCATCTTCGAGCGCGCCCGCGTGGACGAGGCGGTAGAGGTGAGCCAGGCGGATGCCGAGGAGACCGCGCGCCGGATGGCGCGCGAGGAAGGCATCTTCTGCGGGCCCTCGGCGGGTGGCGCGGCGTGGGTGGCGCTGGAGCGCTCCAAACGTGTGGAGAACGCCGTGATCGTCACGATCGTGTGCGACCGCGGTGACCGCTATCTCTCCACAGGGATCTTCGGCTAGGCCGGCAGCGACCAGCGCTCCGGCCCGCGCGACAGCGCGGCCAGCATCAGTTCGCGGCGCAGCCCCAGTTCCTTGGGCAGCCGGTCGTAGAGGCGGATGAACAGCTCCTCATGCAGCAGCAGCTCGCGCATCCACTCGTCGCGGTGCAGGCACATGGCGTCGTGGAAGGCTTCCTGCACCGTCTCGGGCAACCCGTCCCAGAGGATCTCGCCAGCGGCGGGCATCCATCCGAGGGGGCTTTGGACCGCCTGCGCGCGGCCGTGGCAGCGGTCCACGATCCACTTCAGCACCCGCATGTTCTCGCCATAGCCGGGCCAAAGGAAGCGGCCGTCCGCGCTCTTGCGGAACCAGTTGACGCAGAAGATGCGTGGCGCTTCGGAGAGCCTGTGGACTATGGACAACCAATGGTCGAAGTAATCGGCCATGTTGTAGCCGCAAAAGGGCAGCATGGCGAAGGGGTCGCGGCGCACCTCACCGACCTTGCCGGCAGCCGCGGCGGTAGTCTCGGAGCCCATGGTGGCGGCAAGGTACACCCCGTCGGTCCAGTTGAAGCTCTCCAGTACCAGCGGGACGGTGCCGGAGCGTCGGCCGCCGAACACGAAGGCCGAGATGGGCACGCCGGCGGGATCCTCCCACGCCGGGTCCATGGACGGGCACTGGGAAGCAGGCACGGTGAAGCGTGCGTTGGGGTGGGCGGCCTTGCGGCCGCAGTCTGGCGTCCAGGGCTGGCCCTGCCAGTCGGTGAGGTGCGCGGGCGGGGTGTCGGTCATGCCTTCCCACCAAACGTCGCCGTCCTCCGTGAGCGCCACGTTGGTGAAGATGCAGTTGGCGCGCAGCGTCTCCATGGCGTTGGGGTTGGATTGCCAGGAGGTGCCCGGTGCTACGCCGAAAAAGCCGTATTCGGGATTGATGGCCCGCAAGCGGCCCTGCGCGTCGGGCTTGATCCAGGCGATGTCGTCGCCCACCGTGGTGACCTTCCAACCCGAGAAGGCAGGCGGCGGTATCAGCATGGCGAAATTTGTCTTGCCGCAGGCGCTGGGGAATGCAGCCGCCACGTAGCTCTTGTCGCCCTGGGGCGAGTGCACCCCGAGGATGAGCATGTGCTCGGCAAGCCAGCCCTCGTCGCGGCCCATGCTGGAGGCGATACGCAGCGCGAAGCACTTCTTGCCCAGCAGCGCGTTGCCGCCATAGCCGCTGCCATAGGACCAGATGGCGTGCTCCTCGGGAAAGTGAACAATGTACTTGTGCTCGGGATTGCACGGCCAGGGCACGTCCGCTTGTCCCGGCGAGAGGGGCATGCCCACCGAGTGCAGGCAGGGCACGAAGGCGCCGTCCGCACCCAGCACGTCCATGGCGCCCCGGCCCATGCGGGTCATGATGCGCATGGACACGGCCACGTAGGCCGAGTCGGTGAGTTCGACGCCGATCTGGGCGATGGGCGAGCCCAACGGCCCCATGCTGAAGGGCACCACGTAGAGCGTGCGCCCGCGCATGCAGCCGTCGAACAGCCGCGCCAGCGTGCGCTTCATGTCCTCGGGCTCCACCCAGTTGTTGGTGGGGCCGGCGTCCTGGCGGTGCATGCTGCAGATGAAGGTACGGTCCTCCACCCGCGCCACGTCCGAGGGGTCGGAGCGCGACAGGTAGCTGCCGGGGCGCTTGAGCGGGTCCAGCGGCAGAAAGGTTCCCGCCGCCACCAGTTCGCCGCACAGCCGCTCGTACTCGGCTTGCGAGCCGTCGCACCAGACGATGCGATCGGGCCGCGCCAGCGCGCAGACCTGAGCGACCCACTGCTTCAGGGCTTCGTGGCGCACCCAAGTCGGTGCGTTCAGGGCGATGGTCGGGCTCGTTACCGCTTCTATTTTCATGTGGTGCTCCCCGGGGCGGCTGCGCGCTACTGCGCGAGCGCGTTTCATAGGCAGGATGCTAGCAAAAACGTCGTGCTGCGCCCCGTGAAACGCCGCGAGCTGCGAGCGGGCGGCTAGAATTCCGGCTTTGCCCGAGAGCGGCCGTGATCCCGTCCCTTACTTTCGACATCGAGACCATTCCCGACACGGCGGGCTTGCGCCAGCTGCGCGACACGCCCGCCCAGTGGTCCGATGCCGAGGTGGCCGAGGCAGCCTTCGCCGCGCGTCGCGAAGCCACCGGCAGCGACTTCCTGCCCCTGCACCTGCACCGAGTGGTGGCCATTTCCGTGGCGCTGCGCGAGCGCGACAGCTTCCGGGTGTGGTCGCTGGGCGAGCCTAGCGATACGGAGGGCGAGCTCATCCAGCGCTTCTTCGACGGCGTCGAGCGCTACACCCCGCAACTGGTGTCGTGGAACGGCGGCGGCTTCGACCTGCCCGTGCTGCACTACCGCGGCCTGGTGCATGGCGTGCGCGCGGCGCGCTACTGGGACCTGGGCGAAGACGACCGGGACTTCCGCTACAGCAACTACATCGGCCGCTATCACACGCGCCACGTGGACCTCATGGACCTGCTGGCCAAGTACCAGCCGCGCGCCAGCGCGCCCCTGGATGAACTGGCCCGGCTGGTGGGGCTGCCCGGCAAGATCGGCATGGAGGGCTCCCGGGTGTGGCAGGCCTGGCAGGAGGGCCGCATCGGCGAGATCCGAGCCTATTGCGAGGCTGACGTAGTGAACACCCATCTGCTGTTCCAGCGCTTCCGGCTCATGCGCGGCCACCTGGATTCCGGGGGCTGGCAGCGCGAATGCGCGCTGGTGCGCGAGACGCTGGCGCGCCTGCCAGACAGCCAGTGGCGCGAGTTCCTCGACCAGTGGCCCGGCCCGTGAAGGCCGCGCCGCCGCCGGCGGTGCTGCGCATCGAGTCGCTCGACCACGAGGGCCAGGGTGTGGCCCACCACGAGGGCAAGGTGATCTTCGTGGAGGGCGCCTTACCCGGCGAGACCGTTGAGGCGGTGTCATGGCGGCGGAAGAATTCCTTCGAGCAGGCCACCGCAACGCGCGTGTTGCGCGAGAGCAGCCAGCGGGTGAAGCCGCGCTGCCCACACTTCGGCACCTGTGGCGGCTGCAGCATGCAGCACCTCGATGCGCGCGCCCAGGTGGCGGCCAAGCAGCGTGTGCTGGAAGACAACCTGGCGCGCATCGGCAACGTCCGGCCCGAGGTCGTCCTGCCGCCCATTCACGGGCCAGCCTGGGGCTATCGCGGCCGTGCGCGGCTGTCGGTGCGCCACGTGGTGCGAAAAGGCGGGGTGCTTGTGGGGTTCCACGAAAGGCGCAGCAGCTACGTGGCCGACATGCGGGAGTGCCAGGTGCTACCGCCGCGCATATCGAACCTGCTGGTGCCGTTGCGCGAGCTGGTGCAGGGTCTTTCGATCCGGGACCGTCTGCCCCAGATCGAGGTGGCCTGTGGCGAGGACGTGGACGTGCTGGTGCTGCGTATCCTCGCCCCCCTCTCCGAGTCCGACGAGGCGGCCCTGCGGGCCTTCGCCGATGTCCACGGTGTGTGTTTGTGGCTGCAGACCGGCGGGCCCGCCACGGCCCGGCCGTTCCACCCGGCGCAGCCGCCGTCGCTCGACTATGCATTGCCGGAGTTCGGCCTGCGCATGCCCTTCGGGCCCACCGAGTTCACCCAGGTGAACCAGGGTGTGAACCGGATGCTGGTGCGCCGCGCCAT
>DAIPHN010000112.1:0-11213 GCA_036771335.1 Burkholderiales bacterium
CGTCGGGCAGGAAGCTCATCTCGATCTTGCGGATGCCCTGGCCCTCGCATTCCTCACAGCGGCCGCCGGCGGTGTTGAAGCTGAAGCGCCCGGCCTCGAAGCCGCGCATGCGCGCCTCGGTGCTGCCGGCGAACAGGCGCCGGATGTGGTCCCAGAAACCCACGTAGGTGGCGGGGCAGGAGCGCGGCGTCTTGCCGATGGGGGTCTGGTCCACCTCCAGCACCCGCCCGATGCCCTCCGCGCCGCGCACCTCGCGGCAGCCCAGGAAGCTCTGCGTGCCGCGCTTGCGGCGTTCCTCCGACACGATGTGCACGAGATTCGCCAGCAGCACGTCGCGGGCGAGGGTGGACTTGCCGGACCCGGACACGCCGGTCACCACCGTGAGCCGGCCCAGGGGGATGCGCACGTCCACGTCCTTCAGGTTGTGAAGGCTCGCGCCCAGCACCTCCACCGAGGGCGTGTCCTTCGCCACGGCCCGGCGCGGCTGCAGCGGGTGGCGCAGCGGCTCGCGCAGGAAGCGGCCGGTAAGCGAGTCGGGCGCGGCCATGCGCGCGGCGGCATCGCCCTGCGCCACCACGTGTCCGCCGCGCGAGCCGGCGCCGGGGCCCAGGTCGATCACATGGTCGGCGCGGCGGATGGTGTCCTCGTCGTGCTCCACCACCAGCAGGGTGTTGCCCTTGGCCTCGAGCTTGTCCAGGGTGTCGAGGAGGATGCGGTTGTCGCGCGGGTGCAGGCCGATGGTGGGTTCATCCAGGATGTAGCACACGCCCTGCAGGTTGGAGCCCAACTGGGCCGCCAGGCGGATGCGCTGCGCCTCCCCGCCCGAGAGCGTGGGCGCCGAGCGGTCCAGGGCCAGGTAGCCCAGGCCCACGTCCTGCAGGAAACCCAGCCGGCTGTGCAGTTCGGCGAGGATGTCGCGGGCGATCTCCAGTTCGCGGCCCTCCAGCTTCAGGCCGTCGAAAAAGGCCTGCACGTCGCCGGCCGCCTGGGCGGTCATGTCGGCGATGGAGCGGTCGCGGAAGCGCACGTTGAGCGCGACGGGATTGAGGCGCTTCCCTTCACAGGCGGGGCAGGGCTGGGCGTCGCCCTCGAACCACTCGTTCCACCAGATCTCTTCGCCGGTCTGCTCCTCGTCGAAACCCGAGATCTTCAGGCCGGTGCCGTAGCAGGTGTCGCACCAGCCGTGCCGGGAGTTGAAGGAGAACAGCCGCGGGTCCAGTTCCGGGTAGCTGGTGCCGCAGGCGGGGCAGGCGCGCCGGGTGGAGAACACGCGCGTTTCCAGACGGGCGTTGCCTTCCATCAGTCCGTCCAGCGGCGCCATCACGTGCACCACGCCCTTGCCGTGCTCCAGCGCGGTGGCCAGCGCCTCGCGCAGGCGCGCTTCGTTTTCGGGGGCGATCACCAGGTCGGCCACGGGCAGCTCCAGGGTGTGCTCCTTGAAGCGGTCCAGGCGCGGCCACTTCGCGGTGGGCAGGAACTCGCCGTCCACCCGCAGGAAGGGGTAGCCCTTGGCCGAGGCCCACTTGGCCAGGTCGGTGTAGAAGCCCTTGCGGGCCACCACCAGCGGCGCCAGCACACCGGCGTGCACCCCGCGGTAGTCGCGCATCAGCCGCGCCACGATGCTGTCCACGCTCTGCGGCTCGATGGGCGTGCCGTCGTGGGGGCAGTGCTGGGTGCCCAGCTTCATGAACAGCAGGCGCAGGAAGTGGTAGACCTCGGTGAGCGTGGCCACGGTGCTCTTGCGGCCGCCGCGGCTGGTGCGCTGCTCGATGGCCACCGTGGGCGGGATGCCGCTGATGGCGTCCACATCGGGGCGCGAGGAGGGCTGCACGAACTGGCGCGCGTAGGCGTTGAGCGATTCCAGGTAGCGCCGCTGCCCTTCGCCGAAGACGATGTCGAAGGCGAGCGTGGACTTGCCCGAGCCCGACACGCCGGTGATCACGGTGAAGCCCTCGCGCGGGATGTCCAGGCTCACGTCGCGCAGGTTGTGCTCGCGGGCGTGGCTGATGCGGATGGCGCGCGGCGCCTCCACGCGGCGATACGCGGGGCGGTGCTCCGTGGCCGCGAGCGGCTTGCCCAGCGCGGCCTGGTAGTCGCGCAGTGCGCGGCCCGTGTGGGACGACGGATGGGCCATCACCTCGGCGGGCGTGCCTTCGCACACCACCTGGCCGCCGGCGTCGCCGCCCTCGGGCCCCAGGTCCACGATCCAGTCGGCGGCGCCGATCACGTCGAGGTTATGCTCGATCACCAGCAGCGAGTGGCCGGCGTCGAGCAGGCGGCGAAAGGCCCGCAGCAGCTTGGCGATGTCCTCGAAGTGCAGGCCGGTGGTGGGCTCGTCGAACAGGAACAGCGTGCGCTGCGACTGGCCCAGGGCCGCTTCGGCCAGGTGGCCGGCGAGCTTGAGGCGCTGGGCCTCGCCGCCGGAGAGCGTGGGCACGGGCTGGCCCAGGCGCAGGTATTCGAGGCCCACGTCGGCCAGGGGCTTGAGGCGCGCCAGGGCCTCGCGGTCGGCGGCGAACACCTTCACCGCCTCGGCCACGGTGAGCTCCAGCACATCGGCGATGGAGCGTCCGTCCACCTTCACCTCCAGCACCTCGGGCCGGTAGCGGGTGCCGTCGCAGTCCGGGCAGCGCAGGTAGACGTCGGAGAGGAACTGCATCTCCACGTGCTCGAAGCCGTTGCCGCCGCAGGCGGGGCAGCGGCCGTCGCCGGAGTTGAAGCTGAAGGTGCCCGCGGTGTAGCCGCGCTGCACTGATTCGGGCGCGGCGGCGAACAGCCGGCGGATGGCGTCGAAGGCGCCCACGTAACTGGCCGGATTCGAGCGCGTGGTCTTGCCGATGGGGGACTGGTCCACGAACACCACCTCGGCCAGGTGCTGGGCGCCGAGCAGCTCGCGGTGGGCGCCGGGCACCTCGGTGGGTTTTCCTCTGGCCTTGAGCAGCGCGGGGTGTAGCACGTCCTGGATGAGGGTGGACTTGCCCGAGCCCGACACGCCGGTGACGCACACCAGCCGGCGCAGCGGGATGGACACGTCCACGTTCTTGAGGTTGTGCTCAGTGACGCCCTTGAGCTCGATACGAGGTCCGCGCGGATCGGGCGCGCTGGCGCGCAGCCCGGCGTCGGGCCGCCGGCGGCCGGACAGGTAGGCGGCGGTGAGCGAATCCTCGCGCGCCAGCATGGCCTGCGGATCGCCGAAGTAGACAATGCGCCCGCCGCGCTCGCCCGGCCCGGGGCCCATGTCCAGCAGCCGGTCGGCGGCGAACATCACCTGGGGGTCGTGCTCCACCACCACCAGCGTGTTGCCCGCGTCGCGCAGCTTCTGCATGACCGCGATCACCCGGCCCATGTCGCGCGGGTGCAGGCCGATGGAGGGCTCGTCCAGCACGAACAGCGTGTTCACCAGCGAGGTGCCCAGCGCGGTGGTGAGGTTGATGCGCTGCACTTCGCCGCCGGAGAGGGTGCGCGACTGCCGGTCGAGCGTCAGGTAGGCGAGGCCCACCTCCTCGAGGTAGGAGAGCCGCCCGCGGATCTCGCCCAGCAGCATCTCGGTGGCCTCGTCGCCCAGCGCTGGCAGCTCGAGAGCGTCGAAGAAGCGGCGCACCCGCTCGATGGGCAACAGCATCAGGTCGTGGATCGACAGGCCCGGCAGCGCCTCGAGGGTGGTGCGGTCCCAGGACACGCCGCGCGGACGGAAGCGGCGCGCCGGGTCGAGCGCCCCATCGGCGCCGGTCCGGCTGCCCACCCGCCACAGCAGCGAGTCGGGCTTGAGGCGCGCCCCCTCGCAGGCGCCGCAGGGGGTGTAGGCGCGGTACTTGGAGAGCAGCACGCGGATGTGCATCTTGTAGCTCTTGGTCTCGAGCCATTCGAAGAAACGCCGCACGCCATACCAGGTGCCGGGCCACGACTTGCTCCAGCTGCGCCACTCGGGCGCGCCCTCCAGCACCCACTGGCGGTGCTCGGGCGGCAGGTGGCGGAAGGGCACGTCGGTGGCCACGCCGCGCATGCGCGCGTACTTCATCAGGTCGTCCTGGCACTCCTTGAAGCTGGGGGTCTGCCAGGGCTTGACCGCGCCGCCAGCGAGCGTCTTGTTCTCGTCGGGCACGATCAGGCCGAAATCGATGCCGATCACGCGCCCGAAGCCGCGGCAGGTCTCGCAGGCGCCCACCGGCGAGTTGAAGGAGAAGGCGCTGGGCGTGGGCTCGGCGTAGTGCAGGTCGCAGTCGGGGCAGTGCAGGTCGGTGGACCAGCGCCAGGGCGCGGGCGGTTGCGCCGCCGGGGCCTGTGCGGGCGCATCGTCCGGGACCGGATACACGGCGATGCGCCCTTGTCCCACCCGCAGCGCAGCCTCCACGGCTTCGGCGATGCGCGCGCGCTCCGCGCCGCCAGCCCGGAAGCGGTCCTGCACCACCTCCACCGTGTCGCCGTGGCGCGCGTGGATGCGGGTGTAGCCCTGGGCCTCCAGCAGCTTCAGCACCTCGGCCTCTTCGAAGTTCTTCGGCACCGTCACCGGGAAAGTGACGATCAGGCGCGGGTCGCCAGCGGCGGCGGCGCGCCCCGCCAGCTCTTCGGTGACCGCATCGGGCGTGTCGCGCTTCACCTCGCGGCCGCAGCCCTTGCAGTGCAGGTGCGCGGCGCGGGCGAACAGCAGCTTGAGGTGGTCGTTCAGCTCCGTCATGGTGCCCACCGTGGAGCGCGAGGTGCGCACCGGGTTGGTCTGGTCGATGGCGATGGCCGGCGGGATGCCCTCGATGCGGTCCACCTGGGGCTTGTCCATGCGGTCGAGGAACTGGCGCGCGTACGGCGAGAAGGTCTCCACGTAGCGGCGCTGGCCCTCGGCGTAGAGGGTGTCGAACACCAGCGAGGACTTGCCGGAGCCGGACACGCCGGTCACCACCAGCAGCTCGCCCGTGGGGATGGTCACGTCCAGGTTGCGAAGATTGTTTTGCCGGGCGCCTCGAATGACGATGGCGCCGGCGGGTTCGGCGGGCTTGTTCATGGGCACGCGCAGGATTGGAGACTGCAGGGCCGGCGCGGGTGAGTCCCGCTGTCGCCGGCAAGGCCCGGGATTCTACGCGCAGCGGACGTGCAATCCCGGCGTCGTGCGCCGCCGGGTCACTCTCTCTTTGAAGCAGGCGGGCCGGCGGGGATTTCTCCGCGCGCGCCCGCCCGCAACCGCCTTCCCCGGGTCCACAGCTCCCGGAACGCCTGGTACCCCAGCACCGGCCGGTCGGACCGGTAGTTGTCCTCGAGATCGACGATGACGCAGCTTGCCGTGCCGCCAAAACCGGGTCCGCGCAGCCCGCGCCCCACCATCTGCTCGTAGAGCACCTGGCTCACGGTGGGGCGCGCCATCACCACGTGCGTCACGCGCGGTGCGTCGAAGCCCGTGGTGAGCACCTCGCAGTTGCACAGCACCTGCAGGGCGCCTTCGCGGAACTCGGCGATCAGTCGCCTGCGCGTGACGTCGCGTGTGCCGCCGCTCACGAAGGCCGCCGCGATGCCGCGCGAGCGCAGCAGGAAGGCCATGCACTCGGCGTCGAGCACGCTGGGGCCGAAGTAGATGATGCGGTGGCCCGGGTTGGCGCACAGCGGCGCCACGGCCTCGAGCACGGTCATGCGGCGATCGGGGTTGTCGGCGCGGATGCGCAGGGCGTGGTCGACCTTTTCCACGTCGTCCTCAGTGAGACGGTCGGGGGGCAGCGGTGGCGCGCGCAGGTGGGTGCGCGTGCGGATCGTCTCCCACGCGGGTCGGGCCAGGAAGCCCTTGTCCTGCAGCGCCGCGCGCGCGTCCTCGCCGAGGGTGCGCAGCGGCTCGACGATGGTACCGAACAGTGCGCGCAGCGAACGGGTGCCCGCGTCGGGGTCGCGGGCGTCGTACTCTGCGCGAAACGGCGTGGCGGTGAGCCCCACCACGCGGACCTCGGCCCTGGCTGAGGCGAAGGCGTCGACGATGCGGCGGTACGAGGCGGCCCCTGCCCGATGCGCCTCGTCAACCACCAGCACCACGCAAGCCCGCTGCAGCTTCTGCAGGGTCTCGAAGCCGTGCTCCACGCGGTTGTCCATGAGATTGAGCACGCGCTGCGGCGTGGACACGAACACCGCGCAGCGGGCGGCCATGGTCTCGATGGTGTCGCGGTGGCGCACCAGGTCCTGGGTGTAGCGCCCCCAAAAGCGGAACAGCAGCAGCGGCGCCACGTTCACCGACGACTGCCACACCTGGCGGAAGCACTGGTAGGCCTGCTCGCACAGCTCCTCGGTGTGCGCGAGCCACACCACCGCGGAGCCGTCGCCCGTCTCGTTCCAGTGTGCGGTAAGGAAGTCGCGCAGCGTGTCCACGGCGGTACGCGTCTTTCCCGCCCCCGTGGGCAGCGTGACGATGCAGCGCCCGCTTGGTTGCGCGAGCTGCTTCATCAGCCCGGCCTGCACCTCGAGCTGGAAGGGCTGCAGCGGGGGCAGTTCCACGCGCCCCTCCAGGTACTCGAAGTCCTGGGGAGAGTCGTCGGCAGGGATGCCGGCCAGCTCGCGCGGGAAGCCGGCCGCCTGCACGAAGGCGATGGCGGCGTCCTTGCCGGGCGTCCAGCGTCGCGGGCTTTCCGCATGCGCCCGTGACGCCACCTCCTGGCGGACGTCACGGTCACGGAACAGGTCGATGCCACGGGCGATGAGCAGCGCGGCGGCCAGTTCGCGCTTGGTGCCCCGCCGGTCCTCGCCCGTGGCCTTCATGCGCACCCGCCGCAGGGTGTAGACCAGGTCGCCGAGCAGATCCTCGAGCGCCTTGTGGGAGAGCAGGCCGGCGAGCCGCTCCACGGCCTGCAGTTCCCAGGTGGTGCGGAACAGGCCGTCCACCGAACCGGGTTCGTCCGGCGGCAGGGGGCGTCGCGCGATGCGGGCACGGAAACCGCCGACGCCCGGCATGCCCTCGAGCAGCCGTTCATTGTCGAGCGCGGACTTGAGCGCGAAGTAGGTCTCGTCGTCGAGATCCCAGACGCGCTGAATCTCCTCCCGGCGCAATTCGCCCCGGGAAAGGATCACGTTGACCACGTCCTGCCGGAGGCTGAGTTCGCCAGGGCGGGTGGTGGCGGGCTGTTCGGGCATCGGCGGGCTGGTTGGAGGTTCGTGTCCGGGCCTCCAAGCCTACAGGGCCGGCGCCGATCGGGAAACGCGCCGCGCAGCCGCATCCCATGTCGCCGGTCACCGCGGGGCCCGGCTCCGTACAATCGCGCATCGTGTCAATCGAACCCGGAGACCTTCATGACCGTCCGCGTCCACGACTTCCCCGCCACCAGCCTTGACGGCAAGCCGATGCCGCTGTCGACCTGGGCAGGCCAGCCGCTGCTGATCGTCAACGTGGCGAGCCAGTGCGGCTACACCCCTCAGTACGCGGGGCTGGAGCAGCTCTGGAAGGACTACGGGCCGCGCGGACTGGTGGTGATCGGTTTCCCGTGCAACCAGTTCGGTGGTCAGGAACCCGGCGGCGCGGAGCAGATCGCCGCCTTCTGCCAGCGCAATTACGGGGTGAGCTTTCCACTGTCCGCGAAGGTCGAGGTGAACGGCCCGGGCGCCGCCCCGCTCTTCGTGCACCTCAAGGCGGCCGCGCCGGCGGCCGACGGCAGGGCCGACATCCCGTGGAATTTCGCCAAGTTCCTGGTGAGCGCCGATGGTGCGCAGGTGCAGCGTTTCGCGCCCGGCGCCACGCCGGACAGCCTGCGCCCGCGTATCGAGGCGCTGCTGCCGGCTTGAGCGCCGCGCCGCGCTCGTGAACCCGCCTGGCGATCCGATGCAGGCCCCCTTCACCGTTCGCGAAGCCGTCCACGCGTTCCTGCGCGACACCGGCATGACCACGGTGTTCGGCAACCCCGGGTCCACCGAGATGAAGTTCTTCCGCCACTGGCCGCGGGAGTTCCGCTATGTGCTGGCGCTGCAGGAGTCGGTGGTGGTGGCCATGGCCGATGGCTATGCCCAGGCCACAGGCCGGCCGGCCTTCGTGAACCTGCACTCCGCCGCCGGGGTGGGGCACGCGGCCGGCAGCATTTTCACCGCCTGGCGCAACCAGGTGCCGCTGGTGATCACGGCGGGGCAGCAGACGCGGGCGCTGTTCGGTGCCGAGCCCTACCTGTTTGCCACTGAAGCGGCGAGTTTTCCGCGGCCCTATGTGAAGTCGAGCGAGGAACCCGCCAGCGCGGCGGATGTGCCGGCGGCCATCGCCCGGGCCTGGCAGCTTGCGCGGCAGCGGCCCTGCGGGCCGGTGTTCGTGTCTATTCCCGAGGATGACTGGGACCGCGAGGCCGACCCCGTGCCGCCCCGCCACGTGACGGCGGGCGTGGCGCCCGACCCGGTGGCGCTGGCGGAACTGGCCGCGGCCCTGGCCGCTGCCCGCGCGCCGGTGCTGGTGCTGGGCGCGGCGGTGGACCAGGACGGTGGCTGGGACGCGGCGGTGGCCCTGGCCGAGCAACTGGAGGCGCCGGTGTGGTCAAGTCCCATGTCGGGTCGTGCCAGCTTCCCGGAGGATCACCGGCTGTTCGCCGGTCACCTGCCGCCGGTACGCGCTCAGCTGGCTGCGCGGCTGGCCGGGCACGAGCTGGTGCTGGTGATCGGCGCGCCTGTGTTCACCTACCACGTGCACACCGAGGGTGCGGTGCTGCCGCCGGGCGCATCGCTGTGGCTGTTGACCGACGACGAGCACGCCGCCGCCCGCGCCCTGGCGGGCCGGGCGCTGCGCTGTTCGGCGCGCGCCGGCATCGAGGCGCTGCGGGCGTCGCTGCCGGTGTTGCAGCGCCCGCCCGGGCGGGGCCGCGTGCCGGCCCCGGCGCCGCTGGTGGAAGAGCGTCCCAACGGCGCGGTGCTCATGGCGGCCTTGCGGCGCACCCTGCCGCCCGGGGCGTTGGTGGTGGAAGAGGCGCCCACGCACCGTGGCGTGTTGCGCGAGCACTTTCCCATCACGCGCAGCGGCGGGTTTTTCGCCGCCGCCAGCGGCGGCCTGGGCTGGGCGCTGCCCGCCGCCGTGGGCGTGGCGCTGGGCAGCCCGGGCGCGCCGGTGCTGTGCCTGTGCGGCGACGGATCGAGTCTTTATTCCATCCAGGCGCTGTGGAGTGCGGCGCAGCTGCGCCTGCCCATCGTGTTCGTGATTTTCGACAACGGCGGCTACGGGGCGCTGAAATCCTTCGGTGCCATGCTGGGCATTCCCGGCGCGCCGGGCAACGACATCGGCGGCGTGGACTTCGTGCGGCTGGCCCAGGGGTTTGGCTGCGAGGCCGTGCGTGTGGATCGCAGCGCGGAACTGGAGCCCGTGCTGCGGGCGGCGTGGATGCGCCGGGAAGGTCCGAAGCTGGTGCAGGTGGTGCTGGACGAGGGCGTCGAGAAACTCTACTGACGCAGTACGCGTCCAGCACTCCTGGGATAGCCCCCTCGTGGCGAGGGGGGGAGGAGCTCAATGCCGCGAGCTGGACGTCACCGCTTCCATGGCGCGGTCGAGGTTGAAGCTGCCGGGCTTCTGTCGCGGCGGGAACTCGCGAAAGCTCGGTAGCCGCCGGGCCACGTAGGCGCCAGCCGGCGCGATGGCGAACATGCGCTCCAGGCACCAGCGCTGGTAGCCCCTGGCGTTTTCCGGTTCGGCGCGCTCGAAGGGGTCGGCACGCAGGTCGGTGAGCGTGGGCGCACGCAGCGGCGTGAAGCGCTGCTGCCAGACCTTCAGGCCCTCGTGCTCCCGCTGGAGGAAGGTGATCTTCCAGCCGTCGTAGCGCAGCGCCGCCACCTGGCCGTCGTTGGTCCAGTAGATGAATTCGCGGGGCGGCCGGTGCGGCCCTCGGCGAAGCCTTGGATCACACCGCGGGGGTCGAGGCGCTTGCGGAAGGCGGGGTCCTCGGGATGGTCGGGGTTCTCGGGCGCTTCCTCGGCGTTGAGGTGGTCGAGGCTGCCGAAGAACCGGTCAAAGCTGTGGGCGGCGGGCAGCATGTCGCCACGGCCGCCCGGGTGGTTCCAGCCGCACTGGCCGGTGACACACCCCCGCGCCTTGAGGAGGATGGCGACGGTGGGAGCGTTCTTCTTCACGCTCTCGGGCGTTACGGCCAGGCCCGCCTTGGCGAGACGGGTAGGAAGGGGCGACTGGCGGGCGAGGAACGCCGCAGGTGCGGCCGTGCCAGTCTTGCTGGCCAGGTCAGTCGGTGAACAGCGCGCCCTCCATGGCCACGTGGTGGATGTCGGGGGTGCTGTAGCCCGTCATGCCCATGCATCGGGCTGCGGCGGTTCATGCAGAGCCACTGGCGCCGGGCGGCGCTTCCACCGGCTCGCCGGCGATCACGCGCAGCACGGGGGATCCGTAGCGTTCGAGCTTGCGCGCGCCCATGCCCGCCACGGCGGCCAGCTCGGCCGGCGCGCCGGGCCGGCGGCGCGCCAGTTCGGCGAGGGTGCTGTCGTGGAAGATCACGTACGGCGGCACTCCCTGGGCGCGCGCCTCCGCCATGCGCCACGCCCGCAGCCGCTCGAACAGGCCCTGGGCTTCGGCATCCAGCGGGGTGCTGCCGGCCGGCAGGCGCTGGGGCCGCGCGGCGCGGGGCCGGGCCACGTGGCGGCGCATCTGCACCGCCTGCTCGCCCCGCAGCACCGGGCGGCTGGCCTCGGTCAGGGTGAGGGCGCCGTGGGCAGCGTGGTCCACGGCCGCCAGCCCCAGGGCTACCAGCTGGCGGAAGACGATGCGCCAGCCGGCCTCGTCCAGGTCGGCGCCCACGCCGAACACCGACAGGCTCTGGTGACCCCAGCGGCGGATGCGCTCGCCGTCGTGGCCGCGCAGCACGTCGATGAGATGCATGGCGCCGAAGCGCTGGCCAGTGCGGTAGATGGCCGACAGCGCCTTGCGGGCGGCCTCGGTGGCGTCCCAGGTCTCGGGCGGCGAAAGGCAGCTGTCGCAGTTGCCGCAGGGCTCCGAAGCTTCGCCGAAGTAGGCCAGCAGCCGCACCCGGCGGCAGGCGGCGGTCTCGCACAGGCCGAGCAGGGCGTCGAGCTTGGCCGAGGCCACGCGCTTGAAGGCCTCGTCTGCCTCGGACTCGGTGATCAAGCGGCGCTGCTGCACCACGTCGGCCAGGCCGTAGGCCATCCAGGCGTCGGCGGGCGCGCCGTCGCGTCCCGCACGGCCGGTTTACTGGTAGTAGCCCTCGATGCTGCGGGGCAGATCGCGGTGGGACCCGAAGCGCACGTAGGGCTTGTCGAAGCCCATGCCG
>DAIPHN010000113.1:0-11194 GCA_036771335.1 Burkholderiales bacterium
GGAAAGTTGTAGGTGCGGATGCGCTCGGAGCGGTCGCCGCTGCCCACCAGCGACTTGCGCGCCGCGGCGGTGCGGGCGGCCTGCTCGCGCAACTGGCGATCCTTGATGCGGGCGGCCAGGACCGACAGCGCCTGGGCGCGGTTCTTGTGCTGGGAGCGGTCGTCCTGGCACTCCACCACGATGCCCGTGGGCAGGTGGGTGACACGCACCGCCGAGTCGGTCTTGTTCACGTGCTGGCCGCCGGCGCCGGAGGCGCGGAAGGTATCCACGCGGATCTCCGCGGGGTTGATCACCACGGCATCCACTTCGTCGGCCTCCGGCAGCACGGCCACGGTGCAGGCCGAGGTGTGGATGCGGCCTTGGGACTCGGTGACCGGCACGCGCTGCACCCGGTGGGCGCCCGACTCGAACTTGAGCTTCGAGTACGCGCCCTGGCCGACGATCTTGCAGATGATTTCCTTGTAGCCGCCCAGCTCCGAGGGGCTCTGGGAGATCACCTCCACGCGCCAGCCCTGGCGCTCGGCGAAGCGCGTGTACATGCGCAGCAGGTCGGCGGCGAACAGCGCCGACTCGTCGCCGCCCGTGCCAGCGCGGATCTCCAGAAAGATGCTGCGCTCGTCGTTGGGGTCGCGGGGCAGCAGCTTGACCCGCAGTTCTGCCTCGATGCGGGCGATGCGCTCGCGGGCATCGCGGATCTCGCCCTCGGCGAACTCCCTGAGTTCGGGCTCGGCCACCATCTGCTGGGCGGTCTGCAGGTCGTGCTGGCCCTGCAAACGCTCCTGGTACAGCGCCACCACCGGCTCGAGCTCGGCGTGCTCGCGGGTGAGGCGGCGGTAGCTGTCCATGTCCGCCGTGGCGCGCTCGTGGGCGAGCAGGCGATTGAGCTCCTCGAGCCGCGCGCCGAGCTGCGCGAGCTTCGCCTCGATGCCGGCCTTCATTATTCCCGCGCGACGGCGAACAGCCGGGCGATCAATCCCTGGAGGCGGTCGCGCTCGCCCGCCTCGGCGCCGTGCAGGGCCTGGGTGGGGGCATGCATGAGCTTGTTGGTGAGGCCCTGGGACAGGGACTCCAGCACGGACTTCGGATCGTCGCCGCGGGCTAGCGCCTTCAGGGCACGCTCCATCTCGTGGCGGCGCATGCGCTCGGCCTGGTCGCGCAGCGCGCGGATGGCGGGCACCATCTCGCGGCTCTCCAGCCACCGCATGAACTCGGCCACCCCGCCGCTGATGATGGACTCGGCCTCGTCGACGGCGGCGGAGCGGCTCTCCAGGCCCTCGCGCACGATGCGCCCGAGGTCGTCCACAGTGTAGAGGAACACGTCTCCCAGAGCCGCCACCTCGGGCTCCACGTCGCGGGGCACGGCCAGGTCCACGATCACCATGGGCCGGTGGCGGCGCGCCTTGAGCGCCCGCTCCACCATGCCCTTGCCGATGATGGGCAGCGGCGAGGCCGTGCAGGACACCACGATGTCCTGGCGCGCCAGCATGGATGGCACGTCGGCGAGCGGCCGCGGCTCCGCGCCGAACTGCCCGGCCAGCGCCGCGGCGCGCTCGGTGGGGCGGTTGGCGAAGGTCACCTGGCGGGGCCCGCGCGCCTGGAAGTGCCGGGCGCACAGTTCGATCATCTCGCCAGCGCCGATGAACAGCACGCTCTGCCCCTGGATGGAGGGAAAGATCCGTTCGGCCACACGCACGGCGGCCGCTGCCAGGGAAACGGAACTGGCGCCGATGTCGGTGCGGGTACGCACCTCCTTGGCCACCGAAAAGGTGCGCTGGAAGAGCTTGTGCAGCACCGTGCCCAGGGTGCCGGCGTGCTCGGCGGTTCGCACGGCCTGCTTCATCTGGCCGAGGATCTGCGCCTCGCCCAGCACCATGGAGTCGAGCCCGCTGGCCACCCGGAACACGTGGCCCACGGCCCGCTCGCGGGGCAACTGGTAGAGGTAGGGCTCCAGCCGCGGCACGCTCAGCGCGTGGTAGGCAGCCAGCCAGTCCACCACCGGGCGAGGCGCGGCGGTGGCGCAATAGAGCTCGGTGCGGTTGCAGGTGGAAATAATGGCCGCCTCGTGCACACCCTCGAGAGCGCGCAGGCTGTGCAGCGCCGGCTCCAAGCGCTCAGCCGGGAAGGCCACCTGCTCGCGAATGGCGAGGGGCGCGGTCTGGTGATTGACGCCGAAGGCGACCAGTTCCATGCGGGGCAGCCAAGCGTAGCGAACGGGGAAAAGGATCAATCGGAGTATAAGCCCGGCGAGGAGCAACCCCTGGCTGCCGCCGCGGCACCACCTTCTCCCGCGGGTACGGGGCGGCGCCGGGAAAGCGCGCCCCGTTGGCCACTCCGTGAAGCCGCGCTAGTTGCCGATCAGGCGCCATGTGGCCCGGCGGTAATCCCCGGCTGGATTGAGAGCATCAAATTGGCAGTCTAGGTCGGGTCTACAGTGGGAGGGGCTGCCCGAGCCGAAGCCCGTGTATTTGACGATGCCCCATATTCTGCCCTGGTTCGTTTTCGCAACAGTGAAGCCTGCAATCATCGCGCTCGCGTTGTAGTGCGCGAAGTTGGTGCTCATGCCCAGCGGGTAGCTGCCGGTGGCATAGTCCAGCACGTAGAACCAGCTCGTGCCACCCGCGGCACACGCATCGGCGCCGGGAATGTTGCTTGCGACCAGCACCCTGCCCTGGGCGATCTGCGCATCCACGTAGGTCCTCGGGTCCACGTTGACCCTCTCCCCCGGGGTCAGGAAGTCGAAGAACCAGCCGGAACCGGTGTTCCAGTCCACCGCGTTCTCCGATATGGTGCGCGTATTGGCCACTTGGGAAAACGTCTGCTCCACCAGGGTGCTGCGCAGCGTGGACCCGTACCCCACGGTGGCGCCTTCGGGAAAGGTGTCCTTGAAGGCGTAGAACGACTCCATCGCCGTGGTTGAAAGGTCCGTGGAGCCCAGGAGCGAACCCGAGCCCACGAACACCACGCGCTGGCCCTGGATGCTGGCAAGCTCGGGGCGCGTCGTGACGCGCTGCGCAGCACCAGTACTGCTCTTCAACTCGGCGAGCTTCATGACACTGCCCGAAGAGGTGCCGATATCGAAGCGCCACATGTTGCCCTTGAGGTCGGCACCGTATACCCACTTGGTGGTGTTGTTCGTCATCGGGTCGTCGTTCCACCCGGATATCCGGGCCAGGCCACTCGGGTCGGCTACCGTGCCGGTGCCGGTGGGGATTTCGTCGAGGATGGCGCCAGTCTGGAGGTCGAGCACGAAAAGCCGGCCCTCGCCGTTGCCAGGAGACACGTTGTTGTATCCGGATGTGACCAGCACCACCCATTTGCCATCGGCGGCGCGCTTGGTGATGACCGGGTAGCCATAGGTGAGACCGAGGTTTGCGCTCGAAACAGAGCACACGGCGCTGTCGCTGCAGAACTCCCACAAGGCCTTGGGGTTGACGGGATCGGTGATGTCCAGCGCGTAGTAGCCGCGGCCGCCCGCGTTCAGGCCGCCCACCAGCACCGTGTGCCAGGCGCCGCCAAAGAAGGCGTCCGCCACCTTGGGCGAGCCATCCACGAAGAACCTGTGCTTCGCCCGATACTGGCTGTCGGCCAGCAGGCGCAGCTTGGAGAAGAGCATGCGCGGCACGTATGCCCACAGCTCACTGCCGCTGGTGCCGGGAACACGCGCGTCGAACGCGTGGAGCATGCCGTCGTTGGCTGCCACGTAAACCACCGGCTGGCGCGTCGCATTGTCGGCCTTGAACGTGGCGTAGTTGGGCGTTACCGCATCGGTGAACTCCATGACAGGCGCTCCCACATACACGGGTTCGGCGTGCACGACGTCGCCGTGCACGTTCTCGCGCTGGCGGAACACCGTTCCCTCGTGCCCGCGCTGGCCCCGCAGGAAGTTCACCAGCGCGTCGCCGCTGTTGGCGACCGCCAGCGCGGTCGCGTTCAGCGCCCCGCACTGGGTCATGTTGCTGGCGGGGATGCACGCGTTGTCAAACAAGGGTTTCTCCGCGGCGGTCAAATCGCTGTACTTGAAGGGTTTGAGGTTGGTGGAGGGATTCAAGCTGTCGAAGGTGTAGATGTTGCGCGTATCGGAGTTTGCCGCCACCTTCAGGTCAAGGCTGGTCCTGGTCGACCACTCGATAGCAGAATTCACCTCCGCCGTGGCAATGTCCACCTTACGGGCTACAACCTCGCCCGTCCACGCGCCGGGCTTGTAGCTGCCGCTGTACAAGACGTCGTTGTCCGGGCTGAGCTCGGTGCCGCCAGTGGCCGAGGCGGCAGCGTACCCCACGTTGTCGCCGTCGATCGTGAGGAGCATGTCGGACAGCCCGTTCGCGAGGCTGACGGGGTCCAAGGTCTGGTAGAACTTGCCGCGACCGTTCACGGCGGTGTGCCAGAGGTCGTCGAGTCTGGGAGTAAGACCTGCGGGCACCCGGGGCCAGTCGCAGATGGCGGCGGGGTTCCACCAGCAGTTGTCCACGGCACCTGCCTTGATGTTGGCGAAGTCCCCTGTGGGGGAAGTGTCGTAGGTGGACGTCCATCTCATCAGGCCGTTGGCCATGCCGATGGTGAAGGTGGTCATGTTCTGCCAGTAGGCCGGGTTGGCAGCGCTGGACTTCACGTTGTTCTCCAGCGTCGGCCGGAGATCCTGCGCCCAGTAATACATGGCCACGTCCGCCAGGGTATTCGCGCAATCCCCACCGCAGTTGCCGTCGAAGCGGCCGTCCGCACGAGTGGCGATGGCGCCCGCGGTATTGTTCAGATCGCCCGGCGCCGTCAGGGTCTCGCTGTTGTCCCAGTTGCCCACCGCGGTGGCGCCGTCGATACGGACCCCGGCACCACCGAACCAGTAACCATCGGTGGTGAGCAGGGCGTAGTTTCGCTGGCACGAAAACTGGACCGGGTCGCCGGTCATGCCGAGGTTGATGCCATCTTGCATGCCGGCGTAGTGGCGCCCCACCCTGGAAAGAGCCGTGGGCAGCGGCGTGCCACCGGTGGGCTGCTGCGCGTAGAGGCTGGCGAAGAACGCGGTCTTCTGCGTGGTATTGTAATCCGCGATGGGGAGGTACCTATCAGGTGAAACGGTGGTCGACGGCCAGACGACGGGGTTGATGGTGATGAGCCCCACGCGCAGGGTGTCGGGCAGGGTGGAAAATACGTGCCCGGAGACCGTCTTCATCATCTGCATGCGGGTACGGTAATAGGTCCACCAGTTGGCATAGTTGGTCATCTCCTCGGTGTAGGTGCACACGGGCCTGGCCACACAATCGGCGCGGTCCGCGCGCACGCTGCCGGCGTAGGTAGGGGTGGCGGGCAAGATATCCACGCGGCGAAACACGCCGAAACGAGGGTCGCGGAACCGCAAGGGGTTGACCAAGTCCGAGAACATGCCCTGGCAGAGGCGCCCAGGGGGAAGCGAAGTCACCACCGGCGTGGATACCGGCGGTGGCGATGTGGCCGCTGCAACCGTACGGCAGAAACGCACCGGCGCCGGAAATGTGTAGGCGCCCGAAGGGCTGGCGGATGCGATGCAGTCGACGAGCGTTTCGTCCCGGCAATACTCCGTGGGCAGGATGTCGAAATAGTGGGGCCTGGTGTTCAAAGTAGAAGTGACGCTGTACACATTCCGGGTGATGGTATAGGTGCCTGTGCAGGCAACGGCGGAAGCCGTGGGATAGGTGAACGTTGCCGCTGTCACGGCAGTGACTTGCACGCTGGCCACGTTGCATGCCGCACCGCCCGCCGTTACGGTGATGATGTCTCCCACGACCATCAGGTGATTCATGTGAGTCACGGTCACGGCGGTCCCGGCCTTCGCCAGCGCCGAGGTAGTGAAGGTGGGGTTGAACTTTGTGAGGGTGTTCTCGGGATAACCCGTCACGGCACGACGCACCGTGCCGGTGGTGCACGCGGGCGTGGACGTACTGCCGTAATCGAAAGTAAAGCTCGTGGTGGTAGGCGTCGACGTGACCACCGCCACGGGTGCGCTGCAACCTCCCGCGCCGGTGACGGTGATGGTGTGACCCACGCTGAAGCCGTGGGCGGTGGTGGTTTGCCCGGTGACAGTGTTGCCGGCGCGGTTGAAAGTAACACCGGTGAAGGCGGGCCCCGGCGGCGTATCGAGCGCAAAGGCATCCGACCCACCGTACAGATTGTCGATTCCCTGCTGTTTGCAGACACGGGGAGTTAGAGCCCGGTTGCAGAAAGTGGTTTCCACAAAGCCAGGTGTGGCGTTTGCCAGATCCCTCGTGGTCACCGGGGTCTCGTACGAGTTATTCACCACCGCTGTCCACGGCGAGCCCTGCGAAGGCCGGCTGCTGCCGTCGGCGTTCACCCCGGGCCGGTAGGTCACCTTGGGATTGTAGTAGATGAGGTTGTAAGCGGCGGCCCTGTAGCCCGCATCAGCCACACCCCAGACATAGTCGGGAAGATGGTCGAGACTCATGGAACCAGAATCGTCCAGGATATACATGAGGTTGTGCTTGACCCCCGAGACTGAGGCCAGGGGCACGTCGGAGATGTCGGTAACCGCCGCGGCCTCCGGCGGCGCCACCACCACCCCGATAGCGAGCGCCATCGCGAGAGACAAGCCGGTCAGGCGAGGAATTCGCACAAGGTGTGAAGCGCCCATTTCAACGTCTCCTGCTGAACGAAGGACTCAAGTAACGTGGGACCGATTAGCCGCCCACAACCATGGACTGCACCACCGAGACAGTGTTGCGCGGGCCCAACACCCGCACCGTGACCCGGTAATAGACTCGCTGGTAAGGAATGGGCGAGGAGCCCGCGACCGAGCTGTTGCCCGCGCTGGTGCCCGTGACCACCGCGCAGGGATTGGGGCTGGAAGAGCCTGGCACGCCCGTGGTGGTGCACATGCGGTGGATGACGTAGTAGATCGTGTTGCCGGCTGAATCGGCAACACAGCTGTCGATGCAGAATGCCGCGGACCATGCCGCGCTGGTGGTCCAGTCCGGCTCGGAAGAGGGCGCGGCCGCCCAGTAACCCTGGGCCGCATTGTCGTTGTTGAGGGTTCCATGGTTATCCACGATCCAGCGCAGGGCTGACTCGAAACCCTTGTCGCTGGCGTTCAGGGCTGCGCCCTTGAGGGCCATGTTGCCCGCCACGAGGTTGCCCGTGTCCACGGCGCGCAACAGGGCCACGGCCGCCAGCATGAGGGCGGCGAGCACGATAAGCGTGATCATCAACACCACGCCGCGCTGGCCATGAGGCCGTGGAGCTCTGGCGAACCAGGCCGGCACTGCGGAACGGGCATTCATGTCTGGAACCAGATCTGGTTGCGCAACGGGACAAGGGTTTCGAACACCCGGTAGCGGTAGCACTGCCAGTCCGCGGACGCCGACAAGTCGAAGGAACCGCCCTGCCATGTGGGCGCGGTGGTGGTGGCGTCGCACACACCCCCGCCGAAGGGCTTTTCGGGCTGGGCGCTGCGCGCCACCAGTCCCACCCGCACGGAGAGCACCTGGCGCCAGCCGGCGGCGGTGGTGGGTGTCGTGGTGTCGCAGGTGTCCGTGGAGTTGTCGCCGTTGGTGTCCTTGCAGTACTGGGCCCGCATTTGCACGATCTGCGAAGCCAATACCTGACTGGTGTCGGAGTCGAGGACGTTGCTCACCACCAGGTTGTTGCTATCCACGCGGTACACGTTGCGAACGGGCGACGGGCCGAGGTTGAAAACCCGGGCGCCGGTGTTGAAGGAGAGACTGAAGGCACCGGGCGCGTTGTAAGGATAGGTGCCGCTCGTATGCTCGATGTTGTTGTTGCCCGTGGGCAAGCCGGACACCTGTGCCACGGCACATCCCAGGCCGGTTTGCGCCACCAGCATTCTGTCGCCCAACGTGTACCCGAAGCGGTTGGACACCGTGAAATCATCCGTGGCGTTCGCCATGTTCGCGGTGATTCGAACGGGGCTCGCCATCTTCTGACTGGAACTGTACAAAACGGTCACCGTGTCCGATGAGGTTGCGGGTACGGCAGCATCGATGAGCACCGGTGTAACGGGAAACACGGGAAGGGTAGAAGGTGCTCGCGTGGCGTCGTAGGCGTTGACCGCGCCGCAGTCCAGCAGGATGTTCCAGTTCAGCCCGTAGCCCGCCTGGCGCAAGTCACTCTGGATCATGTACAGGGCGACCGTGCCGCTGGTCTGGGCGTCGCTGCCGCTGGTGGTGGTGCGCCGCTGGCCTTCCGCCATCTTGGACAACTGGAAAAGCGCCACCATACCGACCAAGCCGATGACCACGGCCACCATGAGTTCCACGAGACCCAGCCCTTCCTGGGCACGACGTGGGGCAAGTGAGCGTTGCGATGAGAACATGGTCAGTTCTGGATATAGGAGGTGGTCAAGATCCGGTGATGCGGCGCGCCGGCGGCTTCTTCTTCCGGCGTGCGCCAGAACACCTCCACCGTAACCGTGTGCAGGGTGTAGGCTGCGGGCACGGTGTATGTGGTCGAGGAGACGCCGATGACGGGAGTCTTGACACCCACGCCCGGGAGCCTGTCCGTGACCTTGGCGGCCCATCCGGTGAGGACGCTCGGCGGGGCGCCGCTCGACCACGCGTAGCTCGGGACGTTGGCGCGGTCGGACCACATGAGGCCGATAACCTCGTCCGCCAGCAGCACCGCATCGGCACGATACTTGGCTTGCCCGGCGAAAGTGATTGAGCGCGCCTGTAAACCGATCAGCGCGAGGACCCCCAGGGAGAACAGGAGGATCGCAATGAGCGCCTCCAGGAGCATGACGCCGCGCTGCCCACCCGCTTGAATTGGGCCCTTCATGGCTGGCAGTCTCCGTCAACAGGCCCGGGGATCGCCAACGACACTGACCGCCGGATCGCACATGCGTGCGCTCCCGGCGACGCCGATGGTGACCCGCAGCGCGCGCGTAGCACTGGTGGCGCCGGAGGTGGCGGTGATGTCCAGCTGGGTCAGGGTTGGCGGCGGGGGTCCAGGAGTGGCGGGGTTGGGCACGACCCGCCCGACACCGTTGAATGTGACCGTATCGCCCCCCGTGGCCGTGACCGTGGTGTTGAGAGCCCCCTGCTGGGGCGACCAGGCGCGAATCTGGCTATCGCTCGGGACGTCCCACACCTGCCAGCTGGAAGTGGTCGAGACGAACCGGAACTGCACCAGTCCGTTGCGCGAAATGGCCTCGGCGCGCGCAAATTGCAGCCCGTTGGCCATGGCATCGGCTGCATTGCGAATCTGCGCGTTGCGCGTCCATTCCTGAAAAGCGGGTAGCGCCAAGCCCATCAGCACGCCAAGGACCGCCAGGCCGATGAGCGCTTCCAGCAGGGTCATGCCACCCTGGCGCGGGAGGAGAATCAGCACGAGCCGTTCTTCTTGATTGCCCAGCACGTGTTTGGGATGGGCGTTGTCCAGCCGGTAGGCAGGCCGGTGGTTTTTCGACCGTTGGTCTGGTCCAGCGCGAAGACGAAGCCGCTCATGGTGCCCGCGCCGGGGGCCGTGAGGGTGTATGCGGTCGCGGGCAGGGTGGGGCACGTGAAGGTGAAGTTGCTGGTGTCGGTCATGGGTGGTGCCACCGTGTTGATGGCGCAGGCGCCCACGTAGGTGCGCTGGTCCTGGAAATACAGCTCCATCCGCACACCCTGAGCAACCAGAGTGGAGAATGCCTCCGTGAGGCGACCGCGGATCACGTAGTCGACATACATGGGATAACCGACCGCAGCCAGGATCCCGGCGATGGCCACCACGACCATCAGCTCGATGAGAGTCAATCCGGAAACGTTTTTCATGGAGGAAGTAACCCGACTGTGGGTGAGCGACGAATCGCCAGGCGGGCACGACTCGCATACCCGCATTGGAAAAAGAATATTTTCGTACCGCGGAGACTGTCAAAACAAGGCCGACAGGCGGTCGTTTCGCGGGAACGAACGGCTGCGCCTGTCTGCGGCCAGGGGATCCACCCCTTCCCTCGCGCGCTCGCTCGGATACAAAACCCACGAGATCCGCTCGCGCCGCGCTGCTTGCGCGCGGCCACGAGGATTGCCGCAGGCGTCCCATCCTGGGTTGGCCAGAGGAGCCCAAGGTGCCGAGCGCGAAACATCATGCCCACGTGACCGGGACCGTCCGCGGCCCGGGCCACCCGTGCGGGATTGCTCACGGCTCGCCGCAACTGCGCCTCCGACGGGCGCGCAAAGGTGGCCAAGGGCGGAATCGAACCACCGACACGCGGATTTTCAGTCCGCTGCTCTACCAACTGAGCTACTTGGCCAAGGCGCGGGGGTTTCCCCACGCGGGGAGCGCAATCTACCGGCCGGCCCGCGCCTCGTCAACCGGCATCAGGCCGGCCGATAAGCCGTCAATCGTCATGAATTGTCCTGTGACGCGTCTCCTTGAGAAACAAGGTGCCGATCACGAAGGTCATGGAGGCAACCACGATGGGGTACCACAGCCCGTAGTAGATGTCTCCGGTGGCCGCC
This sequence comes from Burkholderiales bacterium, assembly GCA_036771335.1. Classification (GTDB taxonomy): domain Bacteria; phylum Pseudomonadota; class Gammaproteobacteria; order Burkholderiales. Next base: position 10,443 of record DAIPHN010000113.1, read on the forward strand.
ACCATGGCGAAGGCAGTGGTGGGCAGAAAGCCGCCGAACCAGCCATTGCCCACGTGGTAGGGCAACGACATGGCGGTGTAGCGGATCCGCGTGGGGAACATCTCCACCAGCATGGCGGCGATCGGCCCGTACACCATGGTGACATACAGCACCAGGATCACGAGGATGAGCACGATCATCGGCTTGTTGGCCTGGGAGATGTCGAGCTTGGCCGGGTAACCCGCTGCCTTGGTCGCGTCGCCGGCCGCCTTGTTGAATTCGTCTGCGCGCGCCTTGAACTCTTCCTTCGACAGGCCTTGGCCCTCAAAGGCCTGGAGCACGGCCTCGCCGATGCGGATGGAGGCAACGGTGCCGGGCGGAGCGGATTCGTTGGAGTAGTTGACCGAGGCTTTTGCCAGGAAGCTCTTGGCGATATCGCACGAGGAAGTGAATTTCGCTGTGCCCACCGGATTGAACTGGAAGGAGCAAGCAGCCGGGTCGGCCACCACCACCACCGGAGCGCTTTTCTGGGCGGCCTCGAGAGCGGGGTTGGCAAAGTGCGTGAGCGCCTTGAACAACGGGAAATAGGTGAGCGCGGCCAGCAGGCAGCCCGTCATGATGATGGGCTTGCGGCCGATTTTGTCGGACAGCCAGCCGAAGACGATGAAGAACGGGGTGCCGATGAGGAGCGAAATGGCGATCAGCACATTGGCCGTGGCGCCATCCATCTTCAGCGTCTGGGTAAGGAAGAACAGCGCGTAGAACTGGCCCGT
>DAIPHN010000114.1:0-4863 GCA_036771335.1 Burkholderiales bacterium
CAAAGCGCGGCTCGCCAAGGGCGGCGGCACATACTTCTACCTGCCGAAGATGGAAAGCCATCTGGAAGCCCGGCTGTGGAACGACGTGTTCGTCATCGCCCAGGAACTGATCGGTATTCCCCGGGGCACCATCAAAGCCACCGTGCTCATCGAGACCATCCTGGCGGCCTTCGAGATGGACGAGATCCTGTACGAGCTGCGCGAGCACTCCGCGGGCCTCAACTGCGGCCGATGGGACTACATCTTCTCCTGCATCAAGAAGCTGCGCGCCCAGCCGGGCTTCATCCTGGCCGACCGGCATCTGGTCACCATGACAAGCCCCTTCATGCGCGCCTACTCTCTGCTGCTCATCAAGACCTGCCATCGCCGGGGCGCCTTCGCGATGGGCGGCATGGCGGCCCAGATCCCTATCAAAAACGATGTGGCCGCCAACGACGCCGCCATCGCCAAGGTGCGCGCTGACAAGGAGCGCGAGGTCAACGACGGCCATGACGGCACCTGGGTCGCCCACCCCGGCCTGGTGGCAGTGGCCAAGGAGGCCTTCGACAAAGTCATGACCACGCCCAACCAGATCCACCGCCAGCGCGACGATGTGCACGTGCGCGCCCAGGATCTGCTCGACTTCCAGCCCAAGGGGCCCATCACGGAGCAAGGCCTTCGCACCAACATCAACATCGGCATCCAGTACATGGGCGCGTGGCTGGCGGGTACCGGCTGCGTGCCCATCTTCAACCTCATGGAGGACGCCGCCACGGCCGAGATCTCCCGCGCCCAGATCTGGCAATGGATCCGCAGCCCGCTCGGCACGCTGGCGGACGGCCGCAAGGTGACCAAGGACCTCTTTAGCCAGTTGGTCCCGGAGGAACTGGCACGCGTCAAGGAACTGCTCGGCGAAAAGGCTTACGCCGCCGGCAAGTACGAGGACGGAGCGCGGATGTTTGAACGACTCACCCTGGCCAACGAGTTTGCCGAGTTCCTCACCCTGTCCGCCTACGACTGGGTGACGGCCCACGAACACCGCTGACGCGACCGCCCGCCATGGCGCGGGTGATTCTGCTCAACAAGCCCTACGGTGTGCTGTCCCAGTTCACGGGAGAGCCGCGACAGCGCACCCTCAAGCCCTTGGTATCCATCGCGGGCGTATACCCCGCGGGCCGCCTGGACGCGGACAGCGAGGGCCTGCTGGTGCTCACGGACGACGGCGCGCTGCAGGCGCGCCTTTCCCACCCGCGCCACAAACAGGACAAAACCTACGTGGTGCAAGTGGAAGGCCAGGTGGCGGATGAGACTCTTGATCGGCTGCGCGCCGGCGTGCTGCTCAAAGACGGCCCCACCCTGCCAGCCCTCGCCCGTGCCATCGACGAGCCCGCCTGGCTGTGGCCGCGCGATCCGCCCGTGCGCTTCCGCCGGTTCATTGCCACCGCCTGGATCGAGCTCACACTACGCGAGGGTCGAAACCGCCAGGTTCGCCGCATGACCGCCGCCGTGGGCCTGCCCACCTTGCGATTGGTGCGTATGCGGATCGGTCCGTGGGAACTGGGCGACCTCGCCCCCGGATGCTGGCGGGATGCACCCGCGGCCGGTATGCTTCAGCCTTGAACGGGACCGGGGGTTCCGACCATTCAGGAGGATCGTTCCATGAAGCTGATCGCCACCGGCCTGATGGCCGCCTTCTCTCTGGCCGCCAACCTTGCCTCGGCTGGCGTCAACCCGGGCGCCCCGGGCAGCCAGATGAGCCAGTCCGGCGCCAAGATCGCCGCACCGAAGAAAGAGAACAAGCAGGAGGCTGCTGAGAAGGAACAGGCTCCCAAGGAAAAAAAGGCCGATTGATTCCCAGCAGCGGGCCGCAGCCCGCCACCGCCGCCGCAAAGGCAGGGCAACGAGACCCTGCCTTTTTTCTTCCTGCTCTCGCCCATGACCGATGCCATCTGGAAACCCCACGTCACCGTCGCCGCCGTGGTGGAGCGCGACGGGCGCTTCCTGTTCGTGGAGGAACATACCGACCAGGGCGTGCGCATCAACCAGCCAGCGGGCCACCTCGATCCTGGCGAAACGCTGCTCGCAGCCGCCATCCGTGAGACGCTGGAGGAGACCGCATGGCAGTTCGAGCCCGAGGCTCTGGTGGGCATCTATCGCTGGCAGACCCCCGACCAGGATCGCACCTACCTGCGTTTCGCCTTCGCCGGCCAGGTGCCCCATCACGATCCGGCCCGCGCGCTGGACACGGGCATCCTGCGCGTCCTTTGGCTGAGCCCGGAGCAATTGCGCGTTAAAGCGCACCTTCACCGCAGCCCGCTGGTGCAGCGCTGCGTGGACGACTGGCTGAGCGGCCATCGCTTCCCCCTTACGCTGCTCCAGGACACGCCATGAACCTTGCCCTGCCAGTGCCCGCCGTAGCGCCCGGGCCGCTGGACCTCGGGCGTGAAGGTGCCCGCCCCAATGCGTGAGCGCGTGGTGGTGGGCCTGTCCGGCGGAGTCGACTCGGCCGTAGCGGCCTGGCTGCTCGCTCAGCAAGGCTACGAGGTGCTGGGCCTGTTCATGAAGAACTGGGAAGACGACGACCACGAGTCCTACTGCCCCTCACGCCAGGATCTCGTGGACGCCGTTTCCGTTGCCGACGTGCTCGGCATCGACGTGGAGGCGGTGAACTTCAGCGCCGAATACAAGGAGCGCGTGTTCGCGCACTTTCTCGCGGAGCATCGTGCTGGCCGCACGCCCAACCCCGATGTTCTGTGCAACAGCGAGATCAAGTTCTCCGCCTTCCTCGACCACGCCATGGCCCTGGGGGCGACCCGCATCGCCACGGGCCACTACGCTGGTGTGCGCGAGCGTGGCGGACATTTCGAGCTGCTGCGCGCCGCGGACACCTCGAAGGACCAGAGCTATTTTCTCCATCGCCTGAACCAGGCGCAGCTGTCGCGCACCCTCTTTCCCCTGGCTGAGCTGCACAAGCGCCGCGTGCGTGAAATCGCCCGGGACATCGGCCTGCCGAATCACGACAAAAAAGACTCCACCGGCATCTGCTTCATCGGCGAACGGCCTTTCAGGGATTTCCTGCAGCGTTATCTGCCAAGACAGCCAGGAGACATGGTCACGCCCCACGACCGCGTGGTGGGGCGCCATCAGGGCCTTGCCTACTACACCATCGGCCAGCGCCAAGGGTTGGGCATCGGCGGCCCGGGGCTGCCGTGGTACGTGGCCGCCAAGGACACGGATCATAACCGCCTGGTGGTGGTGCAGGGGCACGATCACCCGGCGCTGCTGGCAGAGGGCCTTCAAGCGGAGCAGGCGAGCTGGGTGGCGGGCACGCCCCCCGCTCCAGGAACCTATGGCGCCAAAACACGCTACCGGCAGGCAGATGCGCCCTGCCGCATCGAACTGCAGGGCCCGCGCATGACGGTGTACTTCCAGGCTGCGCAATGGGCTATCACGCCGGGTCAATCGGTGGTGATCTACGATGGTGAAGTGTGCCTTGGCGGCGCCGTGATCAACACGGCGCGCTCTGCCGTGGCACCCGAACAAGCCCACGCGGCCTGACGCCCCGCCACCGCGGCCCCCGGCGGCGCCCCGCTCAGCTCGGAATCGTGGCCTCGAAACTGGGCCGCCGGGAAAGCTTTTCGAAATGCCGCAGCAGACCTGGCCATTCGGCGCGCCACCCGATTTCGGGGAAGCGAAAATCCAGATAGCCCAACGCGCAACCGAGGGCGATGTCGGCCAGACCGAAACCATCGTCGTGACACCAGAGGCGGTCGCCGAGCTCGCGGGCGCAAAACTCCAGCGCGCGATCGATCTTGCAGCGCTGGCGCTCCAGCCACGCCGCGCTGCGCTCGCCCTCCGGCCGCCTGAGTTCCTGCATGGAGGACACGGCGGCATCCAGAATGCCGTCAGCCAGCGCCTCCCAGCGGCGCACGGCGATGCGCTGCCGCCCCGGCTCGGGCAGCAGCCGGCTCACAGGCGAAATGGTGTCCAGGTACTCCACGATGACACGGGAGTCGAATACCGTGGAATCGTCATCGAGCACCAGCACGGGCACCTTGCCCAGCGGGTTATATTCCGGCACGCGGGTGGCAGGATCGGAGGGCGGATCGATGACGAAATCGTAATCGATGCGCTTTTCCGAAAGCACCACACGGCATTTGCGTGTGTAGGGGCTGGAGTTGGAGCCGATGAGTTTCATCAAGAAAAACGCTATACAAAATTACGAAGGGCGCCGAGTATATCAGCCGTGTGTACCCGGCCCGAGGCGCGCATCGAGCGCCGCGCGCACCCGAACGCGCAGCTCCGGCAGCACTTCTGCCTCGAACCAGGGATTGCGCGCCAACCATCCGCTGTTGCGCCAGCTGGGATGGGGCAGCGGCAGAAAGCGGGGAAGGTAATCGCGAAACGCCCGCACGGTGTCGCCGAGCGTGGATTTGCGGCGCGCCCCCAGGTGGAAGATCTGGGCATAGCTGCCCACCAGCAGCGTCAGGCGAACCTCGGGCATGAGCGGCAGCAGGCGCGAGTGCCACAGCGGCGCGCATTCGCGCCGCGGCGGCAAGTCCGCGCCGTTCACGGTCCCGGGATAGCACAGACCCATGGGTAGGATGGCCACCCTGGTTGCATCGTAGAAGCGCTCTGGCGACAGTTGCAGCCAGTGGCGCAGGCGTTCACCGGAGGGATCGCTCCACGGCACGCCCGATTCGTGCACGCGGCGCCCCGGCGCCTGCCCGATGATGAGCAACCGCGCCGTGTCCGAGACACGAAACACCGGACGCGGCCCGTGGGGCAGGTGGGCGGCGCAATTACGGCACGCACGCGCCTCAAAGGCGAGGCCTTCCAGAGTCACGAGCCGATTGTCGGCGGCCGAGGCCGCGGCCCGGGGGG
>DAIPHN010000114.1:4873-11175 GCA_036771335.1 Burkholderiales bacterium
GGGGCTGGTGGGCGTTCCATATTCGTCACTCTTGCGCCTCTTTGTCGAGCCCTTCCTTCTTCTCTATCTTTTTGCTGGCTGCCGCTGCCGCGGCCCGGGTCGCCGGCGCCCGATCCGATAAACTTTGGTTTTGCGTGCGTGGATTCGCCATGTCCCTGTCCTCCCTGACGGCCCTCTCGCCCCTCGACGGCCGCTATCGCTCCAAAGCCGAACCCCTGGTCGCGTGGTTCAGTGAAGCGGCGCTGATCCGCCACCGCGTGCTGGTGGAGCTGGCGTGGCTCAAGGCCCTGGCTCACGAGCCGGCCATCCCGGAGCTGCCCCCCTTCTCGAAACGGACTCTGGCCGAGATTGACTCCTGCGCGGCGGAGTTCTCCGCCGACGACGCCGCCGCGGTCAAGCAGATCGAGGCGCGCACCAACCACGACGTTAAGGCCGTGGAGTACTGGATTCGCGAGCGCTTCGCCGCAAACGCGGAGGTGGCCAAGGCAGGGCCCTTCATCCACTTCGCCTGCACCTCCGAGGACATCAACAACCTTGCGTACAGCCTCATGCTGGCGGGCTCGCGCAAGGCGGTCATGCTGCCGGCGATGGACGCCCTCGCGGCCAAGCTCATCGAGATGGCGCACGGGCTTGCCGACCTGCCCATGCTGTCACGCACCCACGGCCAGGCTGCAACTCCCACCACCCTGGGCAAGGAAATCGCCAACGTGGTGGCGCGGCTGCAACGCGCCCGCGGCCGTATCGCCGCCGTGGAGCTGCCCGCCAAGATCAATGGCGCCGTGGGCAATTACAACGCTCACGCGGCCGCCTATCCCGAGGTGGACTGGCCAGCGCTGGCGAAGCGCTTCGTGCAGTCCCTCGGCCTCGCCTTCAATGCCTACACCACGCAGATTGAACCCCACGATGGCATCGCCGAACTGTGCGACGCCTATGCGCGCGCCAACACCATCCTGCTCGATCTCGACCGCGACATGTGGGGCTATGTTTCCCTCAACTACTTCAAGCAGCTGCTCAAGCCCGGCGAGGTGGGGTCCTCCACCATGCCCCACAAAGTGAACCCCATCGACTTCGAAAACTCCGAGGGTAACCTGGGTCTGGCTAACGCCCTGCTCAACCACCTGTCGGCCAAACTGCCCGTGTAGCGCTGGCAGCGCGACCTCACCGACTCCACGGTGCTGCGCAACCTCGGCACGGCGCTGGGCCACACGTTGCTGGCCTGGGACGCCTGCCTCAAGGGTCTGGGCAAGCTCGAGCCCAATCCCGCCGCTCTCGCGGCGGACCTCGAAGCAAGCTGGGAAGTGCTCGCCGAGCCCATTCAGACGGTGATGCGCCGACACGGCATAGAGGGCGCCTACGAAAAGCTTAAGGACCTCACCCGCGGCCAGCGCAGCATCGACCGCGAATCGCTGCACGCCCTGATCCGCGACCTGCCCATCCCCGAGGCCGACCGCGCCCGGCTGCTGGCGCTTACACCCGCGAGCTACCTCGGTCTTGCCGCCGCACTCGCTCGCGCGCTCTGAACGCCGACTCCGCTACGGTGGCCGAGCGCCCGATCGGCGTATTTGACTCAGGTGTGGGCGGGCTTTCGGTGTGGCGCGAAATCGCTCGCGCTCTGCCCCATGAGGACACGGTCTACTTTGCCGACCAGGCCCATGTGCCCTACGGACCGCGGCCGGCGGCCCAGATCCGGGCCTTCTGCGAGTCCATCACCCGCTGGCTTCTCGGCCAGGGCTGCAAGGCGGTGGTAGTGGCCTGCAACACCGCCTCGGCGGCAGCGCTCAAGCACTTGCGCGACACCTTCCCGGGCTTGCCCATCATTGGCATGGAGCCCGCGGTGAAGCCGGCGGCCGCCCTCACGCGCGCGGGTGTGGTGGGCATCCTGGCCACCCCGGCCACGTTCCAGGGCCGGCTCTTCCAGGCCACGGCCGGCCGCCATGCCAGCGGCATCCGGCTGGTGAACCAGGTGTGCGACGGCCTTGCCGAGCAGGTGGAACGCGGCGACCCCGAAGACCCCCGAACCCTCGCGCTGCTGGATCGCTATCTCGGCACGGTGCTTGCGCACGGCGCCGACGTGGTGGTGCTGGCGTGCACCCACTATCCATTCCTCATGGAAGCGATCCGGCGCCGTTGCGGGCCTGGCGTGACAGTGATCGACCCGGCACCCGCCATCGCGCGATACCTGGCCCACACGCTGCGCGCGAGCGGTCTGCTCGCATCCCGCGGCATACCGGGGCAAGCCCGTTTCTTCACGTCAGGGGAACAAGCGGCATTGCACCATTTCCTTGTCGCCCGTGGCCTGGCTCAAACGCCACAGGTGGCCCCGGTGGCGCCACCCCCAGGGTGATGCACCCGCACCCTTTTCCGCGCCTCAAGCCCCCAGCAGACGCGCCTTTGCCTGGGCATATTCCTCGCGCATGCGCGCCACCACTTCCGCAGTGGTGGGCGCATCATCGATGTTGCCGACGCCCTGGCCCACACCCCAGATGTCCTTCCACGGCTTCTTGCCAGCGCCCTTGTCCCTGCCGGTACCAAAGTCCATGGAGGACTTGTCGCGCTCGGGAAGGTTCTCTGGGTCAAGGCCCGCGTTGACGATGCTCTGGCGCAGGTAGTTGCCGTGCACACCCGTGAAATAGGGCGTGTAAACCACATCGGTGGCCTGCGCTGACACGATGCCCTGCTTGTAGGCCTCGGTGGCGTTGGCCTCGCGCGTGGCGATGAAGCGCGTGCCCACGTAGGCAAGATCCGCCCCCATGGCCTCGGCCGCCAACACCCCGGCGCCATCAGTGATGGAGCCGGACAGAAGGATGATGCCGTCGTAGAACCGGCGCACCTCCCGCAGCAGGGCGAAGGGGCTGAGCGTCCCTGCGTGGCCACCTGCTCCCGCGCACACCAGAATCAGTCCGTCCACGCCAGCATCCAGCGCCTTGGTCGCGTGGCGCACGCTGATCACGTCGTGAAAAACCAATCCGCCGTAGGCGTGGATGCGCGGCACAATCCGCCCGGGCGCACTCAGGCTGGTGATGACGATGGGCACCTCGTGGCGCACGCAAGCCTCCACGTCGTGCTCCAGCCGATCGTTGGAAGGGTGCACGATCTGGTTGACGGCGAAGGGGGCGACCTTCGCGCCGGGATGGGCCGCGCGGTGGGCCGCAAGGGCCGACTTGATCTGCAGCAGCCACTCGTCGAGCTTCTCCGCGGGCCGCGCGTTGAGCGCTGGAAACGAGCCCACCACCCCGCCGATGCACTGGGCGATGACAAGATCCGGATTGGAGATGATGAACAGCGGCGCCCCCACCACGGGGATGGAGAGCTGGCTGCGCAGGCGCTGGGCCACGCTGGTGGTGGCCGGGGCGGCGATGGCAAGGGTCATGGCACGAGTGTCCGATGGCGAAAAGTGGCGCACCCTGCCCAAGCCCGCCGCCGCCGTCAAGGCCATGGCTATACTTCGGCCACGATAACGCGATCCGGGGAGTACAACATGGGCGACGTGCTCGGCGCCAAGGCTTCGTTCCACACCATGTCCGAAAGCACGAATGCCGACTGGGAGATCATCACCACCCGCTACGTGCCCTTCGCCCGCGAGCTACCCGACCGGATCCTCGCCCACCTCAGGCTGCTGGGCGGAGACAGCGGCGGCTTCGCCGTGGACCGGCTGCAGCACTCCCTGCTCACGGCCACGCTCGCCCATCGCAACGGCGAGGATGAGGAAACCGTGGCGTGCGCGCTGCTGCACGACATCGGCGACACGCTGGGCTCGTGGAACCACCCCGACGTGAGCGCTGCAATCCTCAAGCCCTTCGTGTCGGCCGAAAACCACTGGATGGTGGAGAAGCACGGCATCTTCCAGGGCTACAACTTCTTCCACCACATCGGTCTCGATCGCAACATGCGCGAGCAGTTCCGCGGCCACCCCTGCTTCGAGCGCACGGCGCGCTTCGTGGACCTGTACGACAACCGCGCCTTCGATCCCCACGTGGACTGCGCGCCGCTGGAGTTCTTCGAGCCCATGGTGCGGCGCCTGTTCGCGCAGCCGAAGAACTCCATCTACAAGGACACCTGCCCGCTGTGACCTCGCGGTCGCGTCGTCACCCGGAGGAACATCCGTGAACCACCTGCTGCGCGCGGCCTGCCTGGCCGTGCTGCTCGCCGCCCCGCCCGCCGCCGCCCAGGAGGTGGTGCTCAAGGTCCATCACTTCCTGCCGCCGCCTTCCACCGGACACCAGAAGGTGGTGATGCCCTGGTGCGAGCGCATCGGGAAGGCCTCGGCCGGACGCATGAAGTGCCAGGTATTCCCCGCCATGCAGATGGGCGGCACACCCGCCCAGCTCTACGATCAGGCGAAGGACGGGGTGGCAGACGTGGTGTGGACGGTCACCGGCTACACGGCCGGGCGCTTCCCCAAGACCGAGGTCTTCGAGCTGCCCTTCATCATGACCGACCCCGAGGCCACCGCCCGGGCCATGTGGGACTTCGCCGCCGGGCCTGCCGCCGAGGAATTCGCCGACGTGCAGGTGCTCGCCCTGCACCCCCATGGCGGCGGCGTGCTGCACGTGGCGAAGAAGCCGGTGCGCACGCTGGCCGACTTCCGCGGCCTGAAGTTGCGCGCGCCCACGCGACTGACCACGCGCATGCTGGCGGCCTTCGGCGCGACGCCTGTGGGAATGCCGGTGCCCCAGGTGGCCGAATCGCTCTCCAAGGGAGTTATCGACGGCGCCGTGCTGCCCTGGGAAGTGGTGCCGGCGCTCAAGGTGCAGGAGCTGGTGAAGTTCCACTCAGAACTCGACAAGTCCCAGCCAGCCCTCTACACCACCGTGTTCGTGCTCGCCATGAACAAGGCCCGCTACGCATCGCTGCCGCTAGAACTGAAGAAGATCATCGATGCCGAGAGTGGTCCCGAGCTGTCGGCCCGGGCCGCGCGCGCCTTTTTGGAGTCAGACGCCAACGGCCGCGCCACGGCCTCGGGCAACACCATCTTCACCCTTCCGGCCGCGGAGGTGGAGGCATGGCGCAAGGCTGCCCAGCCGGTCACCGACGGCTGGGTGAAGGACATGAACGGCCGCGGCGCCGATGGGTCCGCCCTGCTCGCCACCGCGCGCGAGCTGATCGCCAAGCGCAGCCGCTAGGCAACCGCGCCGTGCAGGACGCCGCCCCGTCGCAGGACCTGTCCAGCGAACTGCCGGCCGGTCCCGCCGGGCGCATGCTGCTGCGCCTGAGCCAGGCGCTGGCGATGGCTGGCGCTGGGCTGCTGCTGGCCATGATGGGCCTTTCGGTGTGGAGCATCATGGGCCGGCGGTTGTTCGACGCGCCCGTGGTGGGCGACTACGAGTGGGTGCAACTCGGGATGGCCGTTTGCGTGAGCGCTTTCCTGCCGCTCACCCAGATGCTTCATGGCCACGTGATCGTGGACTTCTTCACCCTGCGGGCGCCCGAGCCCGTCAGGCGCAGCCTCGATGCCCTGGGCGCGTCGCTGATGGCCGGCTGCGCCGCGCTGCTCGCCTGGCGCCTCGGCGCCGGCGTGCTGGCCATGTGCGCCAGCGGCGAGGAAAGCATGCTCCTGGGGATTCCGCTGTGGATCGCCTACGCGGGCATGGTGCCGTGCTTCGCGCTGCTGGCGCTGACAGGTCTCTACACCGCCTTCCATGGGGCGCCGCGGTCTTGAGCGGCAATGCGCTTGCCCTGTGGGTTCTGGGGGGCATGCTGGCCCTGCTGGCGCTGCGGGTGCCCATCGCCATCGCCATGCTCGCCGCCGGCCTGGGCGGCTACGCCACGCTGCAGGGCTGGGACGCGTTGTTCGCCCACCTCAAGTCGGCACCCTTCGGCCGCTTCGCCAACTACGATCTCTCGGTGGTGCCAATGTTCCTGCTCATGGGCAACCTCGCCTCTCGCGGGGGGCTGTCCGCAGCCCTGTTCCGTGCAGCCAGTGCCTTCACCGGCCATTTCCGCGGCGGCATCGCCATGGCCACGGTGGGCGCCTGCGCCGCTTTCGGCGCCATCTGTGGCTCGTCCCTGGCCACCGCGGCCACCATGGGCCAGGTGGCGTTGCCCGAGTTGCGGCGCTACCGCTACGACCCGGGCCTCGCCGCTGGCACCCTGGCCGCCGGCGGCACACTGGGTATCCTCATCCCGCCTTCCATCGTGCTGGCGATCTACGCCATCCTGGCCGAACAGAACATCGCGGTGCTGTTCACCGCAGCCCTCATTCCCGGTCTGCTGGCCGCCGCCGGATACCTCGCCACCATCGCCGTGGTGGTACGCCTGAAGCCCGGCAGCGGCCCGGCCGGGCCGCGGCCCCGCGGGGGGGG
>DAIPHN010000115.1:0-11067 GCA_036771335.1 Burkholderiales bacterium
CAAGCCGGTGAGCTACGGCGTGGGCAGCATCATCCTGGTGTTCCTGCCCCTCATGACCCTGGAGGGCATGGAGGGCAAGATGTTCGCCCCGCTCGCCTACACCATCGCCATCGCGCTGACCGTGTCGCTGGTGCTTGCCCTCACCCTTACCCCGGCGCTGTGTTCCTACTTCCTGCGCCCGGGCAACGAAGAGGATACGCGCCCCATCCGCTTCCTGAAGGGCCACTACCTGGCGCTGCTGCAGCGCGCCCTGGCCCACCCGCGCACCACCGTGGGCTGTGCGCTGGGGCTGCTGGTGGCGAGCTTGGCGCTGTTCCCCTTTCTGGGCAAGTCCTTCATTCCCACCCTGAAGGAAAACACCATCACCCCGGCTATCTCGCGCATGCCCAACATGGCCTTCGACGAGGTGATGAAGATCGAGATGGAGGCCTCGCGGCGCATCGCAGAGATCCCCGGCATCCGCATGACCGTTGGCAAGGTGGGCCGCGGCGAGAGCCCCGCCGACCCCCAGCCGCACACCGACTCCGACCCGGTGGTGTCGCTGCTGCCGCGCGACCAGTGGCCCGAGGGCTTTACCAGCCAGGAAGACTTCGAGAATGTCATCCGCGAAAAGCTCAAGGACCTGCCGGGCATCAGCCTGATCATGCACCAGCCCATCGCCCAGCGCGTGGACGAGATGGTCACCGGCGTGCGCTCCCAGGTGGCCATCAAGATCTTCGGCGACGACCTGCAGACCCTGAAGGGCCTGGGCGACGACATTGCCCGCGTGCTCAACAAGGTGCGCGGCACCCAGGACCTGCGCGTGGAGCGCCTAACCGGCCAGCAATACCTCACCGTGGACATCCGCCGCCGCACCATGGCGCGCTACGGCCTGAACGCCGCGGACGTGCACGACCTGATCGAAACCGCGGTGGGCGGGCGCACCGCCACCGAAATCTACGAGGGCGAGCGGCGCTTCCCCGCGCTGGTGCGCTACCCGGCGGAGTTCCGCGAGCGGCCAGACGTGATCGCCGATGCGCTGCTCACAGGGCCGGCGGGCGCCCTGGTGCCCATGCGCGACGTGGCCACCGTGGAGGTGCTCGACGGCCCGGCGCAGATCAACCGCGAAACGGGCCGGCGGCGCATCGTGGTGGGCTCGAACGTGGCGGGGCGCGACATCGGCGGCTACGTGGCCGAGGCCCAGGAGGCCATCGCGCGGGAGGTGAAGCTGCCGGAGGGCTACTATCTGGTGTGGGGCGGCCAGTTCGAGAACATGGAGCGCGCCATGGCGCGGCTGATGATCATCGTGCCGGTCACCATCGCGGCCATCTTCTTCCTGCTGTTCGTGATGTTCAATTCGCTGCGCTTTGCCTCGCTCATCATCACCGTGCTGCCCTTCGCCTCCATCGGCGGGGTGTTCTCGCTGTTCATCTCCGGCGAGTACCTGTCCGTGCCAGCATCGGTGGGGTTCATCACGCTGTGGGGCATCGCCGTGCTGAACGGCGTGGTGCTGGTGTCCTACATCCGCGCCCTGCGCGAGGAAGGGCTGCCTCAGGATGAAGCCATCGCCCAGGGCTGCGCCCAGCGCTTCCGCCCGGTGCTCATGACCGCCACGGTGGCCATGCTGGGACTGATTCCCTTCCTGTTTGCCACCGGGCCCGGCAGCGAAGTGCAGCGGCCCCTGGCCGTGGTGGTGATCGGCGGGCTGATCTCCTCCACCCTGCTTACGCTGGTGGTGGTACCGGCTCTTTACCGATGGTTCGAGGAGCGCCGGTAACGGCAACGGCTGGCCCTCGGCCGCATCGCCAGAACGTTCGCACCCGACGCACGGCAGAAGGGCCGTAAACGCGGCCCGGCGGGCGACGACAGCGCGCGCTCTGGCAGGCAAACCGCGCTGAATCGCCTTCCGGCGGCCAACCGCTGATCCGAGCAGACCCAAAGAAGCGGATGGAAACCCGTTTGCGGCGTTTTCAAGGCTCGTGTTCCGGAATCCTGTGCCCTGGTCCCGGACCTCTTGATCCCCCGTGTCCTTGGGCACGGCCGCCCGGTTTCGCTGCCTCGTCAAGCTCCGCCGCGCTGGTACCTTGCCCGACGGGTCCCGGCGTGCATCACCCCAGTTCAAGATGCCGCCGTACAAGCCCTGCTCCCAGGAACCCACGACCATGCCCCGAAAGAGATCTGGCCTTGCCACCCCCCACCCCGCCCGGCCTTCCGTGCCGCCCTACCCAGCCACAGCGCTGACCTTCACCATCGACACCTGCCATGACCCGGAAACGGGCAAACCAGCCCTGAACGGCAGCTTCTCGCGCGATTGGCTGCAGGAAGAAGCCCTCGATGTGCTGATCGAACAGGCGAATGCCGGCCAGATCAGCCCCAAACAGGCGCTCACGAGGGCGCGCAAGCTCGAAGCGGTCCACCCGGACAATCTCGAAATCCAGAACTTCATCGCCAACCAGCTGTGGGACCTGGATCTGCGCGAAGAGGCGGCGCAGGTGCACGAGCGCGCCTTCAACCGGGCTGCGGCCCTCATTCCCCCACACTTCAAGGGCGAGATTCCCTGGGGGGTTCTCGACAACCGTTCGTTCCTCCGCCTGGCCCATGGCACCTTGCTGGGGTTCATGCACCGGCGGCAGGGAGACAAGGCCATGGCGCTGGCCAGGCAACTGCTGGCCTGGTGCCCCATGGACAACCTCGGCGTGCGCTACCTGCTGGGGGATATCGCCCTGCTGCAGGGCGACCGCAAAGCCGCCATGAGGGCCTACCTGGAGAACGCCCCCGAGTCGCCTGCGCTCTGGTACCAGGCCGCGCTGATCGCCCTGCGGGAGGGGGACTACGTGCCGGCCTGCACCTACCTGCGGCGGGGCATAGCCGATAACCCCTACATCGCCGAGGGGCTGACCGGGCGCACCACGCTGCTGGAGCACCACCACTGGCATGCCAGCAACGTGAACAGACCGGACTGGGCGATCGACTATCTGGAATCTCCCGCCTGTGACTGGACGCCAGAGGAAATGGACTTTGTGGACTGGGTATTCAACGCATCCCCGGTGCTCAAGGAGCGGGCGGACCGCATGGCCCTGCACGAAACACTCAGCCATGAACGCAGCGGAGAAAAGCGCGCTGCCCGCGTGATCGAGGCAATGGGCTTTGTCGACCGCATCACCGACGCGGTGTCGAAGAAAATGGTCGTGAAGGTGTGCAACCGCTTTGGCGTGGAAGTGTGGCCCTGGGACAGAAACGGCCTTTCGTAAACGCGCCCCTCGAAGTTCGACAGGTTCGTGACGGTTTCGGTGTCAGCGGCGCGGTTGAGGCGCTGCGGATCAACAGCTTGGGGTGGTCGCCCCTGCAAGATTCATCCAAGGCGGCGTTGTCAGCACGCAACAGGCGCGGGCGTCCGGCATTGCTCACCCCGGCGCCTGCGAACTGCAGGGTGGTCCCGCACAAGTGCTCGCCCGAGAGGGCCTTGCCGTGGCGATCGGTGCGCGCGAAGCACGGCACCGGGGCCGCCTCGATCCGGGCCGAGGGCAAGCGGTGCGCGAACACGGCCAGCGGATGCTCGAGGTCGATGATCTGATCGAGGCGGGCACGAAAGGAGTCATCGGTCATCGCAGCTCCCCGGCGGCGATTGCTCGCCGCTTTCGAGCCGCACTGTTTCAGTTCCCGGGGGACTCCCACAGGCCGATTCCTCGCAAGAACCTTTGTGCTTCAGGGGGTTTTCGGGAGTTTTACAGGGGCGGCTCCATATGGAGTCAGCCTGGTGGCGAGGCATCCGCGAGAGGCGGGGTTCCGAGGCTCACGTACCCGCTGCTTGATGCCGAAGGCCCGATCTTCCGCGACGCGGCCTTCGCTCACCCGGCCGCGTCTGTCCGCCTCGCCGAGACGGGTGCTGTGCAACCGCGCGGCAGCCCCAGGCCCCGGGCGCATGAAGCGGTTGGGCATATCTACCGTCCATGGCCGCAACCCCCGCTTCATGAAAATCATGACGCGGCTCTTCGCGCTTCGCCGATGGAAAACCCTTCTGGCGGGTCTATATTTCACCTGGTCTACCTTCAGTTTGCCCATCGCCATGTTCCTGCGTCTCGCCCTGCCCGCCGCACTCCTGGCGGCCGCCTCCGTCTGCGCCAGCGCCTCCGACTGGGCGGGCGCCCTCTCGCCCATCGATCATTCCCAGTGGAACCGCGCCCGGGCGGCCCATCTGCTGGAACGCGCCGGCTTCGGCGGTACGCCGGCCGAGATCGATGCGCTGGCCGCGCTCGCGCCCGGCGAGGCGGTGCGCCGCATGGTGTACTTCGAGGGGACCCCGCAGGCGGCGATGCCGCCCTTCGACCACTCCGGCGTGTTCGAAGAGGGTCTCGATCCCTTTCCCGCCAGCCGCCCGGCCACCACCGACATGGCCCGCGCCTCCGGCGAGGCGCTGGGAGGCAAGGTCAAGCCCTCCGGCAACCGGCGCATGCAACCCGTGGTGAACCAGTTCTTCTACTGGCTGCGGGCCAGCAAGCTCGAAACCGACCGGGTGGCCTACTGGTGGGCGCAGCGCATGCTCACCTCGCCGCGGCCCCTGCAGGAACGCATGGCCCTGTTCTGGCACGGCCACTTCGCCGTGAACGAAGACAAGGTGCGCGACTACCGCAAGATGCTGATCCAGCTCGAGCTGTTC
Organism: Burkholderiales bacterium; assembly: GCA_036771335.1. Classification (GTDB taxonomy): domain Bacteria; phylum Pseudomonadota; class Gammaproteobacteria; order Burkholderiales. The sequence continues at coordinate 4,637 of DAIPHN010000115.1, forward strand.
CAGCGCGCCGGGCTGGGCAACTTTCGCGAGCTGATGATCGCCGTGGCACAGGACCCGGCCATGCTGGCCTTCCTGGATGCGGGCGTGAACGTGAAGGGCGCCCCCAACGAGAACTTCGCCCGCGAGATCATGGAGCTGTTCACCATGGGCGTGGGGCACTACTCCGAGCACGACATCCGCGAGGCGGCGCGCGCCTTCACGGGCTGGAATTTCGAGGGCACCGCCTTCCGGGTGAATGCCGACAAGGTGGACGAAGGCGAGAAGCATTTCCTCGGCCGGCGCGGCAACTTCGACGGCGTACAGGTGATCGACATCATCCTGGCCCAGGAGGCCACGCCCGAGTTCCTGGCCACCAGGCTCTATCGCTTCTTCGTGCGCGACGACCCCTCCCCCGAGCTGCGCAAGGCACTCGCCGCACGGCTGCGCGACGTCAACTACGAGGGTGCGCCTTTCCTGGAAACGCTGTTCCTTTCGCGCGACTTCCACGCGCCCGAGTCGGTAGGCACGCGCATCAAAAGCCCCGTGGACCTGGTGGTGTCGACCTACCGCAAGCTCGGCCTCGATTCCGTGCCCGGGGTGCCCGACTTCAACGAGACCACCGCGGCGCTGGGCCAGCGCCTGATGCATCCGCCCACGGTGGCCGGCTGGGCCCAGGGCCGCAGCTGGATCACCCCGGGGCTGCTGCTGGAGCGCGGCAACTTCGCCCTGGACGTGGTGCTGCCCGACATCAACTACATCCCCGGCGACCGCTACCCGGCCGCCCAGGCGGGCTACGAGATCCGCAACATCCACGAACGCCTGCGCAGCGGCCTGGACCTCACCGCCGCCACCCGGCCCGGCGGCATGGATGGCGGCAAGGAGATGATGGCCATGTCCACCATGTCCGGCGACCGCGACGAAGACTTCAACACCCGCTACGGCAGCTACCGCGGCTGGCAGATGGCGGTGGAGCGCGTCAAGCCCATCCCCCGCACCGTGGCGCGGCTCGACCTCACCGCCATGGTGCTGCAAGCCGGCTGCGCCACGCCCGAGGACGCCGTGGCCTACTTCGAAGCCCGCTTCCTGTCGGTGACGCTCGACCCGGCCACCCGCGTCCGCATGGCCGATTTCCTGGCCCTGGAACTGGGCACGCGCGACCTGCGCGCCGCCGAGACCTGGGCCGAAGACCCGCTGCGGCTGCTGCTGCACGTGATCCTCTCCCGTCCCGAATACCAGCTCGGCTGACCCCGCAACGGAGCCCCCCATGGATTCCCGCCGCCGTACCCTTCTCAAGGCCTGCGCCGGGCTCGCCCTGCCGGGCGTGTTCGGCACCATCGCCCGCGCCGCCGCCGCAGCCGAGGCCGACGACCGCATCCTGGTGGTCTTCGAGCTCTCCGGCGGCAACGACGGCCTCAACACCGTGGTGCCCTACGGCGACGATGCCTACTACCGGCTGCGCCCCAACATCGGCATCCGCCCGGAGAAGCTGCGCAAGCTCGACGAGCGCTTCGGCTTCAACCCTGGCATGAGCGGCTTCGAGCGGCTCTGGAAAGACGGCCGGCTGGCGGTGCTGCACGGCCAGGGCTACGACGGCCCCTCCTACTCCCACTTCACCTCCATGGCCTACCTGCACACGGCGGCGCCCAACAGCGGCGACGACTACGGCTGGGTGGGCCGGCTGGCCGACGCCATGGCGCCCAGGCCGGCGCCCAACTTCATCATCAACGTGGACGTGGCCCAGTCGCTGGCGGTGCGCTCGCGCGTGCACACCCCGGTGGTGTTCGACGAGCCGGAGCGCTTTCAGCGCCACGCCATCCACCAGACCCGCCCGCTGCTGGACGCGGTGGAGGGCGAAGACCGCGGCAACGCCTCACGCCGCTTCCTGGAGCAGGTGGCGGTGAGCGCGCGCGAATCCTCCGCGGCGGTGCGCGAGGCGTGGTCTGCCTACCGCACGCCCGTGGACTACGGCATCCTGCCGCTGGGCCTGCCCCGGGTGGCGGCCTGCATCTCCGCCGGCCTGCCCACGCGGCTCTACTACGTGGCCTATCGCAACAACGCCTTCGACACCCACGTGCAGCAATCCGACCTGCACCAGCGGCTGCTGAGCTACGCCTCCGACGCCCTGCACGGCTTCCTGCGCGACATGGAGCGCCTGGGTGCGGCCGACCGGGTGGCCGTGCTGGTGTTCTCCGAGTTCGGCCGCCGGGTGCCCGAAAACACCAGCCTGGGCACCGACCATGGCACGGCCAACACCTGGTTCTTCGCCGGCAAGCCGGTGCGTGGCGGCCACTACGGCACGCCGGTCAACCTGGAAGACCTCTACGACGGCGACAATCTGCGTCACACCTGCGACTTTCGCCGTACCTACGCCACGGCCATCGACGGCTGGCTGCGGACGGGCCAGGCCGACACGGTGCTCAAGGGGCGCTTCGAGCCGTTGGCCGTATTCGCCTGAGCGCGGCGCCGGCTGCGCGGCAGCACCGGCGGCCGGACGCCTTCATGGCCCATGGCTCCGCGCCTGCCGGGGTAGCCTCGCTTGTTCGCCTGTCCCCGCCTTTTTCCCGAAGGCTTCGCTCCCCCTTGTGCGGTTGCGCGTTTTCGATAACGATCCAGCATCCGCGGGCGCATGCTCCGGCCTGGCCGGCAGTGCAGAGCCGCGGCCCGGATACGAAAGGGAGACGAAATGATGATGGCCGTACGCGATGCCATCCGGCGGGGCGCCTGCGTGGCGCTGTTCGCCGGGCTCAGTCAGGGGGCCGCTGCCCAGCTGCCCGTCGAAACGCTCACCGTCGAGCCTGCCATCCCTCAGGGCAGCAGCCCTCTCTACATCCCCGATATCGCCATCAACCACATCGCCGACGGCAAGCTGCACGTGGTTGACGGCAACACCGGAGGCTACCTGGGCGTCATCGGCACCGGCTTCACGGGCCAGTCGCGGCTGTCCCGCGACGGCAGCGAGGTGTTCATCGCCACCGGCTACTACGATCGTGGCCAGCGCGGCAACCGCACCGATATCGTCGAGGTGTGGGATGCCCGTACCCTGCGCTTCAAGCACGAGATTCCGCTCAGCGACAAGCGCGCCATGGCGCTCAACTACAAGTATCTGCTGTCGCAGCTGGGCGAGCGCTGGCTGGTGGTGCAGAACGCCACCCCGGCCACTTCCGTGCAGGTGGTTGACCTGCTGGCTCGCAGCAACATGGGAGAGATCTCCATGCCCGGCTGCTGGGCCATCTACCCCGTGCCATCCCAATCCAACAAGTTCGGCGCCCTGTGCGGCGACGGCACGGTGCAGCTGATCACCCTCGACGATAACGGCGCTGCGGCCAGGCGCACGGTCTCCGAGGTGCTGTTCGATCCCGACAGCGACGCGCTGTTCGTGCAGGGGGAGCCCACCGGCGACGTCTATCACTTCGTGTCCTTCACCGGCAATCTGGTGTCCATCGACCTGTCCGGCGACAAGGCGGTGAAGGCGGGCAGCTGGTCGCTCGTGAGCCCGGCCGAGCGCAAGAAGGGCTGGCGCCCGGGCGGCTACCAGCCTCTGGCCCTGCACCAGGGCCAGGGCCGCTTGTACGTCACCATGCACGGCGGCGGCGGCGAAGGCAGCCACAAGACACCCGCCCAGTCCATCTGGGTGTTCGACATCGCCACCAAAAAGCGCGTGGGCAAGCTGCCCGGCCACATGGCCACGGCCATCGCCGTATCCGCTAGCGGCGACACGCTGTACGCCATCGACGCCGAAAAGGCCTCGCTGGTCATCACCGACGTCTCGGGCAAGAAGCCAAAGGTACGCGCCACCGCCCAGGTGGGCGAATTCCCCAGCCAGATCGAGCTGCGCTAGAGGCCGCCCGCGCCGTGGAATCGCTCGCCATGCTCTCCGACCCCGCCGCCGCTGGCGCGGTGACGGGCGCGCTTGCGCTGATCCTGTTCGGCGCCGCGTGGCACAAGCTCTCCGAGCCCAACGCGTTTCTCACGGCGCTGTCGGCCTACCGGCTGGTGCCCCCGCCGCTGCTCGAACCCGCGGCCCGGGCGTTGCCCCTGGGCGAGGCTGCCGTGGGCGTGGCGCTGCTGGTGCCCTTCACGCGTACGCCCGCGCTGCTGGCGGCGGCGGCGCTGTTTTCGCTGTATGCCTTCGCCATGGGCTGGAACCTGGCCAGGGGCCGCAGCTACATCGACTGCGGCTGCGGCGGCGCGGCGCACCCGCTATCCTGGAGCCTGGTGGTGCGCAATGGCGTGCTGGCCGGGGCCGCGCTGGCGGTGAGCGGCCCCACCCTCGAGCGCAGCTTCGGCTGGCTGGACGGCATCACCCTGGTGGCCGGGGTGCTGGCCTTCTATGCCGCCTACCTCATGGCCGACGAACTGCTGCGGCAGGCCAGCCGCATGGCGCGCGCCGAAGCGCCCGCCAACCACAGGAGCTGACCCCCCATGACCAGCATCGCCATTTCCAACGCCCTGCTGTGGGTGCTCATGCTCGGCGTGATCGTAGCGCTGTGGGCGCTGGCGCGGCAGGTGGGCATCCTGTACGAGCGCGTGGCCCCCATGGGCGCGCTCATCACCGACGCTGGCCCCAGGCTGGGCGAGGCCGGCCCGCGGTTCGAGGTGCCGGCGCTGGCCGGGGGCACGGTGGCCATCGGCGGCGAGCGCGCCCGCAGTCAGCTCGTGTTCTTCCTCTCGCCCACCTGCCCGGTGTGCAAGAAGCTGCTGCCCATCCTCAAATCCGCCGGCGCCGCCGAAAAGGACTGGCTCGACGTGGTCCTGGCCAGCGACGGCGAGTCCACCCAGCACCTGGCCTACTACCGCGACCAGAAACTCTCGCAGTTCCCCTACGTGTTGTCGGCCGACCTGGGCATGACCTACAAGGTGAGCCGGCTGCCCTACGCCGTGCTGCTGGACGAGCGTGGCGTGATCCGCGCCAAGGGCCTCATCAACAACCGCGAGCAGCTCGAAAGCCTCTTCAACGCCAAGGAAATCGGCGTGACCTCGGTGCAGGAGTACCTGCAGCGCGGCGCGCACTCTGGCGAGACGGCCTGAAACGTCTCGCCCACCCATTCGTCACCAAGGGAGACACCGCCATGATCCTGCAGATCCTGCAAACCTGGATCGACCGCATGGCCGAGCGCCGCGTGCGCCAGGCCGCCCAGATGAGTTCCCGCCGCGGCGCCCTGGCGCGCATCGGCAAGCTGCTGGTGGGTGGCGCGGTGCTGCCCATGCTGCCCTTCGACCGGTCGGTGGGCGAGGCCCAGGCGGCGCTGCCCAAGGCCCAGGACCCCACCGCCTGCGAGTACTGGCGCAACTGCGCCCTCGACGGTTTCCTGTGCACCTGCTGTGGCGGCTCGGTCACCTCCTGCCCGCCCGGCGCCGAGGCCTCCAAGGTCACCTGGGTGGGCACCTGCCGCAATCCCAGGGACGGCCGCAACTACCTGGTGAGCTACAACGACTGCTGCGGCAAGGTGGCCTGCGGGCGCTGCCTGTGCAACTTCAACGAGCGCGAGCGTCCGGCCTACCGCATGGGCGTGCACAACGACATCAACTGGTGCATGGCCGACAAGCAGACCATGTATCACTGCACGGTGTCGGTGATCGTCGGGGTCTCCGAGACCTGATGCCCCGAAAGCGGCGCGGCGCCCCTGCGCGCCGGCCGCTGGTCGCGCGGCGCTGGTGCCGGACATGAAATCCCTGCCCTTCCTCCTGCTGGTGGCGGCCGCGGCGGCGCCTGCCCTGGCGGGCGAGCACGATCCCCGGGTGGCCGCCCGCGCCCGCACCGACTACCTGCTGCACTGCTCCGGTTGCCACGGCCAGGACGGCGAAGGCAAGCCCTGGAAAGGCATCCCCAGGTTCACCGGTCAGGTGGGCCACTTCCAGCGGCTGCCCGAGTCGCGCGCCTTCCTCATGCAGGTGCCCGGTCTGCTGGGGGCTGGGCTGAGCGATGAGCGCGCCGCGGCCGTCACCACCTGGCTGGTGCGCGAATTCGCCGGTGCTTCCCTGCCCGCCGGCTTCAAGCCCTACACCGCCGAAGAAGCCCGCCGCTACCGCGAAACCCGGCCCGTGGACGTGATGGGCCGCCGCAACGAGCTCTACGACAAGCTCAACGCCGCGGGTTATGCGGTGGAGTAGAGGTGCGCAGACGCCTCCTCGCAGCACCCTCGCGCTCTCACACCGCCACCGGGCCACACCCCCGGCGACAGCGCGGCAAGTAAACAGCAGGCTCCCCGGCCCGCCGTTTTCCGGCAGCTGCGGCAAACGCGAACAGCGGCCATGCAGCCCCGGCCGCATCCCCCCGGCAGCGGCTACCGCTGCCGCAGACTCTCGTCCTTGTACTGCCGCAGCGGCGAGAGGAAGTATTCGATCACGCGGCGCTTGGAGGTCTTGATTTCATCCACCTCCGCACGTGAGGCGGAGCAGGCATTGGCCGCGAAGAGGATGTATTCGGTTTCGGTGGGCATGGCGGTCTCCTC
>DAIPHN010000116.1:0-11007 GCA_036771335.1 Burkholderiales bacterium
GATGGAGCCAACAAGGCGTATGAAAGCGGTGAGTTTCTACAGCTGATTCCCCTTGGCGGCTTCATCCTCAACCTGATTCCTGCCACCGGACGAGGAACCTACCACTTGTGGAACTTCGATCCCAATCCCCTTGCACCCGGGACGACTGACCCGATCAGCCAAGCCTACACGCCGCAGGGTGCCTTCGACTCGATCACCACAGGGCATGACCTCATCCCGGTGAACAACTATGTGATCGATCGTCTTCCTGAAAGCGGAGAGTTCTGGCTGTGGAGTTTCGATCCTCAGAATGAGAATCCACTGGCGGCTCCTGCGGTGCAGGCAGGGCAGTGGTGTGACATTGATGCAACGCACAGCCTTGTGGCGATCGGGGATCAGATTCTCGACTGGGTTCCAGCCACTGGCCGCTATCGACTCTGGAACGTCAACCCCAAGAACCCGAATGTGCTGGAGGGCCCGATCAGGGAGGGAAAACTCCCAGAGGCCTTCAGCTCCACTTCCGAGCTTCTCGGCATCCAGGCGGTCCGCCCATCCCCTCCAACAGCATCGGCTGCGGCCGATGCTCTACCTGGGAGCATCGAAGCCATGCGCTCGCGCATCAAGCATGTGGTGTATCTGATGCTGGAGAACCGCTCCTTCGACCATGTGTGCGGCTGGTTGTACGACAGGAACGCCAGCGACATTCACTTCATTGGTGGAGGGCAGCCTGTGTTCGATGGTGCCAGCACCGAAATGTACTGCAAACGAACCGACTCTGATGGCAAGGAAGTCAATGTCTATCTGCAACTCTACAAGGATGGCGAACTCAGCGACGACTGGTCGCTGAATTTCCTCCCCATGGATCCCTATCACGACTATTCAGACGTGATGCATCAATATTACTACAATAACTCCAAGGGCTACAGCGAAGACCTTACTCCAGACATGCAGGGATTCGTCTGGAACAACAGTTCTGACTCCGTGATGCTGTGCTACAGCCCGAAGCAGCTGCCTGTGCTCAATGGGCTGGCAGAGCGCTACGCGATCTCCGATGCCTGGTTCAGCTCCATGCCCGGTGCCACCGACTCGAACCGCGCGTTCGCCTTTTCCGGTTCCGCCCTCGGTCAGCTCAACAACTTTCAGAATGGACCACAGTACGTCAACTGGCCCGAATGTCCCCACCGGCAGTCGATCTGGAAGCTGCTCTGGGTCAATGGAATCACTGATTGGAAGATCTATAACTCGATCAAGTGGCTGAACTATGTCCACACCTATCAGCTGTACCTCAAGGGCCAGATCCCCTCTGTCGATGCCGATCCCTCGGCTCATGTGGGCTCCATTGACACGTTCTTTGAGGCAGCGGCGGCGGGCACCCTGCCCTCGTTCTCCTTCCTCGAGCCCGTGTGGGTGGGCTCGGAAGGCACCACCTCTTACCATCCAGGACCTGATGTCGTGCCTGGCGAACGGTTTCTCAACAAGATCTTCGAGGCTCTCAGGTCCAGTCCCGCCTGGAACGAGACCTTGTTCGTGATCACCTTCGATGAGCACGGTGGGATCTACGACCATGTGCCGCCGCCTCGGGCTGAAAATCCGTGGCCCACGGAGTCCATCGATGGCTATCGATTCGATCGCTTCGGCGTGCGTGTGCCCACGATCCTGGTCTCTCCCTGGATCGAGCCGAGAACGGTCTTCCGCTCAGCCACGTCCACTCCCTTCGATGCCACCTCGTTCATGGCGACACTGCTGGAGTGGTATGGAATTCCCCGGTCCTCGTGGTGGCTGGGTGAGCGGGTCAACCATGCTCCCACCTTCGCCAGCGTGTTCACCCGCTCCACGCCCCGCACCGACCTCCCATCCTTCATCCCCCCCCATGACAAGGATTTTCCCAGCACGGGCGGAACCATCCCCTCCCTGAAGCTGAACGATCTGCACCGGCTGATCGCCCCTCGGATCGTGCATGCCCTCACCGAGGGCAAGCTCACCCCCCACGAGGCTGCGACCGAAGCCGATCACATCCTCCAGGAGGCTCAGGATCTCCAAGGCCTTGAGAGCCAGCTCAACCGGCTTCAGGAGCGTATGGCTGCCATTCCCTGAAGGCCGCAAGGTGCAGGGAGTTCCGCTGCTGCGGCAGCTCCCTGAGCACGGCCAGCGGTCGCTCGAGAGCGCGACATCCAAGCCCACGCCGACTGGTCGAGGTTCGATCGGCGGCACCATCGCCCACTGAGGAGGGGCCATGACCCACACCCATCTGATCGTCCAGACCCGGAGCGGCACGTACGAGGTCTGGTCGTGGGGAAATGACAGCGACCAGCCGATGCAGCGCGTGACCCAGGGGCAGGCGCCATCGCTCGGGAGCGAATCCAGGCTCACAACGGTGGGCGATTACGTGCTCCGCTACACGCCACCGACGTCGGTGACGCTCGGCACGACCGCCTACGTCGAATACTCGCTGCTGCGGTTCGATGCGAGCCAGCACGACCCGCTCGCAGGCCATGTCCAGCAGAGCGGCAGGTGGTACTGGGACAAGTTCGCGGGTGGGTACTCCCACGCCAGGGTGCCCGGAGGAGCGCAGTCGACGGACCTCAGGCTCGTGGGCGTGACGGGCTACGTGCTCTCGCTTCTGCCGACACCGGGCAGGATGACCTATGGGTTCTGGAACTTCGACGCCTACGTCGACACACCCGGCGGCAGCCAGGACCCGATCGCCACCTCGCTGTCGAACGCGGACGCCTTGCCATGGCTCGAGGCCGGCGACGAGCTCCTGCCCATCGGCAACCAGGTGCTCGTGGTGAACCGCCAGGGCCGCCGCTGGACCCGCTACAGCTTCGACCCCCAGCGAGCGAACCCGCTGAGCTATCCGCCGCTCGCCTCGGGCAGCGTGCCGCTGCGCCCCGAGACACGCCTCGTCGCGATCGGCCTCGATCTGCTCGCGTGGACACCGGGCGAGCCGTCGTGCGTGCTCTACCACGGCGATGGCGAGGATCCCTTCGGCCGCAGCTCCACCCGCCTTCTGCCTGCGGACTTCCCCGAGGACGTCGCCAGCCTGACGCCCGTCGTCTCCAAGGTCCCGATCGATCCGCAGCGGGCGTCAACGCCGGGCACGATCGATTTCATGCGCACGCGCGTCAAGCACGTGGTGGTCTACGTCCTCGAGTCGCGCAGCTTCGACAGCGTGGTCGGCTGGCTGCACGAGCATTCGAGCGAAGGCATCCACTGGGTCGGTGCGACGGCCGGTCCTCCGTTCGAGGGCGCGAGTGAGAGCAACGCGAATCGTGACGCAGCCGGTGGGGTGCACCACCAGCACAAGGTGGCCGACGGCGACGTTGGCCCAACGGTTTCGCTCGTGAGCCCGGGCGTCGACCCGTTCCACGGCACGGCCGACGCGATCCGACAGCAATGGACGGGCGGCTATCCGGCGTACGCCGCGGGCGAGCGCGCCGACATGGGCGGGTTCGTGCTGAACGATGCCATCACGGAGGTGATGGCCGGCTTCACGCCGACGCAGCTCGGTGTCTTCAGCGGGCTCGCGTCCGCGTATGCCCTCTCCGACATGTGGTTCTGCAGCGAGGCCGGCGGCACCACGACGAACCGCGCGACGCTCGCCTCGGGCTCCGCGTACAACCTCACGTCCACCTACGAAGGCGGCAACGCCTACGCCTCCTTCTCGAAGACCCCGCACCGGCAGTCGATGTGGAAGGTTCTCGCCAACAACGGGATCCTGGACTGGGCGCTCTACCACTCGGTGCTCTGGGAGGGGGCGCCGTTCACCTACAACCTGTTCCTGAAGGGTGAGCTGCCCTCCGTTGACAAGAGCTGGCAGCGGTACGCGCAGCCGATCCAGAGCTTCTTCCAGGCCGCCGCACGCGGTGACCTGCCTGCATTCTCGTTCCTCGAGCCGGTGTGGATCGATCCGTCGGGCCTGTTCACCTCGTACCATCCGGGCGGCGATGTGCTGCCGGGTGAGCAAGGCCTGCAGAACATCTACGAGGCGCTGCGCACCAGCCCGTGCTGGAACGAAACGCTGCTGGTCGTGAGCTTCAGCAAGGGCGGCGGGATGTACGACCACGTGCCTGCCCACCCCATGAAGCGGGCGTGGCCGAACGACGGCGTGGACGGCTACGGCTTCGACACCACGGGTGCGCGAGTGCCGACGCTCGTGATCTCGCCGCTGGTGGAGCCGAACACGGTGTTCCGCTCCGACGACCCGTCGACCCCGTACGACGCGACCTCGATCGCCGCGACGGTGCTCTCGTGGTTCGGCATCCCCAGGTGGCGCTGGGGGCTCGGCGAGCGGGTGGCCGCAGCGCCGTCCTTCGAGGGTGTGCTGACACGCGAGACGCCGCGCACCGACACGCCGACGCTGCTGCGGGCGACCGACGCGACCTACCCGACGACCGCGCCGATCGTGGTGACGGCGCCGGCGCCGGTCTCGGCCACCTGGAAGGCGAGCCCGCCCTGCGGCGCCTTCACCGACACGGCGTGCTGGGAAGGCGGTGTGCTGCCGACCAATGTGGCGACGTTCGAGGCGAGCGAGGTGAATGAGGTGCGGTTCGCCTTCAACGATCCGCAGCAGGTGAGCGAGGTCCACTTCGGCGAGTCGGCCGGCTCGTACACGCTGCTGTTCGATGAGGCGACCCCCCGGACGCCGACGCTGACGCTGGCGGGGGCCGGCGTGAGCAACCGCTCGGGCAATCCCCAGCAGTTCCGGGTCGCCGCCACGAGCCTCGCCACGACCGACGTGCAGCTCGCGTTCCTGAATGAAGCCAGCGCGGGCGACGCGACGATCACCTACGAAACGGGGCCCACCTCACCGCAGGCGCAGAGCGGCGGGATCGTGGCGTTCCATCAGCGCACCCGCGCCGGCTCGGCGAACTTCGTGGTCCGCACCGGCGCCCTGCCCCCCGGGCCCTACTCCACGGTGGGCTCCGAGGTGAGGTTTCTGGAGCGCAGCACCGCCGACAACGCCACCTTCACGGTGTGGGGCAGCACCGGACCCGACTCGGACACGTTCGGCAACGTGGTGTTCTACGACGAGGCCACGGCGGGCCTCGCCCGCTTCACGAACATCGGCGGCACCGTCGGCGACGGCGGCAACACGCAGTTCTTCGGGAACACCTCGGCGGACCGCAGCCAGATCGAGAACCTCGGCAGCACAGGTTCTCAAGGCAACGGCGGCGACACCGCCTTCGATGGACGGGCCACCGCAGGCCAGGCGGGGATCACCAACGTGGCCGCGCTGGCTGGCTACGGCGGCGTCACCAGCTTCAACAACAACCCACCCTTCATGGCCGCGGGTTTCGGCGCGACGGCGGGCAAGGCCACCTTGAAGAACCTCGGGGCCGAGAGCGCCCCTTCGGGCGGCGGCGGCCACACCGAGTTCACCGGCAAGTACGGCGCAGGTGACGCCGGCTCGGCCCTGATCGAGAACTGGGGCACCAGAACCGCGAACAGCACCGGCGCCGGTTACACCCTGTTCGCGACAACCGGCAACTGGCCGTACTACCAACCCACCGCAGCCGGGGCGACGATCGACAACTTCCCCGGCGGCTGCGCGGGCGCGCAGGCGGGCTACACGCGCTTCGCCTACGTGAACTACGACCGCAAGCAGGACAACGGCAAACCCGGCCCACGCGCCGGTGACGCCGTGATCCGGAACCACGGCGGCTCTGAACCGGGCGCACCGGGCGGCTACACCCTGTTCCAGAACCACGCCCGCGCCGAGCGGGCGACCCTGGTGGCCGAGGGTGGAACCAACGGTGGCCTGGCGGGTTTCGTGCGCTTTACGGACTCCGCCGAGGGGAATGAGGCGACGGTCATCCTGCGTGGCGGCGGACTCGAGATCGACGGCAGCACGCTCGCGTTCGTGAAGGTCGGCAGCCTGTCGTGCGAAACCGTCGACGGCGCCGCGTGCACGCTCACCTTCAAAGTGGGCTCGAAGCAGGCCTACGTGGCCGTCGGCCGCACCCTCACCCTCCCCACGACGGGGCAGGTCCACGTGAAGTTCGTGGAGGGCGACCCGCCAGGCACCACGCCCCAGGTGCTGCTCACCTCCTACCAGCTGAGCGCGGGCGATGCGGCGAAGTTCCACGGCTCACCGGTGGGTGGGAAGACGCCGAGCTTCGCGGTGGTGGACCATCAGCTCGTCGTGCGGTTTTCGTAAGGACCAGGCGAACGGTGCGCCCCGCTGCGCACGTTCGGTCGGAAGCATCTGGCCTCATGGAGGCTCACTTTGTCAGCGAGTTCATCGCCTCGTCATGTAGTGACATCCATCCTGTTGCGGCCTGGGGCAAAACCTCCTCCTTCTACAACCCTGGGAAAACGCTTCCACGTGGCGTTGACTTCGACACCTTGAAGGATAGAGATGGGGACAATGATCGAGCATCCAACTTGAATCGCGATGGCAATTTGCACCCAAGTCTAGGTATTTCGAAGTCAACCCATTGATCGCTGGTTTGCCCGCAGTCAGCTCGGCCCAGAGCGGGTAGCGTCGTCGATACAGGTCATGAATTCGCAAACCTTGATCCGTTCCTTCTACATCCTGTGATGACTGGATGTCCAGGATTTCTGTTCTGAATCCCAGCTTCGCCACCTTCGAGAAGATCAGGCCGCTACTCGCCAAGGCCTACAATCCCGCTGCTGATAAGTTCACCAAGCACACATCACCAACTGCCCCCTGGCAAGTCGTTCACCCCCACCTTGGAGCGGCGTTCCTGCACAGGCCCTCATGTCACTCTCGGGTGGCTTGGTCAGCCTGTCGCAATCCGGTCAACGCAAACGGTCGGCGACGATCGTTCCCGACTAGCATGTCGGAGTTAAGCGGTAGCGGACATGCCCTTCAGTAACAATTATGCCAATCTGGTTTCCGAGAAGAGTCAAGCGCATACCCGTTTGATTCGGGACTACGATGGCCCGAATCCTGATTTCGATTACATCGTGATCGGCACAGGTATCGGCGGCGGCACCGTCGCGGACGACCTGGCCGACAACCATCCGGAGCGACGGATTCTCGTGGTTGATGTCGGGGCATTCGTCTACCCAACCCATGTCTACAACATCAGCCGCTTTCCTAACGGTGACGTGGCGAATCATTTCGGCGTCGACAACTTCCGCCAGGCGCCGTCACCCCAGCACTTCATTGGCGGGCAACCGCAACTGGTGTTCGGTGGCCGTTCCATCTTCTGGTCTGGCCTGATCCCGGAACCGCAGGACTGGGAACTGGACTTCTTTCCCGCTGCTGTCAGGGCTGATCTGCAGGGTACCTATCTGGAGCTCGCCGGCGATCGCATGAACCAGTCGCGGTCGCTCGGCGACAAAGCCAAAGAACTGGTCGACTACTTTCGCTCCCGCCCCATTGCCAACGACTTCGACATCCAACAGACGCCCAGGGCGCTTCATCAGCCTTACCTGCTGGCGGATGGCACACCCGCCACAAAGTACTTCGTGGAGCCCACCGGCGTCTTCAACACAGCTGAACTGCTGATCAATCAGGCGGGGTTGACACCTGGGAGCGACCTTGGGAAGGCCGGTCTCTTCATCCGGTTGAACAGCTTCGTTGAAGCCGTGAACAGCGTGCCGAACAACTGGTATGAGGTGAAGACAACCAACACCGTGACCGGTGAGCAGCGGAGCTTCTACTCCCCAAAGGTGGTGATCGCAGCCGGCTCCACGGAAAGCCCAAAGCTGATCAACCGATCTTCCGTTTACCAGACACTTCCCGCAGACATCAAGGCCTTGGTTGGCTTTGGCCTGACGGACCATCCCGTGTCGAGCGAGACACAAGCCTACGTCAGCTCTCTCGGCAACCCCCGCATCGATATTTCACCCTTCGACCATGCAAAGATCGTCTTCTATTCCAAGGGCAAGCTCGATGGCAACGGTCACGTCAAATACCCGTTCAACATCGAGATGAACGTCAACCACGAGTATTGGCACCTGCGGAACAACGACCCATCGAACGAGCTTGTTCCCAATGACCCGGACCGGACGCGGGTGGACATCAAGTTCAGCTTCGCCAACTGCCTCGACGATCAGAACGGCATCTACTCCCATGCCAACGACGGCTACACGCCGTTCATCAGTTTCAAGCGGTTCTCCTGGCTCGACGACCTGCTCAACTCACGGTTCCCCGCCGTGGCCGGCTGGCAAAAGAACGCCGGCGAGTTCCTCACCTTGCTGAACGACACGCGGGCCACCATCTTCAATGAGTTCAACGACGTGGTTTTCCTAACCAAGCCATACGGCGAACTAGGCAACGACCAGAAGCCTTTCGGCTGGGGCACCGTGCACCACGCCTGCGGCACCCTTCGAATGCCCTGGAAGGCCAACCGAAGTGCGGCGTTCAACACTCGCTCCGTTGTGGATGAGAACCTGAAGGTCCACGGCACCACCGGCCTCTACGTCTGCGACATGTCCGTGCTTCCTGTCAGCACTGCCGCAAATCCTGTGCGAGCGTTGGCCGGGCTGGCCCTGCGGCTCTCGAAACATCTGGGCTGACCATCGCTGGTCTCCGCCATCAGGCCGCCAGGCGACCAGGCCGCCGGGCCATGGTCCGTTAGCCCATTGGGTGCGCCCGGTCAGGATGGCGGAATCGCACCCGTCCCAGCCCCGATGCTGACGCTCTACTCCTATCCGAGCCTGTTCGGCGTTGCCGACAACAACGGCTACGGCCTCAAGGTGTTCGCCTTCCTCAGGCTCGCCGGAGTTCCCTTCCGGCATGAGCACCTGTTCGACGCCTCAGCTGCACCCCGTCGCCAGTTGCCCTACATCGACGACGATGGGGTGGCGATCGGCGACAGCGACACGATCCTGGCCCACCTCTCGGCCAGCCGACAGCTCACGATCGATGCGGAGCTCACCGAGGCCCAACGGGATGAGAACCTGCTGGTCTCGCGCCTGCTGGATGATCTCTACTGGGTGATGTCCTTTTCACGCTGGAAGGACGAGCGCTTCTGGCCCGCCTTCCGCGACGCTCTGCTGAGCGAGCACTCCAGCCTTGATGCTGCAGGCCTGGAGAAGGCGCGGCATTACAACTTCCAGCGCTACGACGCCCAGGGTATCGGCCGCTTCGAGCCCGAGGCCGCCTACGCCCGCGGCCTCGCCGATCTGGCCGTGCTCGCCCGCCGCGTGCCGTTCGAGGGGTTCGTGCACGGTTCCAGGCCCACCAGCGCCGATGCCGCGATCTACGGCTTCCTCGCCAATATCCACTTCTCCCCCATCCCCACGCCCCTGAAGCTGTTCCTCACCGCGCAACCCTCCCTTGTGCGCCACTGCGAAGCCATCCATGGCGCCGTGATGGCCACAGACACGTGATCATCGGAAGACTGCGCGCGAAACACCTCTGACAGCAAGTGAATAAACACAACAGGGCCGAAGCGGAGCATATACCTCGGTGGATTCAATTTTACGATGTCGAATGCTATGCTCCTTTCCATACAGTAGCCATGAGCTTGCTGCAATCACATCCGATCCCTCCCGGCTGGATTGGCGGATTCGCACAATCCAATCCACAGTTCAGCTATCCAGATCCCAATCTCAGCTCATTGCCCATGCTGGGCAATATGGACAATATTTCATTGCTCAGGAGACAGCAAAGCGTCAAATGGCCAGAATTCAGCTGGCTGACAGTACCAGGCGACGATAGCTCACGTTGCTTTCAGATGTTTGCTCCCTACATCTCACGACTGGGATATGACAATCGTGGCAGAGGCTATTCCATCATCTGCCCGCAGCAGGGCGTCTGGCTTGGAGACTCGCTGTGCCTGAATGTCGAAGTGACTGTAACAGGTGTAAGAGGATGGGTCGATGAAACTACGCGGGAACTGGCAGGAGACATCACCGTTGAAGGCCGTGTCTGGTTCACCCCTGGCCAGTATCAGGGTGTGATCTTCAAGGATTTATGGAATTACCTTCGCCGCCTAGAACCGCAACTGCCAATGGATAAGGATCACGCAATCCGTGTGCCAACCTTCAAGATCAATGATCCCCAATCTCCAATTTTTCCCATTCGCAAAGGGCAAACCGAACGCTTTGCAACCCCCGAATTCACACACCATCCGGAAGCGTGGAGTGTGGCCAATCTCGATGTTGAGATTGGTTCCATCAAGCTGACCGATCAGCCCGTTGTTGATGAGTTCAATGAATTGGTCATGGAGGCCTTCAATCTTGGATCCGGCAACCTGTTGCAACCAGGGAACGTGCTGACCTGGAATGTCTGGTTCACAGAGCCGGAGCTTGTTAACGAGACTGAGTGGCGAAACCATGCAGAGATCTGGCGCAAATCAATTGATGAGCACCATGGCTCACCGGATGGCCCAGGCAGCATTGCGCGTTACTTCAATGGCACGCCCTTCTCCGCGGCTGAAGCGGATATCGAAGAAATCATTCAAAAGATCGTGGCTTATATCAAGGCGTTGATCTGATCAACTCCCACCGAATGATTGACACATCAGCGGTGGAGGTCGGCAGAGGATGGAACGTCCGTCCGGCGCACCTCTCTGAAGGCCCCTCTGCGGGGGGCGTCAGAGCGCCACCGAAGCCACCACCGCCCGGTGGCGGGGACTGCAGGGCCGGCTGGTGATCGCATCGAAGCCGGCAGCCCGCAGTTCCTGCTCCAGATCGAGGCTGAAGTACTGATCGAGATAGGGCTCGGTGCTCTTCAGCAGGGTCAGGATCGGCGCCGGCATCGTCTGATAGGCGCTGCACAAGGGGTCCATGTCCATCACGGCCAGGGAGCCGCCTGGTCGCACCAGCCGCCGGGCCTCGCGCAGGATGCGCCGCGTGGTGTCCTGCGGCATCTCGTGCAGCAGCAGGAACGCCGACACCAGATCGAAGGAACCGCTCGGCAGCCCGGTGGCCTCGGGCAGCGCGTGGTGCCACGCCGCAATGCCGCCGCCGCGCTCGGCCTCGTGGTGGCGCGCCACCGCCAGGTAGTGTGGCGAGAAATCGAGTCCGCTCACCGTCGCCGCCGGGAAGGCCCTCCTGAGGGCGAAGCAACCCAGTCCCACGGTGCAGTGCAGATCGAGGATGGTG
>DAIPHN010000117.1:0-10779 GCA_036771335.1 Burkholderiales bacterium
TTCTGCTGGGCGCCTTCCCTACCTTTTCGCGTTTCTGCCCTGTCTGTTCCCGGTCCTTCCTCTCCCTGTCGCGTCCCGCCGGGCCGCCTTCCCCCCCCCCGGCCCGGCAGCTACCGGGCGCTGACGGTGAAGGGTCCGGGCGGCAGCACCGGAGGTTCGCGGAAGTGCGCCGGCATCTCGCCAGTGAGGCCTTCCAGGAAGTGCTCGATGTCCTCCACGTCCTCGTCGGGCAGCCGCTTG
Organism: Burkholderiales bacterium; assembly: GCA_036771335.1. Classification (GTDB taxonomy): domain Bacteria; phylum Pseudomonadota; class Gammaproteobacteria; order Burkholderiales. The sequence goes on from DAIPHN010000117.1 coordinate 241, forward strand.
CCCAGCTGCGTCAGCGCCATGACCCGTATGGCGTCGGCGAGCGAGGCCACGGAACCATCGTGAAAATAGGGCGCGGTTCGGGCGATGTTGCGCAGCATCGGGACCTTGAACACGTAGGCGTCGGTCTCGACCCCGGTCTCGAGAAAGCGCCCCTTGTCGATCTCGGTGCTCTTGGTCGCCACCCAGTAATCCATCACCAGCCCGAATTTTTGGTACATGGTGCCGCCCAGCAAAGGGCCGCGGTGGCAGCCGGCGCAGCCGGCGTTCATGAACTTGACCATCCCAAGGCGCTGTTGCGGAGTGAGGGCGCCCAGATCCCCCGCCAGGTAGCGGTCGAAGGGTGCGGGTGTCGTGAGGGTGCGTTCATACGCGCCGATGGCTTTTCCCCAGTTCTCCGGCGTGATCGGGTCCGCCTCCCCGGGGAAAGCCTTCTCGAACAGCGGCTGGTAGCCGGGAATCGCCTTGATCTTGGCCATGGCCGAGGGCAGGTCGGGGTTCGCGTAGGAGACCTTGCCGATGAGCGCCCGCCACGCCTGCTCTTCCACGTCCTTGCGGTTGCCCCCGAAGTGCTGGACGAACTGGCCGGCGGTGTTGAGCACGGTGGAGGCGTTGCGCGGCACGGGCCTGCCAAGCACCCCGAAGGACTTGGGGAGCGCATCGATACCGTAGAGCGAGGGTTGGTGGCATCGCGCGCAGCTCACGGTGCCATCGAGGGAGACCCGCGGCTCGAAGAACAGCATGCGGCCCAGTTCCACCTTCTCCGGCGTGATGGGGTTGCCGGGACTGTCGAAGCGCGCTGGCAACTGGCCGAAGAACTCGCGCGCATCGGCGAGATGCTGATCATCGCCGTTGTGGGCCGATACGGGCGGCAACAGCAGCGCACAGGCTGCGGCGATGGCGACGGGGGTGAGTCGCTTCATGGGCGGCATTCCTCTCGGTCTGAGACACACTGGATCGATTATAGGAGTCCGGCGGTATACCAGGGCAGGCGAACGGATCGAGCCGCAGGGCTGTCTGAGACCCCCAAGAAGCAGTCGATTCGTCGGTTACACTCAATCTGGACTCCGTGCTCCCCGCACTCTCGCCCTTCCCTGCGCCATGCGCGCTTCATCCATGGAGGTCGCCTCCCCATGCGTTCCGTCCTCAGCCTCGCGCTGCTGTTTTCTTGCCTGGCGGTCAACGCTCAGGACTATCCGCGCGAGAAGCGCTGGGCGGACCAGATCGTGCCCGGCCTCGTTGTGGGCGAGGCAGTCTGGATCGCACAGAAGAACGGCCACAAGTTCCTGAGCCTCTGGACCGAGGCCGAAAAACCTCGCGGCGCCATCATTCTGGCCCATGGGCGCGGCTGGAACCCCGATTTCGAGCTCTACGGGGTGCTGCGGGTGAAGCTGGCCGAGCAGGGTTACTCCACGCTCTCCATCCAGCTTCCTATTCTGGGCGGCGGCGCCAAGATCGGCGACTACATTCCAACCTATCCAGAGGCGGCGGAGCGTTTCCACCTCGCGGCCGAATGGCTAAAGGCCCGGGGCTTCTACAACGTGTCCATCGTTTCCCACAGTCTCGGCGCGACGATGGCCAATCAGTACCTTATAAACACCGCCGACACGTATGTGAAGGCGTGGGTGTTCATCGGCATCATCAACGGACTGGAGGAGATGTTCAGGATCAAGATCCCGGTGCTTGACGTGTACGGCGGCAAGGATTGGGAGGTCACGCAGGTGGGCGCATACGAGCGAAAGCGCCAGATCCTGAAGATCGCCGGCTCCCGGCAGGTCGTGGTGCCGGACGCGCTGCACTTCTTCGAGCAGAAAGAGGAAGAGCTTGTGGAGGAGATCGTTGGCTGGCTCGACGACGTGTTCCGCAATCAGCCCAAACCCTCCGAGCGGTGAGCTGCCGACGCAGCTTGGCCCTTGCCAACCAAGAGGCGTTGCGGCTACACTTCGCGCCTTTTTGCTCATCGTCCCAGGAAAATTCAATGGTAGTAATCCGTCTTGCCCGCGGTGGCGCGAAGAAGCGGCCGTTTTTCAACGTCGTAGTGGCTGATTCTCGCGAACCCCGCGACGGGCGCTTCATCGAGCGTGTTGGTTTTTACAACCCCGTCGCGCCCGAGGGCGACGTCAGGCTCCGAATCGATCTTCAACGCCTCGCTCACTGGAAAAGCAAGGGCGCCAAGCCTTCCGACACCGTCGAGCGTCTGGCGAAGCAGTTTGGAAAGTCTGCGGCGTCAGCCTGACCAGCCGGTTGTTCTGGGGCGCGTCGCAGCCCCCCATGGTGTCAAGGGCTGGATCAAGCTTCAAGTCTTCAGCGAAACGGTGGATACGCTCCTCCAGCATCGGCTTTGGTGGTTAGGACGAGGCGGTGACTGGAGTGCGTTTTCGTTGTCCGAAGGGCGGGTTCACGGCAAGGCAGCTCTCGCACGTCTCGTTGGGATCGATACGCGTGAGGCGGCCATTGGCTTGAAAGGTTTGGATGTGGCTGTCTCCCGGGACCGGCTGCCGCCTGCGCCGGAGGGCGAGTACTACTGGACGGACCTCGAAGGGATGGAGGTTTTTAACAGGGGCGATGAGTCACTGGGCAAGGTGAGGGAGTTGTTCAACAATGGCGCCCAGTGCGTGCTGGTGGTAAGCCGCGGGAGCGGTGAAAACGAAACGCTGATCCCGTTCGTGGCGGCATATGTGGACGGCGTCGATGTCGCCGTCCGCCGGATCAGGGTGGATTGGCAGTCTGAGTGGACGTGAAGCACTACGACGTCGTCACGTTGTTTCCGGCGATGTTTGACGCCCTCACCGATTGGGGTATCTCAGCACGGGCGAGGGAAATGAGTGCGTACCAGCTGGTGGCGTGGAATCCTCGTGATTTCGCGGCCAACGCCTACCGGACGGTGGATGACCGTCCTTACGGTGGCGGCCCCGGGATGGTGATGATGGCCGAGCCGCTTGCGAAGGCGTTGCGCGCCGCGAGGCAGCGGCAGAAGAGCCAGGGCGTTCGCGAAACGCGAGTGGTGTATCTGTCGCCGCAGGGCAAACCGCTCGACCATGCGCGCGTTTTGCAGCTGGTCCAGGAGGAAGGCCTGGTGCTGTTGTGCGGTCGGTATGAAGGTGTTGACGAGCGCCTGGTCGAGCGCGAGGTGGATGAAGAAGCCTCCATCGGGGATTTCGTGCTCTCCGGCGGCGAACTGGCGGCGATGGCTTTACTTGACGCGGTGATCAGGCAATTGCCGGGGGTGCTGGGAGATGAGGGGTCCGCGAAAGAGGATTCCTTCGTACAGGGTTTTCTGGATCATCCGCACTTCACGCGTCCCGAGGTCGTGGACGGAGTCGCGGTGCCCGCGGTGCTGATGTCAGGCAATCACGCCCTCATCGCTCGCTGGCGTTTGAAGCAGTCGATTGGGCGCACCTGGTTGCGGCGTCCGGATCTGCTGGGCAGGTTGGTTTTGACGCAGGAGCAGCGCAGGCTGCTTGAAGATTTCCAGGCGGAACACGCCGCGATGAACGACGCAAGGAGTAACAACCCATGAACCTGATTGCCACGCTCGAAGCCGAGGAAATCAAGCGGCTCGGCAAGAAAACTCCAGCATTCGCCCCAGGCGATACGGTGGGCGTCAACGTCAACGTGGTGGAGGGCGAGCGAAAGCGTGTCCAGGCCTACGAGGGGGTCGTTATTGCGAAGCGCAACCGAGGGCTGAATTCGTCGTTCATCGTGCGCAAGGTCTCCTCTGGGGAAGGTGTCGAGCGCACCTTCCAGACCCACTCCCCGCTGATCGCCTCCATCGAGGTGAAGCGCCGCGGCGACGTGCGCCGCGCGAAGCTCTACTACCTGCGGGAGCGATCCGGCAAGTCGGCGCGTATCCGCGAGAAGCTTGCAGTGCGCCCCGTCAAGGCGGCAGCGGCCGAGGCGCCCCCCGCCGAGGCTTGACTCCGACGACGCAGTAACAATAAACGGCCCTCGGGGGCCGTTTTCGTTTTTTTGAGGGCTCTACAATCCTGTCATGAAGCCCGCCTGCACCACCTTGCGAGCGCTGCTGTTCGTCTCGCTCGCCTTCCTGCCCGTCGCCGCTGGGGCGCAGTCGCGTACCCTTGCCATCGGTTCCGGCAACACGGGTGGCGTGTACTACCCGCTTGCCGGCGGGCTTGCCCAATTGCTGACGAGAGCCATTCCCGGTTGGCAGGTGACGGCCGAGGTTACGGGCGGTTCAGTGGACAACCTGAAGCTCGTTGGGGCGAGGAAGGCTGACCTGGGGTTCGCCATGGCCGACGTGAGCTGGGATGCGGTCAACGGCCAGGACCGGTTCGCTGGCCGGAAAATGCCGCTGCGCACTCTCATGGTGCTCTACCCGAACCGCATGCATGTGGTCGCCACGGAGGCGAGCGGCATCCAGACCATGAAGGACCTGGACGGCCGGCGCGTCTCGTTGGGCTCGCCGGGCGGAGCCACCGAGATCATGGCGCTGCGCGTGCTGGAGGCCTACGGCCTGGCGGAGCGCGTGCGAAGGGAACGGCTGTCGGTGAATGAATCCGTCAACGCCGTCAAGGATCGCAAGATCGATGCGTTCTTCTGGGTGGGTGGCGTTCCCACGGCGGCGGTCACCGACCTCGCCGCCACGCCTGGCACCAGGCTTCGTCTGCTCGACCACGGCGAGGCGGTGGGGTCGATGAACCGCAAGTACGGTCCGCTCTACAGTCGTACGCTTATCGCCAAGGGTCAGTACCCTGGGCTTGATCGCGACGTGGACATCGCCAACGTCTGGAACCTGCTTGTGGTGAACGAGGCCATGAGCGAGGCTGACGCCTACGCCATCGTCAGGACCGTATTCGAGCGCAAGCTCGAACTGGTGGCCGTGCACAAGGAGTTCGCCCATCTTTCGCTCGACTACCAGAACCGCGGCGGCTCGCCCATTGCCTTCCATCCCGGCGCCGCGCGGTACTTCGCCGAGAAGGGGCTCAAGGGGCTGTGAGGTGCACCGGCCGGGGCGGCGGCGCGATCTCGCCTCGCCCACGCCATTTGCCCGAAGGGCCGCCGGCATGACTGGGCTGCAGTCGTGAGCGCCCCGGGCGACGCACGCAGCTTCATCGAGCAGGAGGAGGGTGCCACCCACCGCCTGATCGGCCCGCTGTCGTGGCTCCTCTCGGCGGCGCTGGTGGCTGTGGCGCTGCTGCATTTGTACGCGGCGGTGGAAGTGGTGAGCGCTCCGGTGCTGCGCGTGGCGCACGTGGGGGCGACCCTTGCGCTGCTGCTGCTCTCCTTCCCGGCCGCGGCGCGCCTGCGCGACCGCGTGATGCCCTGGGACTGGCTGGCGGCTGGCGCGGCGCTGGCCGTTTCGGCCTGGCTGCTGCACGACTGGGATGGCATCGCCGACCGCGCCACCGAGCCCGCGGCAATGGACAAGGCGGCGGGCGTGGTGCTCGTGCTGCTGGTCCTGGAGGCGGTGCGCCGGGCCTCCGGTTGGGTCATGCCGGCCGTAGTGGCCGCGTTCATTGGCTACGCCTTCGCCGGCCCGTGGCTGCCGCCGCCGTGGACTCATCGCGGTTACGACCTCGATCGTTTCATCGGTCACATGACCATGACGCTGGAGGGCATCTTCGGTACGCCTGTGGACGTAAGCGCAACGCTCATCATCCTCTTCACGCTCTATGGCGCGCTGCTGGCGCAATCGGGAGCCGGGCGCTTTTTCATCGACTTCGCGCTGGCCGTGATGGGCAGGCGCCGGGGCGCGCCCGGGCGGGCGGTGGTGCTTGGCTCTTTCCTGCTGGGCGGCCCCTCGGGCAGCGGCGTGGCCACCACTGTGACCCTGGGCTCGGTGGCGTGGCCGCTGCTATCGCGCTCGGGGTATGGCAAGGAAGCGGCGGGCGGGCTGCTGGCCGCCGGTGGCCTCGGAGCCATCCTGTCGCCGCCAGTGCTGGGCGCGGCGGCCTTCCTGATCGCGGAATTCCTCAAGATCTCCTACCTCGACGTGATCCGCATGGCGGTGATCCCGACGGTGCTCTACTATCTGTCGCTGTTTGTGATGGTGGAACTGGACGCGCGCCGCATCGGCGCGGCTGTGGTTCCCGGGCCTGCGATCCGGGCGTGGTCGCTGGTGAAGCGTGACGGCTTCCACTTCCTGTCGTTGATTGCGGTGGTGGCGTTGCTGCTGTGGGGCTTCTCGCCGGCCATGAGCGTGTTCTGGGCCATGGTGCTGGCGGTCGGGGCGAGCTTTCTCGGGCGACGGCGCGAGTGGCTCACGCCGCCGCGGCTGGTGGTGGCGTTGTCTGAGGGCACGCGCGGCGTGCTGGCCATCGCCGCCACCTGCGCCGCCGCCGGCATCATCGTGGGCGTGGTGACGCTCACCGGGCTGGGCCTCAAGTTAAGTGGCATCGTCATCGACTACGCGGGCGGCAGCCGGGCGCTCACGGCGGTCTACACCGCGCTGCTCGTCTGGATTGTGGGCTTGGCGGTGCCGGTGACCGCCTCCTACATCATCTGCGCCGTGGTGGCCGCGCCGGCGCTGGTGCAGGCCGGCGTGTCGGAGCCTGCCGCGCACATGTTCATCTTCTACTACGCGGTGCTGTCGGAGGTTTCACCACCCACGGCGCTGTCGCCCTTCGCGGCCGCCGCCATCACGGGCGGCGATCCCTATCGCACCACGCTGCAGTCGTGGAAGTACACCCTGCCCGCCTTTGTGACGCCATTTATGTTCGTCCTCGCGCCCGAAGGTACGGGGTTGCTGCTGCAGGGCGAGCCCGTAGCGGTTCTGCAAATCGCCCTCACGGCCGCGCTGGGTGTGGCGGCGCTGGCTTGTGCTGCGCAGGGCTGGCTGCGCGCGCGGCTCAGCGGGCTTGAGCGGCTGTTGCTGCTCGCCGCAGGCCTGCTGTTGGCGTGGTCGGCGGCGTGGAGCGATCTGGCCGGCATGGCGCTGGGTACGGTGGCGGCGCTGGCGCACGTGGCGCGCACGGCGCCGGCTGCACGCCCATGACGCAGCCGCCCCCGTGCGGTGTCCTTCCCGCGGACGAGGCGGCCGTTCTCGATGCCTTCTGCGACACACTCTGGCTCGAGGACGGGCTTTCGCGCAACACCCTGGCGGCCTATCGGCGCGACCTGGCCTTGTTCGCCCTGTGGCTGCGCAGGGGCCGTGGGATGGAACTGATGGAGGCCGGACAGGTGGAGGTGCTGGACTACCTGGCTTACCGCTATGCCGCCCATACCAAGGCCACCTCGGCTGCGCGACTGCTGAGCGCGCTGCGGCGCTTCTTCCGCCAGCAGGTGCGCGATGGCCGGCTGGCAGCGGATCCCACCTTGAATGTGGGCAGCCCGAAGCTCCCGCGCGGCCTGCCCAGGAGTCTGACGGAGGGCGACGTGGACGCTCTGCTCGCTGCGCCGGACACCACGACTGCGCTCGGACTGCGCGACCGCGCCATGCTGGAACTGCTGTACGCCACGGGCCTGCGGGTGAGCGAACTGGTTGGCCTGGGGAGCGCCCAGGTGAGCGAGGACGCCGGCGTGGTGCGTGTCATGGGCAAAGGCGCGCGGGAGCGGCTCGTCCCGGTGGGCGAGGTGGCTCTGGACTGGCTGGACCGCTACCGCCGGGAAGCCCGGCCTGCGCTGCTCTCCGGCCAGGTGTCTGCCGCCTTGTTCGTCACCCAGCGCGCCGCCAGCATGACGCGCCAGATGTTCTGGACGTTGGTCAAGCGCCATGCCGCGGCTGCAGGGATTGCCAAGCCCATCTCGCCCCACGTTCTGCGCCATGCTTTCGCCACACACCTGGTGAACCACGGCGCCGACCTGCGCGTGGTGCAGATGCTGCTCGGCCACGCCGACGTGTCCACCACGCAGATCTACACCTACGTGGCGCGCGAACGGCTCAAGCAACTGCACATGAAGCATCACCCGCGAGGCTGATCCGGCGACCGGGCCGTCCCCGCCCTCGGGCCCCTGCTCGGCTACCATAAGCGATTATGACTGCCGCCGCGATCCTCCTCTCCTATCTCGCGGGTTCCCTGTCCTTCGCAGTGATCGTGAGCCGCGCCTTCGGACTTCCCGACCCTCACACCTACGGCTCCGGGAACCCCGGGGCCACCAACGTGTTGCGTACCGGCCGGAAGTCGGCTGCGGCTCTCACGTTGCTGGGTGATGGACTGAAGGGCTGTGTGGTGGTGCTGGCGGTGAAGCTGTGGTGGTATCCCCAGCCGGTGGGAGACGCAGGTCTGGGAGCGGTGGCGGTTGCCGCCTTCGCGGGGCATCTCTACCCGGTGTGGTTCCGATTCCGGGGCGGCAAGGGCGTAGCCACGGCGGCGGGCATCCTGTTCGCGCTGTCCGGCTGGCTCGGCGTTATGGCCGCAGCTGCCTGGGCGTTGGCCTTCGGCCTCACGCGCATCTCGTCGGTGGCGTCGCTGGCGGCAGCCCTTGCGGCGCCCCTGGCGAGCGCATGGCTGCTGGGCCGTGGCGCCATCACCGCGGCGGTGGTGATCATGGCCGTGCTCATCGCCTGGCGCCACCGCGACAACATCCGGCGCCTCTGGGCCGGTACCGAGAAGCCCGTCACCACCAAGGAGTGAAGCGACCGCGGCCGTTATGGCGGCTCCCGGGCCTACGAGGTGGAAAGCGAACCCAGATCCCAGCGGGGCCGCACCCCGAAGGCGCCGGCCTGGCCGGCGGCCTTGAGCCGCAGGGCTCCGGCGAGTGCGATCATCGCGCCGTTGTCGGTGCAGAACCGGGGCTCCGGAAAGTAAAGCTCAAGGCCCCTTGCTACCGCCGCAAGGCCCAGGCTGTCGCGCAGCCGCTGGTTGGCGCCCACACCTCCGGCCACTACCAGACGCTTTGCACCCGCGGCCGCTACTGCACGCAACGCCTTACTCACCAGGACGTCCACCACCGCCTGCTGGAATTCGGCGGCCAGGTCGGCCCGGCCTTGGGCGTCCAGGTCATGTTTCCGAAGCAAAGTGACCACGGCGGTCTTGAGGCCGCTGAAGCTGAATTCGAGGTCGTCGCTGGAGATCTTTGGCCGTGGCAGAGAGAAGCGGCCCGCCATCCCCCCTTGCGCCAGGGCGGCCAGCGCCGGTCCCCCGGGGTAGTCGAGCCCGAGCAGCTGGGCGGTCTTGTCGAAGGCTTCGCCAGCAGCGTCGTCCACGGTCTCGCCCAGCAGGCCGTAGCGGCCCACCCCCTCCACGCTCATGAGCTGGGTGTGGCCTCCGGAAACCAGCAGGGCCACGAAGGGGAACGCCGGCGGCTGCGCCGACAGCAGCGGTGAAAGCAGGTGCCCCTCTAGGTGGTGAACGCCGATCGCCGGTACCCCAAGCGCAAAGGCGAGCCCGTGGGCCAGGCCCGCGCCCACCAGCAGTGCCCCTGCGAGCCCCGGTCCCTCCGTATAGGCCACGGCGGCCACATCGCTTGTGGCGGCTCGAGCCTCGGCCAGCACCTGGCGAGTGAGAGGCAGCAGGCGCCGAACATGGTCGCGCGACGCCAGTTCGGGCACCACCCCTCCGTAGGCGGCGTGCATCTGCGCCTGGGAGTGCAGCGCGTGCGCCAGCAGGCCGTGTACGGGGTGGAACAGCGCCACGCCGGTCTCGTCGCAACTCGACTCCACACCTAGCACGGCGCCAGCGGCGGGCGTGGCCGATCCTGGGGGCGGAGAATCCAGGCAGGCGGCGCCGCTCGCCGAGTGGAGGCCGGGAATTCGGATAGTCATGGGGCACATTGACAGCGCATACGGGCGCGCCGCTGGACGGAGGGGGCCGCGGACGTGTTTCGTTACCGCGATTCTTTTGGTATATTCCGCGCCCTCGTTTCGCCCGTCAATGCGCGCTTTCGCGCGCCCCTGCAGGCGCAGTCCCGTCCCGCAACCGCAAACCGAGGACCTGAAGCACTCATGCCGACCGTACGCGTCAAGGAAAACGAGCCCTTCGAAGTGGCGCTGCGCCGCTTCAAGCGCACCGTGGAGAAAACCGGCCTTCTCACGGAGCTTCGGGCCAGGGAGTTCTACGAAAAGCCCACCGCCGAGCGCAAGCGCAAGCTCGCAGCTGCCATCAAACGCCACCACAAGCGCCTGCGAAGCCAGTTGCTGCCACCCAAGCTCTATTGACGCTTCGCTGTCCCGCGCAACACCCCGCGAGCCCGTAGGGCCGCGGGGTTCGTGTTTCCGGAGACCTGCCGTGCCGGTCCTGCAAGCCCGCATCAACGAGGACATGAAGGCTGCGCTGCGTGCCCGGGAGAGCGCGCGGCTTGGGGCCATCCGGCTGCTGCTGGCGGCTATCAAGCAAAGGGAAGTTGACGAGCGCAAGGATCTGAGCGACGACGAGGTGGTGGTCGTCATCGACAAGATGCTCAAGCAGCGGCGCGACTCCATTGCCCAGTTCCGGGCTGCGGGACGGCAGGACCTGGTGGACGCCGAGCAGTTTGAGCTGGCCGTACTACAGGCTTACATGCCCGCCTCCCTCTCCGAGGACGAAGTCCGCCAGGCAGTGGTCGCGGCGGTGCGCGAGGCGGGAGCTGCGGCGACGCAGGACATGGTCAAGGTGATGTCCCTCCAAAATACAAGTGAAGCCTGGCGCGCCGACCAGGATGCCG
>DAIPHN010000118.1:0-10752 GCA_036771335.1 Burkholderiales bacterium
AAGGCTATTGCAATAAATGTTTAAAACCAATGTTTTTGAGTCACTTCCTAATGCTTTTTAACTCACGAAGCCTGAAAATGCAAGATAAACCGTGGGTTGCCTCTACGGCAAAAAAAAGCCCGACAGGTTACCCCGCCGGGAGGTTGACCCACTCGGCACGATCCTAAGCGAACAGGTCCACCCGTCCCACCCCAATCCTGGGGTGTACCAACCCAGCGCCCGAGAATCCCGCACTTGGCGAAACATCAACACCACCACGCCACGGCACCTTGTCCGCCCCACCGGCCCTTGCCCCGCGGCGTTCATCCCGGGAACCCGCTGTACCGCTGCCCACGAACACGTCGGCCAATTGCAGGCCGTTGTTGGCAAACGCCTCCTGCAACCGCACTAGGTTGGCTTGAATGGCCTCGCGTACGGCAGGCTGCCCGGCGTGAAATGAAAGCGTCGCCACTTGCTCCACCGATACAGTCACGTGTACCTCAACCGGGCCAAGCTGAGGCGGATTCAGAATCAACTCGGCGGAAGACTGGCGCGCCTGCGTGATCCAGATCACTCGGTCAGTGAATTGCCCGTCCCAGGCCTGCGACCCGATGCTTGCATGTATCGGCAAGCGCGGTTGCGCCGTAGGTTCCTCAGCCCCTCCAGTTCCTGCGGCGGGTTGAGCGGACTGCAGCGCCTCGGCTCGCACGGTTGCCTCCAGGACGGCGGAGAAAGCTCCGGGGCGTTCCATGACCTCATCGAGTTGCCCTTCAGGAACGACCACTGCTGGAAACAGGCCGTCCCCGGGCCGGCCCTCGCCCGCCTGGAGTTGCTCCAGGGCCGGCCACACACCGACAGGATCCCGCAGTAGGGCAATAGAGCTCACGCCTGCTTCGCTTTGATTCAATACATCGACAGGCCCAGAATGCTGGACAAGCCCGCCGGCCGCGACATCGCCGGACCCGAAACGCTGGACAAGGCCCGCAGGTAACACCATGCCCGGAGGACGGTCCGCCAGAAAACCCGCGAGTGACTCGCCGGCCCTCATAGGAGAGATCTCTGCAGCCAAGATCATGTCTTCCGCACGCAATGGGTCGGCCTTGAAGCTCTCCTTAAGATGCGCCTCCAGCACCGAGTCGAAGCTTGCGCCTTCCGCGCCGGCAGCCCCTGGCGCAACGACATTCAGCCCGTGCCCAGCGGCAATATCCGCCGCCCCGGCGAGCGCAGGCGGCAACAAAGGAGTGTCTTGCATGGAATGAGCTCCGGAAAAAGCCATGACCCAAGAGCAGCGCAATGGTCATGCCATCCTCAGCCCTCAACGCAGGCGTACTCTCAAGGGCGCCTGAGATATCCTCTGGGAATATTCGTCCTGCGCCTTCTGGTCGAGACGGCGCGCTCGCTCGGTTTCGATCTCGGTGTGGCGAGCCGCGAGAACATCCATCGCCTGCTCGCGGCGGCGAAGTTCCAGCCAGCGCGCCCGTGCCGCCTCGAAAATCGCGTCCAGACGAGCGGCTTCCTCTGCCTGGGTCCGCGCCGCCTCCTCCAGGCGGGCAAGGAAGGCATCCAAGTCGCGCAGGCGGGCTGCACCCACCCCCGCCACCAGCATGGCGTCCCGCTGACTCCGGTACTGGGCGCGGAACGCTTCGAGCTGGAGCAGCTTCCCGCGCGCCGCGGCCAAACGCCGGGCATGTCCGCCGAATTCGCGCGCTGCCGCTTCCGCACGCTCGCGCGCCAGCAATCGCACGGTTGCCAGCGGGAAAACGCGTGCCATTACATCTCGCCAGGGAACAGGACATCCAGACCGCGGCGGCTGGAGAAGTAGTCGGCGCGCTGCCCCACGTCCTGGCGCAGATAGCCCGTACAGGCATCGTTGAGGCGAATGGCCTCGTCCAGCAACGGGTCTGTACCCGACACGTAGGCCCCCACGTTGATGAGATCCCGGGAACGCCGGTAGGCCGACTGCAGCTGCCGGAAGTGCCGCACGCGACGCATGTCCTCGGGTGGGACGATCTCGGTCATGACCCGCGAGATGGACGCCTCGACATCGATGGCCGGGTAGTGCCCGGCGTCGGCGAGGCTACGGCTCAGAACGATATGACCGTCTAGGATGGCGCGAGCGCTGTCGGCCACCGGGTCCTGCAAATCATCACCCTCCGAGAGCACTGTGTAGAAGGCGGTTATCGAGCCGCTCCCCTCGATTCCATTGCCAGCGCGCTCGACCAGCTGCGGCAGCTTCGCGAACACCGAGGGTGTGTAGCCCTTGGTGGCAGGCGGCTCGCCGATGGCCAGCGCGATTTCTCGCTGCGCCATGGCAAAGCGCGTAAGCGAGTCCATGATGAGCAGCACGTGCTTACCGGTATCTCGAAAGTACTCGGCCACAGCCGTGGCGTACGCGGCACCGTGCAGGCGCAGAAGCGGCGGACTGTCAGCTGGCGCAGCCACTACGACCGAGCGGTGCAGGCCCTCCGGGCCCAGGATGTTCTCGATGAATTCCTTGACTTCGCGGCCCCGCTCGCCAATCAGACCCACGACCACCACGTCGGCCGCAGAATACCGCGCCATCATCCCCAGCAGCACGCTTTTGCCGACGCCGCTGCCCGCGAACAATCCGATGCGCTGGCCACGGCCCACGGTCAGCAAGCCGTTGATGGCGCGCACCCCGACGTCGAGAACATCGCTGATGGGGGTACGCGAAAGCGGGTTCACCGGACGGTTGTACAGCGGCACGTGGCGCTGCGCCTGCACTGGCCCAAGACCATCCAGCGGGCGCCCGGTAGCGTCGAGCACCCGACCCAACAGCCCAGGACCCACCCCCACCTGGCGGGTTCGATCCTGAGCACGGCGCCTTGGAATGAAGTCCGCCCCCAGACGGGGCGGGCTCAAGGCGCTCAGGTCCACGGAGAGCACGGGCGCACCAGGATCGAGACCAAAGACGTCGGTCGTCGGCATAAGAAACAGCCGCTCCGCCGCGAACCCCACGACCTCCGCCTCTACTCGTTGCCCACCAGGCGTCATGACCATGCAGGTATTGCCCACGGGTAACTGAAGTCCCTCGGCCTCCATCACCAGGCCCGCCACGCGCACGAGTCGCCCACTGACACTGAAAGGCGTCACCATTCCCGCCGCAGTGCGGCAGCCGTCGAAAAACTTGCGCCAATGTGGCAGCTGACTCACGGCGACGCTCCAGCCAGCCGCACTTCCGGAGAGACCAATTCGCATCGCCTGGAGATGATCAAGCGTCGCCGTCGAGCCACGAATCCTCGCGACCAAGCGCCGCAACCACGCGGCGCCAGCGGTTCTGGACCGTGGCGTCCACTTGTGTCGGCCCGCTCACTAAGCGGCAACCGCCACGTTCGATATGGTCGTCCTCGACAATGGACCAAAGGTTTTCGGCGACTGTCTCGCCTGCGAGCGCATCTCGTACAAGACTAGCATCGGCCGGGTTCAGCAATAGTCGCGCTCCTGGCGCCAGCGAGGGGAAACAGAGCGCGGCCTCCCTGATGATCGCAAGCACGGCTTCCGGCCTGACACGTAACGATTGCCTTGCCATTTGCCGGGCAACCTCCAGGGCCAGCGACAGAACATCGGCGGCCATGCCCTGCTCCACATCGCCAAGGAGTTCACTCAGGTTGGCGAGCAAAACGCGCAGCTCCGCCGCCTCCCGGCCCCCCGTCGCGCGGCCTTCCGCCAATCCGGCTGCGTAGCCCTCCTGCCGAGCGGCTGCCCGCTGTGCGTCAAGCTCGGCGCGCTGCAAAGACGCCGCATCTGGTTTCGCCGGCGCGGGCAGGGCCTGTGCCGACGGGACCCCGGAGACCTCACCAGGCCGCCAGGTACGCAGGGCGCGGGCCCGCCCACGCGGGATAATGCGGCTACTGGACAAGCCCTTCCTCTCCCTTTCCACCCAGCACGATCTGACCCTCGTCCACGAGCCGCCGCACCACCTTGAGAATCTCCTTCTGCTCGGACTCCACCTCGGACAGACGTACCGGGCCCCGGGCTTCCAGATCTTCGCGCAGCATCTCCGCGGCTCGCGCGGACATGTTCTTGAGGATCTTTTCCCTTAGTGCCTCGCTGGTGCCCTTCAGCGCGACAATCAGCGACTCGGACTGCACCTCGCGAAGCAGCAGCTGCACCGCGCGATCATCGAGCTCGGCCACATTGTCAAACGTGAACATCTTGTCCTGGATTCTCTGGGCGAGGTCTGGATCGCTCTCGCGAATGAACGCGGTGACGGACGCCTCCGTCTGCCCGCCGAGATAATTGAGGATGTCGGCGGCGGCGTCCACGCCGCCTTTCGCGCTTCGCTTGTGCCGTTCGGACCCGGCGAGCAGCTGGGTGAGCGCATCATTGAGATCCCGCAGCGCCGCAGGCTGTACCCCCTCGAGGGTAGCCACGCGCATCACTACGTCGTTTCTAAGCCGGTCCGTGAAGTGGCCGAGAATGTCGGCCGCCTGGTCGGGGTCCAGATGCACCAGGACGGCAGCTATGATCTGTGGGTGCTCGTTCTTGATGAGCTCGGCAACGGAGGCGCCATCCATCCACTTGAGACTTTCGATGCCCGCAGCATCGTTGCCGGTCAGGATGCGGTCGATAAGCACGCCAGCCTTGTCCTCACCCAGCGCTTTGGTGAGGACACTCCTCACATAGTCATCTGCTGCTGCGCCGATGGTGGTCTTTTGCTCGGCTTCCCCGCGGAAATCACGCAGCACCGTGGCCACCTCATCGCGGGACACGTCCGATAGCCTTGCCATGGCCAGGCCAAGTTTCTGCACTTCTTTCGGGCCCAGGTACTTGAATACCTCCACGGCCTCCTGTTCGCCGAGCGCCATGAGCAAGATCGCGCTGCGCTGCACGCCCTCGTCACTCACGTCCCACCCAGTCCTTCACCACCTGCGCCACGATGCGCGGATCCTGGCGAGCGAGCTCCTTGGCGGCGCGCAAATCGGCGTCGTAGGCGCTCTCCGGGGCGCCGGAGCCTCCGCCGGTAGCGGGCTGACCGCCCGGACCATAACCAGCCGCCGCGGCAGCGGGCAGTCCGACCGTGCTGCCGCCGGCTGGCGCGGCGGCGAACGCGGTGCTGCCCAGTTGCGCCAGATCCCGCAACACGGACAGGATCATGCGCAGTACCAGGAATCCAGCCACGAGCACCACCAGGATCTTGATAGCGTCCACGGCCCGTGCCAGATAGTACGGATTCTTCCATAGTGGCACCGCCTCGATTGCCGCCGCCTCTGGCGCAAGGCGAAACGGAGCGTTGACCACATTCAGGCTATCACCGCGCTCCCGCGAGAAACCCATGGCCTCCCGCGCCAGATCGGTTACCTGGGCGATTTCCTGCTCGGACAGAGGCTCGGGTTTGGCGTCTGCGCCGTCACCGCGGCGGTAGTTCACCACAACCGCGACAGAAAGGCGCCTGATCGCCCCAATCTCGCCTTTGGTATGTCTGATGGTCTTGTCCACCTCGTAATTTACGGTCTGCTCCCGCTGGGATGTAGTGGCCGGCGAAGCTGCGCCAGCCGGGGGCGTTCCGGCTGGCGCCCCAGACAGGGGCGCCGAGGCGGCGCCGGGAGGTGTGTTGGACAAGGCACCCGGGACACCTTGGGACGGCTGGGGAGAAGAACTGTTCGATTCGTTGGACTGCTGGCTGCGGATGGCCTGGTCTTGCGTTGCGGCGTTGGGCTTGAAGATTTCGGATGTCTGCTCGACCTCCGAAAAGTCGAGATTCGCAGCCACCTGAGCGCGCACGTTCTCTGAACCCGTGATCGGCTTGATGATGTTTTCGATGCGCGCCGCGATGGCGGCCTCCACCTGATGGAGGTACTTCAACTGGGCCGCATCCAGCGCGCCGTTGCGGCTTTCGCCCTGGGCGCCGGAAAGCAGGTTTCCAGCCCGGTCCACAACGGTCACATTGCGTGGCGTCAGTTCTGGAACGCTGCTGGCGATGAGGTGCACGATGCCATTCACTTGGCCTGGATCGAGCAGCCTGCCAGAGAACATGCTGACCATGACCGAGGCGCTGGGTTTCTGGGCATCCCGAACGAAAACACTCGGTCGCGGAATGGCGAGATGCACACGTGCCGCCTGCACCGGGGCCAACGCCTCGATGGTGCGCGCGTGCTCCCCCTCGAGCGCACGCTGGAAGTTTACCTGTGCGATGTACTTGCTGTTACCGAATCGCTGGTTCTCCATCAGTTCGAATCCCACGCCGCCGCCGCGCGGCAATCCTTGGCTGGCGAGCTTCAAGCGGGTGTCATACACCGCGTCAGCGGGAACCAGGATCGCTCCACCACCCTCGGCCATCCTGTAGGGCACGTTCATTTGCGACAGAGCGCCGAGGATGGCACCACCGTCTCGGTCCGACAGATTGGAAAACAGCACGCGGTAGGACGGCTCGCGAACGTAGGCTGCAATCACCACCACCAATGCCACCACTCCCGCCAATCCGACGATGAGGCCGATCTTGCGAGCGTTGGTGAGCTGGTTGAAGCCTCGAGCCGCTGCGAGCAGGGTATCGCCAGTAGCCTGTGCCATCAGCGGTTTCCGGCGTCAGAGGATGAAGGATGATCGCATGAATGCGACTCTGCCAGAAACGTTGTGGTCAAGGCAGAGGCAAGCGGGCATCCCGCACTGTGGCGAGCACTCGCAACGAAGCGCGGGCCAATCTCGAAGGTCACAGCGGGCGCAGCCGATTGACTAATGCCCTCTCAGCTCAGACCTGCAGGTTCATGATTTCCTGATACGCGGAGACAAGCCGGTTGCGCACCTGGACCATGGTCTGGAAGGAGACGTTGGCCTTAGCGAGAGAGGCCATGACCTCCTGAAGGTTCACGTTCGGGTCCTCGGCATCGAAGGCCCGCGCGAGTGCCGTGGATGTGCTCTGAGCTGAAGCCACCTGATCAAGGGAGGCCTTGAGGAGATCGGCAAATCCTGCCGCACCGGCAGGAGCTGCCGGCTCCTGGCTACCAGCTTTTGCGGCGGTTTGCCTGAGCTCCGAAAGAAGCTGATCTATACCCGAAGTGTTCATGGTAGAAAAGTGAACCATCGCCTACTGAGGCGCCAGAAAAGCCCCAGGCGAGCAGCAAGAGCCGTGCCGAGTTTCATTCCCCACCGCCGCTGCCCGGGACGTCAAACCCCTCTTCGCGGTACTGACGCAGCTTGTACCGCAAGGTGCGCTCGCTCATACCGAGCCGCTCGGCGGCGAGCTTGCGCGCCCCGCGAACCGATCTGAGCGCATCGAGAATGTGTTGCCGCTCCAGACTTTTCAGGTCTGGTGGCCCGGAGGTACCGACGCCAACGACAGGAGGCGGCGCTGACAACGGCGATCCGCTTCCATGTGAGGGCAGCCCCAAATGCTCCGGCTCGACAGTACCCCCTGGAGCGAGAATCATCGCTCGTTGCAACACATTTTCCAATTCGCGGATGTTACCGGGCCACCCATACCCGGTCAACGCGCCTTCGGCCTGGCGCGACAGAAGCTTGGCGGGCCCCATGCCCGGCTTCAGGCCCCGCGCGAGCACACGTCTGGCAATAGCGAGGACATCGCCTGGCCGTTCGCGCAGAGGCGGGTTGTAAAGCGGAAACACGTTCAAACGGTAAAACAGATCCTCGCGGAAGCGCCGGCCGGCAACCTCCGCCGCCATGTCGCGGTTCGAAGTTGCCAGCACACGAATATCGACCGCAACGGGCCTGCGGCCGCCAACGCGCTCCACTTCCCGTTCCTGAAGCGCGCGCAGCAGTTTGGCTTGCAGCTGCAGGGGCATCTCGGAGATTTCGTCGAGCAGCAGCGTGCCGCCGTTGGCCAGCTCGAACTTGCCCGGCATGGCGGAATGCGCGCCGGTGAAGGCGCCTTTTTCGTGGCCGAAGAGCACGGATTCAAGCAGGTTTTCGGGGATCGCCGCGCAATTGACGGCCACGAAAGGCCCCGATGCCCGCGGTGAAAGGCGATGGATGGCTCGCGCCAGCACTTCCTTGCCCGTGCCGCTTTCGCCGGTGATGAGCACCGTGGCGTCCGTACGGGCGACGCGCTGCACCAGATCCATCACCTGGCGCGTCGCCGCATCTTCGGCCACCACGAGATCGTCGTCACCCCACGCAGCAGGTAGCATGTGACGCATGACGGCACGGGTCAAGGCGTCGGGCTCGAAGGGCTTGGTGATGTAGTCGGCCGCTCCGGAGCGCATGGCATCCACCGCTCGGTCAATCATGCCGTAGGCGGTCATGAGAAGAACCGGAACGTGCGGATGCCGGCGCTTGACCTCGGCGAGCAGCCGGTGGCCGTCCATGGGCTTCATCTGCACGTCGCTCACCACGATGCCCACGCGGGTCTTGTCAAGATGGCGAAGGGCGCTCTCGCCGTCCACCGCCTCCACCACCTCGTAGCCAGCTAGGCGAAGGGTGTCCACCAGGGCCTCGCGCAGGCTCGGGTCGTCCTCGGCAATGAGCACTGGAAGGGGACGGGCGGCCATCTTCAGCGCGCGTCCGCAACCAGGGCGGGGTCGGCCTCGCCCGCCACAAATGCCACCGGCAGGGAAACGGTAAAGGCGGCGCCCTGGCCAGGCCGCGACTGAACCGACACCTCTCCGCCGTGCGCCTCGACCACCGAGCGCACGATGGCCAAGCCCAACCCCGTACCCTCCTGGCGGGTGGTGAAGAAGGGCTCGAACAGGCGCTCCTGATCCTCGGGCGCGATGCCGCAGCCATCGTCCCGCACCTCGATGGCGAGCCGGCGATGGTCGAGCACCGCGGACAGGCGCACCGAGCCTTCGGCCTCGCAAGCCTGCAGCGCGTTTTCGAGCAGGTTCACGAGCATGCCCGAGAGGGCCTTGCGGGCGCCGCGCAGCCGCACCGCAGGCACCGCGGACACCTCGAGGCGCACCCTGCGGCCGGCCATGTGCGGCTCCATCACCTGCACCGCCTCGTGCACCAGAGCACCGGCCTCGATGGACTCGCTCCCCGCATTGCTGCCCCGAACGAACACCAGCATCTCCTGGATCATCCGTTCGAGATGCTGAAGCCGCTCTCGTAGCCGCCCGCTGAAACGCACGCGGTCGGCCTCGGGCAGGCCTGGACGCGCTAGGTTGGCCGCATGCAACAGCGCCGTGGCAAGGGGGGTGCGCAGTTGGTGCGCCAGCCCGGCCGCCATCTCCCCCATGGCCGATAGCCGCTTGTGGCGTTCCAGCTCGCGTTGCACGGCAAAGGCCTCGGTCACGTCGTTCAGCAGCAACAGCCGCCCCGCATCCGCCTCCAGCGTGCTTTCCGAGAGCGTCAGCCGGCGCTGCCGGCCGGGCGGACCGGCCTCCCACTCGCGGGCATTGGACGTGGGCGCGATCCGGGTGGCTGCCACAATCTCCCAGGCACTGCCCGGCAGGTCCTCGCCCAGCAGACCGCGGGCGGCAGGATTTGCGTGGGAGACCCGGCCATCGCCGTCGACCACCACCACGCCACCGGGGAGCGCTTCAAGAAGCCCTGCAAGGCGAGCGGAAAGGGCCTCCTTTTCCAGATACTGGCGCTTGAGCTCGCCATTGGCCACGGCGAGCTCGCCTGCAAGCCGCTCCACCCGCGCCTGCAGCGCCTGATAGGCGCCGGAGAGTTGCGCGGAGGCCTCGCTGAACAGCGCGAAGGCGCTCTCGAGCGCACGGGGATCGATGGGGGACGGGGTTTCGTTCACTGGGGCAGGCAGCAAGCGTATGGACCCATTATGCTCGGCCCTGCATCCGCTGGCGAGCCGCATTGACACGGCCTTGGTGCGGGTGCTAGAAGCCGATTGGTCGATTCCGCGCGGCCCGTCGGTGCCACGTGGCGCCCCAAAAGGAACATCGTCCATGAGCCGCACCATGTTGATCGCCCTCGCAATTGCCAGCTCGCTTGCTGCCTGCGCCCAGATCAAGGGCATGTTCACCCCCGCCCCCGCCGCCACTTCCACGCTGGCCCCCACCAAGGACAGCGAGGTGCGCGGCAGCGTCAGGCTGGTGGAACGCGACGGCGAAGTGCGGGTGAGCGGCCGGGTCACGGGGCTCACGCCCGGCCCGCACGGCTTCCACATTCATGAGAAAGGCGACTGCTCGGCGCCCGACGGATCGAGCGCCGGACCGCACTTCGACCCTGCGGGCACAAAGGCCCATGGCGGACCTTCAGGCGCGCTGCGCCACGGCGGCGACCTGGGCAATATCACCGCCGATGCCGCCGGAATGGCCAGCTTCGACGTGCGCGTGATGGGCATCACCCTGGGCGGCGATCCAGCCTCAGTGGTGGGGCGCTCGCTCATCGTGCACGCCAAGCCCGACGATCTCACCACCCAGCCCTCCGGCAACTCCGGCCCGCGCCTCGCCTGCGGCGTCATCAGCCGCGCGCCCTGACCAGCCGCGCTGAGTGATTCCGCTGCTGGGACCGGCCGACCCGTTTCCGCCGGTGGAGCGGGCGCTGCGGCGCCCGTCGGGCTTGCTGGCTGCAGGTGGCGACCTGTCTCCCGATCGCCTGCAGGAGGCCTACCGTCGAGGCATCTTCCCCTGGTACAGCCCGGGGGAGCCAATTCTCTGGTGGAGCCCCGACCCGCGTATGGTGCTGGCGCCGGGGGAAATGCGCGTGCCCCGCTCGCTCGCCAAGGCGGTGCGCAATCGTCCCCACGAACTGCGGATCGACTCGGCCTTTCGCCAGGTAGTGCAGGCATGCGCCGCGCCCCGCAACGGCCAGGAAGGCACCTGGATCGCGCCCGAGATGATCGACGCCTACTGCCGCCTACACGCCCTGGGGCTAGCGCACAGCGTGGAGATCTGG
>DAIPHN010000119.1:0-10747 GCA_036771335.1 Burkholderiales bacterium
CGCGCCGCGCGCGCCCGGAACCCTAGCCGCCAACGCCAGGAAGCGACACGAGCATCGCTCCTCTCGCCGGCTTTTTTCGCAAGACCGATGCCACCGCGGGAAATCCTTTTCCATCAACGGGAAACCCCCACCCCATGCTGTCTGCCAACCCAAACCCGCACCACTGCGAGGCGCGACTCGCCTCCATTGCCCCCCTGCAGTGCGCCGCCCTCAGCCCCCCTCGCCTCTCACGTTTCCCAAGGTCACTCGCCCAGACCTCCACGTCAGCCCGATTGCCTGGCCACGCGCTCTGGTTCAGCCGGGCAGGCCCTGCGCCAGCCGGCCGCCCAGCGCCGCCAGGAACGCCAGACAGTCATGCAGATCCGCGCGGGTGACGTACTCGTCGGGCTTGTGACCCTGGTCCATGCGGCCCGGGCCGCACACCACCGCGGGAATGCCTGCAGCGGCAAACAGGCCGCCCTCGGAGCCGAAACTGATGGCGCCCGTGGCGTCGATGCCGGACGCCTCACGCGCGAGCCGCACCACCGGTTCGTCATCTCCCGCGGCGAGCCCCGTGTAGCGCGTGAGCGGCTCGAAGCGCACCTGCGCCTCCGGGGCCCGGGACCACATGTCGGGCAGGACCACACCCTCTGCCAGGGTGCGCACCGCGGCCACGAAACGTTTGTGGCTCGTCCTCGTGGACCGAGCGCGCCTCGAAGCTGAAGCTCGCCCGCGAGGGCACCCCGTTCACGCTCGAGCCGCCCGAGAACACGCCCGTCTGCGCCGTGGCGAAGGGCGGGTCGAAGCGCTCGTCGCGCCGCGCTCCGGCCGCGAAGCGCTGCGCCATGTCCTCGATGGCTACCACCGGGCACGCGGCCTTCTCAACTGCGTTGACGCCCTCGGGCGCGTGGGCGGAGTGGCAGCCCCGCCCGTGCACCTCGCAGCGCATGGCCACCTTGCCCTTGTGGGCGGTCACCGGCCGGCCGCCGGTGGGTTCGCCGATGATCACCCCCGCGGGCAACGGCCTGCGCTGCGCGATCTCCGCGAGCATGGGCCGCACGCCGATACAGCCCACCTCCCCGTCGTAGGACAGGCCAGGTGTAACGGCACCGGCAGCGCGCGCGCCTTCAGGCGCTGCAGCATGGCCAGCACGCCGGCGATGAATCCCCTCATGTCGGCGGTTCCGCGCCCGTACACTCGCTCGCCCTCCTCACCCAGGGTGAAGGGCGCTCGTTTCCACACCTGGCCCGCCACCGGCACCACGTCGGTGTGGTCCGACAGCACGATGCCCGGGACCGATGCATCCCCCGCCGTGGCCCAGAGGCTCGCCTTGGCACCAGCCTCGTCGGGGAACAGCTCCGCTGTGATGCACTGCCCAGCCAGCCGGTCGCGCACCCAGCGGATCAGCGGCAGGTTGGTCTCGGCGCTGACGGTGGGAAACGCCACCAGCATGGCCAGGATCTCCACGGCTCCCCTGAGCAGCGCCTCGGGGACCCGCGGCGCGACGCCGCCCGCCGCGCCTGCGCGGGCGCTCACTGGAGGACCTTTCGCGTCGAACACCCCGACCCCGCCGAACCAAATCGCAACGGCGCGGCCGTCACGCCCAGCACCGCGCGCCGCCGGGCAATCACCCCGCCACCACCCGCCTCGATCGGCCAGTCCCCCGCTCCCATTCCGCTGCCGGCGCGAGGCGGCGAACCGCGGCTCCGGCGCCCGCCTCCCGCATGCGGGCCAGCTACGCTCGCCTGAAAGTTGCCGCCAGAATGATGTGCGCAATGCCACGCGCCGCTCACGATGGAGTTCCGGGTACGGCGAATGGGCAAGTGCGTTCAGCCGCGCGACGCCTAGAAAAGATCTCCCCAGGAGCGCTCCTCGGGGCTCGTCACTGCCGGGCACGCACCCGGCGCGGATGTGCTCGCTGCATCACGCCTCGAAGGCGCGCAGCGCGCGCGGCTTGCGGGCGCTGGCGAGCGCGCCGCCGCCGCGGGCTCCAGCCCCTCGTGCAGGAGCAGCCCGAGGAAGTACTCACGGCTCTGGGGCAGGTCGAGCAGCACGAAGGGCTCGCCGGCCAGCTCCGACACCACCAGCCCGGTGGACACGGGGTGGACGCCCTTCAGCCAGCGGCCCACGGTGCGGTAGACGGCCTCGCGGTAGCGCGGGTCGGTGAGATAGATGGTGATCTTGCAGACGTGCTCCAGCCGGCTGCCGGCTTCTTCGAGCAGCTGCGCCACGTTGCGCATGGCCTGCTCGGCCTGGCCCGCCGCATCGCCGATGCAGACGTTCTGCGCAGTGTCGAGGGCCTGCCCCACCTGCCCGCGCACGAACACCATGCTGCCCCCGGCCACCACCACGTGGCAGGGGTCGTTGTCGAGCCTCTGCTCCGGGTAGGTGTCGCGGGTGTTGAAGGGCCGGATGCGGCGGTGGACGGGCATGGCGTTCAGGCCGCCTTGCGCCCGCCACCCACAGCCGGGCTGGTGGCTGGGGGGCGGCGCTGCCCAGCACCTGCTCGGAGAGGCCAGCGGACTTCTGCACGAAGCGCGCCGGCTCGTCCCAGTCGAAGTTGCGGCACATCGCCGCCTGGCGCGCGAAAGGCGTCGACTGGGCGAACAGCTGGAAGGTGAGCCGGTGGCCGGCATAGTCGGAGTTGAGCAGATCGCGGGCGAAGGCGAGCAGACGGTCGCGGTCCTCCGCGGGCCAGTGCTTGTTCACCGAGTACAACTTCTCCAGCCACGGGCCCGTCTCGGGGTGGTGGAAAGCGGCGGCGTCGGGGGTGAGGCAGATCTGGCCGCCGCACAGCTCGCGGGCGATATGCGTCATCTCGTGCAACTGCGAGCAGCCCAGCACCCGCCCGCTCATGAGCAGCGACTGGTTTGTCATGAGCAGGCTGCCGGGGCTGCGCTCGGCCATGGCGGTGGCGGCCGTCAGGTGCGCGTGATGCCCTCGCGGTACACCGCCAGCGCCGAGAGCTTCTCCTGCACCGCCTGCTGCTTGTCGAGGCCGGTCTGGCGTGCGTTGAGGAGCGCCGCACCGATCATCATGTCGGCGAGCTTGAGGTTACGCTGCACGAAGGCGAAGGCGCTGTAGCGGTGCAGCGCGGCGCGGATGAAGGTGGCCGCCCGGGTGTGGCGGTAGAACAGCACGTCTTCCCAGGGGATCAGCACGTCGTCGAAGCCCACCAGCGTATCCACCTCGTCGAAGCGGTTGGACAGGGGGGCCTCCACCGGGGCGCGCCCGGCGAAGCCGGTGCGGCAGACGAAGCGCAGGTTGGGCGAGCCCAGGTCGCAGATGAAGCCCACGGCGTAGTCGGAGAGTTGCGAATCGCCCCAGTTGGCGACGGTGGGCTTGGTGAAGGCCTGGTTGGCGTAGGCCGCGGCGGGCTCGTACTCGGCGCCGCGCACCACGATGCCCACATCGGTCTCGCGCACCACGTGCAGCAGCATGTCCAGGTCCTGGTCCTGGGGGCGCCTGGAGCGGTCACCCTTGGGATCGGTGTTGGCCGAGACGCGGAACGGGTCCTAGCGCTGCACACCCTCGATGTGGCGCTCGATGTTGGCGGAGAACCGCGGGTCCGCCTCGTTGAGCACGTCGCGGCCGTCGGACAGCGAACACATCTCGCCCACGGTCTCGTCGCCCACGCGGGTCACCACGCCGCCCAGGGCATCGAGCACGGTGTCGGTGGCGCGGCGCTTGGCGAGCCAGTCGGCATGCTCGCGCGGCAGCTTGCTGCCCACCGCGGAGTCCTCGCCGGTGGCGGGGTCGCGCCAGGTCAGGCCTCGCGCGTGGCTGCCTCGTGCTGCATGTCGTAGATGCGGGCGCGGATGTCCACCAGGGGCTTGAACATGGGATGGGTGGTGGCATCGCGCACGCTCTCGCCATTGACGTAGACGAGACGCCCGTCGCGGATACTGTCGCGGTACTGCTGGCCGGTACGGATCTTGGGCAGGGGTTCCGCAGGATGGGGACTCAGAGGGGCGCGGGACGCCCGTAGGCGCGCGCGTGGTAGAGCAGGGGTTCGGCATCGCCCTCGGCAGCGGCCGTGACGAGGCCCACGAGGACGGTGTGGCTGCCAGCCTCTTGAGCGGCGTGCAGCTCGCACGCGCAGGTGGCGGCGGCGCCCGCCACCACCGGTAGTCCCGTGGCGCCGGGCACGAAGGTCGCGCCGGGGCCCTCCGGGCTGCGGCCGGCACAGGCATCGGCCACGGCTGCCTGGCTGGCGGCGAGCAGGCTCACGCTGAACCTGCCCGCGTCCACCACCGCCGCGCGCAGCGGGTTGGCGCGCCGCACGCAGGCGAGCAGCAGGGGCGGATCGGCCGACACCGAGGCCACCGCGCTCACCGTGAGCGCCACACGGCCCTGGGGTCCTTCGGCGCACACCACCGACACGCCGGTGACGGCCCGGGACATGGCCTGGGTGAAGGCGTCGCGGGCGACGGGAAGCGGGAGGGATCGAGCGTGCGCGGAGTCGGGGGCGCCCATGGGCTTGCTCCCGGGGAATGAAAACCCCGCGAGTGTGCTGTCCAGCCCCTGATTCCGCAATTGCCGGATTTGGTTGTGCTGCCTCGGAAACACCTATGCAGATCTCGGGAGCGTCCCGGTCAGAACCGGTAG
Source organism: Burkholderiales bacterium (assembly GCA_036771335.1). Lineage (GTDB taxonomy): Bacteria > Pseudomonadota > Gammaproteobacteria > Burkholderiales. Next base: position 4,588 of record DAIPHN010000119.1, read on the forward strand.
TCCACGCCGATGCCGAGGAAGTACGGCCGGTAGGCAGGGCCCTGGCGGGAGTCCTGGAAGTCCAGGTACAGGAAGTCCCCGCGCAGTCCCCAGTCCTCGTTCATGGCGTACCGGACGCCAGCGCCCAGAAGGTAGGAAGTGCTCTGACATGGGTAGCCGCGGTAGTAGTCGGTGCGGCCGGTGCGCTGGTAGCAGGTCTGGCCGGTGGCGTAGCTCGCGTCCAGCGCAATGCCGGCCCGGCCGATCAGTTCCCAGCGCTCGCGCAGCGGCAGGAACCCGGCCACACCCAGCGCGGTGACCCCGATAGCGCGCACCGTGTCTACCGGGCCGCCGGGGGTCTGTACTTCGCGGCCCAGCTCGCCGAGCTGCAGCCGGGTGAGCTCGATGCCGAACCACGGCCCCAGCTTCAGGCCCGCGAATACCTGTCCGCCGAAAGCCGAGGTCGCCTCGCGGGTGACGGTGCTACCGGCATTGAAGGCGGCGCTGGAGGAATCACGCGTCACACCCACGGAGCCGCCCGCATAGGGCTCCAGGCGCCAGCGATCGGCATTAGCGAAGGCGGGCGCCGAGAGGAACGCCAGCGCGCCTGCGGCGGCGACCGCCAGACGCACTCCCCGGAGAGTCGGAGCGCAGAGCGGGGCAGGGCCAGGACACCCAGCGGTGGAGCAGGGGCCGCTGGCGGCGAAGCCGCTGCGGAAGCCGGGGATCCGGGAAACGGACACGTACAGGGACAAGGACGCGACGCGCGCCCAGGCGGGGACATTCATGGAGACACCTCGTGAAAAAGTTGGCTTCGGTGCGCCCTAGCGAGGAGGGCAGTGCTGCGAGAGCCACGGGCTACACGAGGGTTGGTCCCTTGCGGGACTCTCTCCTGGAGGGTGAAGGCGGCGAGCCCGGCGTCCGGAGGCCACCGGAAGCTGCGCCACGCGCCGGCTTCGACGGGCCGGCGCGGCGGAAAGTTTCCCTCCGGTGCAGCGATGCCCCCGGCGCGGGCGCGCCCCTGCGAGGAGCCAGGTCGGCGGCGCAGTCAGTGAAGCGGGATGACGTTGTCACCGCTGATCCACTGGCGCGCGAGCTGCACCCGCTCCACGTGCCGGCCCAGCAGCGAGACGCTGCCCTCCAGGCGGTCATTCCCGGTCTCGCTGTATTCGAAACGGTAGACGCGGCGCAGACGTACCCGACCTTCGCCGCTGCGTTCGGGACGCAGAAGCGACCGGGTAACAGTCCAGTCGAGAAACTGCAGCCCCTGGGCGGCACACGCGCGCTCACCGGCTGCCAGCGCGATTTCGCGGCACTTGAGCGAATCGAGCCAGAACCACGCCCCAGCCACCGCGATGCCAAGGACGGCCCACTCCGTCACGGCGATGCCTCCGACACGGCAACCTCCACCAGCACCGGCGAGAGCAGCCGCGCGGCCTCAGCCGGCTGCAGCCCCACGAGGTAGCCGCGCTTGCCGCCGTTCAGGTAGATGCGTTCCAGGTCGAGGATGGTGCGTTCCATGTAAACGGGCATGGCGCGCCGGGTGCCGAAAGGCGAGGTGCCGCCCACCAGATAGCCGGTGTGGCGGTTGGCCGCTGCGGGCTCGCACGGGTGCACGTCCTTTACACCCAGCAGTCGGGCCAGGCGCTGGGTGGAGACCTTGCGGTCGCCGTGCATGAGGACGAGCAGCGGATTGCGCCGCTCGTCCTCCATCACCAGAGTCTTCACCACCGCGTGCTCGGGCACGCCGAGCTCGCGGGCCGACACGGCAGTGCCGCCGCGCTCCTCGTAGGGGTAGATGTGATCGGTGAAGGCCACGCCCTGCTCGCGGAGGACGCGCACGGCCGGCGTTACCGGCGCCCTGGGCTGGCTCATGGCGCTTCAGGCGTCGCTTAGAGCCCGGTAGAGATGGTGAAGCATGCCTGCGGTGGCGCCCCAGATGTGGCGGTCGTTCCAGGGCATGGCGTAGTAGTGCCGGGTGACTTCGCCCACCACCCGGCTGTGCCGCTGGTGGTTGGCGGGGTCGAGAAAGAATGCCAGCGGCACTTCGAAGACGTCGGCCACCTCGAAGGCGTCGGTGCGCAGCCCGAAAGGCGACGTCACCCAGCCCACCACGGGGGTTACCCTAAACCCGGTCATGATGTCGTAATCGGGCAGCGTGCCAAGGATCTCGACCCGGTCGCGCGGCAGGCCGATTTCTTCCTCAGCCTCGCGCAGGGCGGTGTGGACGCGGTCTACGTCCCCCTCGTCCACCCGCCCGCCGGGAAAGCTGATCTGACCAGCATGGTCGTTTAGGTGGGCGGTACGCTGGGTGAGCAGCACGCGCACCTCCGTCGCGCGCCGCACCAGCGGCACCAGGACCGCGGCAGCCACGGGTGTGACGTGATCGGGATGCCGAAACAGCGGCAGGTCGCCTGGACGGGCCGCGGGCGCGGCCGCCAGGCGCTCCCGCACCCAGCGGGGGTGCAGGGTCGATTTAGGGCTGTCTGTCAGGATCATGAGGACGCTCGTCGGGCGAGGATCATGAAGCCAGATCGATTCTACGGCCCGGAGTTCCTTCCGGCACGCGCGGACGCATATACTCCAATACGCGTGCCCGCCGAGGCGCCGTTGCGCGGCGTGTTCGCGCCCCCTTTTTCATGGAGTCCCGATCATGAACATCCGTCCGATTATCCTCGCCGCCTCCCTTGCCCTTGCCAGCGGCACGGTGCTCGCCGCCCATTGCCCGAAGGACATGGCCGCCATCGACGCTGCCCTTGCCGCCAAGCCCAGCCTGAGCGCAAGCCAACTGGACGAAGTGAAGAAGCTGCGTGCCGAGGGCGAAGCGTTGCACAAGGCCGGCAAGCACAAGGAGTCTGTGGATACGCTCGACAAGGCCATGAAGCTCCTCGGCATCGAGCACAAGTCCTGATGCGCCGGTCGGCCCGGGCCGCGCGGCTGGCGGGGCTGGCGGGTCTTGCCCTGGCTGGAGCGGCCGGGGCAGACTGCCGCTTGGAACTCGAACTGCTGGGGCGCGACCTGAAGGGTGTGGCGCTCAGCGAAACCCAGCGACTCACTCTGGCGCCTCTGGTAGATGATGGCATCAAGCGCTGCCGCCTCGGCCGCGAGCAAGAGGCAGAGACTTACTTCCTCAAGGCGCGTACCGTGGCGGGCATCCAGCGGCCCGTGGATGATCTGGACGAACCGCCGGTGCCGGGCAACCCGCGCTGACGCCGACCCTCTCGCCAGTCCGGGATGCAGCCCCCCACGGGCCGGACAACGAGAAGGGGCCGGGAGTGCTCTAGCATCTGCGCTCTTCAACCGTCACCGGAGTAACGGAACATGTCCCCATCCCGACTGTTCGTTCTGATCGCCCTGCCCGCCGTGCTGGCCGGTTGCGCCAGCGCCGCCCGCCAGCAGGCTCGCAATTTCCAGTGCCCCGGGGGCAGCGTGATTGACGTGAGATTCGACGATGGCGGCAACACCGCCACCGTGTTCGCACAAAACTTCACGGCGAAGGTCGCGCGCGTGCCCGACGTGCCCGCCAATCGCTACAGCAACGCCGATACGGAGTTGCTGGTGGTTGCCAAGACCATCACCCTCACGCGGGCCGGTACGGTACTGGGCAAGGACTGCCAGCTCGCCGACGAGCGTCCCTGGGCGCAGCGGTTCTACTGAGCGCCAGAACCGGGCCGGGCGCTCACCACGGGATGGGGGCGCGATCGCGGAAAAACCCGCCGGTGGGTCCGTTTGCGGGCAGGGAGGCCAGCCATACGACGGTGTCGGCGCCCTGTTCAACCGGGCGCGCCGCATTGGCGCCGCCCATGCGGGTGCGCACCCAGCCGGGACACAGCGCGTTAACCAGCACCCCGCGCCCCCGGCACGCGGCAGACACCATGCGCGTGAGGGCGTTCAGGGCGGCCTTGGACGTGCGGTAGGCGGGCGTGCCATCGCCCATGTCCTGCAACTGACCGAGACCGCTCGAGACGTTCACCACGCGCCCGTAGCCGCGCGCCATCATTCCGGGCACAAGGGCTTGGCACAGCATCAACGGGCCGATGAAGTTGGTTTCGCAGGTGTCCCGGAATAGCTGGGCGTCCACCTCCAGCACGCCGCGGCTGCGCTCCTCAGGCAGGATGCCGGCGTTGTTCACCAGCGCATCGGCGCCGCCGAAGGTGTGATCCAGCCAGCGGGCCAGGGCCTCCACCTGAGCGGCGTCGGTGACATCGAGAGGGTGGAAGCCCACCTCGGCGCCCTCATCGGCCAGCCCGCGCGCCGCCGCCTCGCCCTGGCCGGCGTCGCGGGCGGTGAGCACCACGCGCAGGCCGGCCCGCGCCAGTTGCCGGCAGACCTCCAGGCCGATGCCGCGGTTGCCGCCGGTGACCACCGCCACGCGCTTGCGCGCCTCGCCCATGGCTTAGCTCCTCACCCAGGCGGCGTCCACGCTCGCCAGGGCCGCCATGTTCACCAGCCGCCGTACGGTGGCCGTGGGCGTGACGATGTGCACCACCTTGCGCGCCCCCAACAGCATCGGACCCACGGTAATGCCGTCGCCGGCCACCACCTTGAGCAGGTTGAAGGCGATGTTGGCCGCATCCAGGGTGGGCATGATGAGCAGGTTGGCCTCGCCCCTGAGTCGCGAATCGGGGAACAGCCGCAGGCGGATCTCCTCGGAGAGCGCTGCATCGCCGTGCATCTCCCCCTCCACCTCGAGGCCCGGGTCGAGGCCTTCGAGCAGCTCGCGCGCACGGCTCATCTTCACCGCCGAGGCATCGGTGCGCGAGCCGAAGCTGGAGTGCGACAGCAGCGCCACCCTGGGCACGAGGCCGAAGCGGCGCACTTCCTCCGCGGCCAGCAGCGTCATCTCCGCCACTTCCTCGGCGGTGGGATCCACGTTCACGTAGGTGTCGCAGATGAACAGCGTACGCCCGGGCAGCACCAGCATGTTCATGGCGGCGAAACGCTTCACGCCCGGGCGCAGGCCGATCACGTCCGACACCGTTTCCAGGTGGCGGTGGTGCTCGGCGTAGGTGCCGCAGATCATGGCGTCGGCGTCCCCCAGGCGCACCATCAACGCGGCGATCAGGGTGGTGCGGCGCATGACGTCGCGCTTGGCCAGCTCCTGGGACACGCCCTTGCGCTGCATGATCTGGTGATAGGTCTGCCAGTAAGTCTTGTAGCGCGGGTCGGAGTTGGGGTTGACCAGCTCGAAATCGCGACCCGGCTGGATGCGCAGGCCATAGCGCTCGAGCCGCGGCGCTACTACCTCGGGGCGGGCGATCAGGATCGGCTTCGCAAGCCCTTCGTCCACCACCACCTGCACAGCGCGCAGCACGCGCTCGTCCTCGCCCTCGGCGAACACCACCCGGCGCGGCGCGCGGCGCGCGGCGGCGAACACGGGCTTCATGATGAGGCCGGACTGGTACACGAAATTGGTGAGCTGCTCGCGGTAGGCGGCCAGGTCGGCGATGGGGCGCGTGGCCACACCGCTCTCCATGGCCGCCCGGGCGACGGCAGGAGCAATCTGCACAATCAGCCGCGGATCGAAGGGCTTGGGGATGAGATAGTCGGGCCCGAAGCGCAGCTCCTCGTTGCCGTAGGCCGAGGCCACGATGTCTGACTGCTCTGCCAGGGCAAGCTCGGCGATGGCATGCACGGCAGCGAGCTTCATTGCCTCGGTGATGGCGGTGGCACCCGAGTCGAGCGCGCCGCGGAAGATGTAGGGGAAGCACAGCACGTTGTTCACCTGGTTCGGGAAGTCCGAACGCCCGGTGGCGATCACCGCGTCGGGCCTAACGCGCCTGGCGGCGTCGGGCATGATTTCGGGCACGGGGTTGGCGAGAGCCAGGATAAGCGGCCGCTGGGCCATGCGCGCCACCATCCCGGGCAGCAGCACGCCCGCGGCCGAAAGGCCGAGGAACACGTCCGCGCCTTCGATGATCTCGCCAAGGCCGCGCGCCTCGGTGGAGCGGGCGTAGCGGGCCTTATTGTCGTCCATCTCCTCCGCGCGGCCGGCGTACACCACGCCCTTGATGTCGGCCACGGTGATGTTTTCCTTGCGCGCGCCCAGCTGCACCAGCAGGTCGAGGCAGGCCAGCGCCGCGGCGCCGGCGCCCGCACCCACCCGCATCACATAGGAGGTACGCATGCCCACCACCATCAGTCCGTTGAGCCGCGCCGGCCCCACGAAGAAAGCCGAACC
>DAIPHN010000120.1:0-10665 GCA_036771335.1 Burkholderiales bacterium
CCCGCGCCGCGGCGCGGGTGGCGGTGCGCTTGCACCCCGAGGCCGACCCGCGGCGGCTTCGCCGGGGGGAGCGTCTCGCCAGCGAGGAGAGCGACTTCACCGCCGTGCTGCGCCTGGCGGGCCTCGATCCCGGCACCGCCTATCGCTACCGGGTGGACGTGGATGGCGCCGAGGCGGCGGAAGGCGGCTTCCGCACCCGCCCCCTGTGGCAGTACCGCACCGATCCGCCCGAGGCCTCCCTCGCCTTCGGCTCCTGCGCGTACCTGAACGACCGCTTCGACCGTCCCGGCACCCCCTGGGGCGGTGAATACGGCATCTTCGATGCCATCGCCGCCAGGCGCCCCGACGCCATGCTGTGGCTGGGCGACAACGTCTATCTGCGCGACCCGGAGCAGACCAGCCTCGAGGGCATGAGCGCGCGCTACCGCGCCTATCGAGAGGAGCCCGCCCTCGCCGCGCTGTGGCGCGGCACCCACCACTACGCCACCTGGGACGATCACGACTTCGGTCCCAACGACGCCGACGGTTCCTTCATCCACAAGGGCGCCGCTCTGGAGGCCTTCCGCCGCTACTGGCCCAATCCCACCCACGGGCTGCCCGGCGTAACGGGGGTGTTCACCCAGTTCTCCCTCGCCGACGCAGACGTGTTCGTGCTCGATGACCGCTGGTACCGTTACCCCAACGACTACCCCAGGGTCCCCGCCAAGCGCCTCTACGGCGCCGCGCAACTGGAATGGCTCAAGCAGGCGCTGCTGTCCTCGCGCGCCACGTTCCGCATCGTGGCCGCCGGCACCCAGTTCTGGAACCGCGTGAGCCGTTTCGAGAGCTTCCAGAACTACCCCGACGAGGCCCGCGAGCTGCTCGACTGGATCACCGAGCGGCGCATCCCCGGCGTGGTGTTTCTGTCTGGCGACCGGCACTTCTCCCAGTTGCTGCGCCTGGAGCGCCCGGGTACTTACCCGCTGCACGAGTTCACCTCCTCGCCGCTCACCGGCGGTGTGGCCACCAACCCCGGCGACAGCGAGCGCGCCAACCCCGACCTGGTGGACGGCACCCTGCTCACCCAGCGCAGCTTCGGCATGCTGCGGCTGTCCGGGCCCAAGGCGGCGCGGGTGCTTGCCCTGGAGGCCTACGACGCCGCGGGCCGGCTGCTGTGGAGGCGCGAACTCAAGGCCGCCGAGCTTCGCTGAACGGCCGCCGGGGCGCCCGCTGTCGCCGGCCCGACGCCCCGGCGCGGATGCCACGGCCGTCACAGTAGCCCCACTGCGTCCACGCAGACAACCTCGCAGGCGCCGCTCCCGGTGGCGGGTGGTACCGCTAGAATGCGCCCGGCATCGCCACAGTTGCCGCGCCTCCCACTCGAGCCCGCCCTTTGCCCCTGCCTTCTTTCCGTCTCTCCCGTCCGTGGCTGGCCGTTGCCGCCGTGGCGGTGACGGCGGCGCTCGCCCTTGGCGGGCTGGCGTTCATGGGCACTGGCGCTCAGGTGGTGGAAGTGGTTCAGGGCGATCTGGCGGTCACCGTGGCGGCCACCGGGCGGGTCATCGCGGCCTCGCGGGTGGAGGCGGGTGCGCAGGTGGCGGGAGTGATCGCGGCAGTGCCGGTGCACGAGGGCGATCGCGTTGCCGCCGGCGTTGTGCTGGCGAGCCTGCGCGATGAAGACGCGCGCGCCGCGGTGGAGCAGGCGCGCGCCGCCCTGGGCGAAGCGGAGGCCCGCGCCGTGCAGTTGCGTGCGAGCGCCAGCCCCGTGGCCGAGCAGCAGTTGCGCCAGGCGCAGGTCAATCGCGAGGCGGCGCGCCGCGAGCACGCCCGGGTGGCGCAGTTGCACCGCCAGGGTTTTTACAGCGAGGCGAGCATGGACGAGGCACAGCGCGCCCTAGACACCGCCGCGGCGCAGCACGGTGCCGCCCTCGCTCAGGCCGAGGCGGCGCGCCCCAGCGGAGCCGACGCGCAACTGTTGGCCGCGCGCCTGCAGCAGGCCCGCGCGGCCCTCGCGCTGGCCGAGGCGAAGCTCGGTTACAGCCAGGTGCGGGCGCCCGCCGCGGGGCGGGTGCTGCGGCGCGGCGCCGAGCCCGGCGACCTGGTACGCGCTGGCGACAAGCTCTTCACCCTCGCCGTGGGAGAGCCGCTAGTCCAGCTCAACGTGGACGAGAAGAACCTCGCGCTGCTCGCGCCCGGGCTGACCGTGCGGGTGTCCAGCGACGCTTTCCCGGCGGAGGCTTTCGACGCCGAGGTGCTCACAGTGGCGCCAGTGGTGGATCCGCAGCGCGGCACGGTGGAGGTGAAGCTGCGCGTGCCCTCGCCACCGGAATTCCTGCGCACCGACATGACGGTGTCGGGCGAGATCGCGGTGGCCACCCGCCGCCAGGCGCTGCTGCTCCCCGCCGAGGCGGTGCGCGAGGCCGCCGGCGGCGACCCCTGGGTGCTGGTGCTGCGCGACGGGCACGCCCGGCGCTTGGCGCTGCGCCTGGGCGCCCGGGGCGTGGGTTCGGTGGAGATCCTCGAAGGGCTGCGGGCCGGCGATCTGGTGGTGCCGCCCTCGGAGGCGCGCGTGCGCGAGGGCACGCGGGTGCGCGCGCGGCGTTGACACCGGCGCTGCCCTTCCAGGCTATGGTGGCCTTGCGCTTCCTGCGCGAGGGCCGCATGCAGACCGCGCTCATCCTGGCGGGCATATCCGCCGGCGTGGCGGTGAGCATCTTCCTCGCGGCCCTGATCGCGGGGCTGCAATCGAGCATCATCGTGCGCACCCTGGGGACCCAGGCGCACGTGGTGATGCGCCCGCCCGAAGAGCGCACCCGCACGGTGCTCGAGCCCGCTGGCGCCGCCGCCCGCACCGTGCAGACCCGGGCCCAGCGGCTGCGCTCCATCGACCAGTGGCAGGCCATGATCCCGCTCGTGGAGGCCCTGCCCGGCGTGGTGGCCGTCTCGCCCATGGCCTCGGGGCCGGCCTTCGCGGTGCGCGGCGACGCCAGCAAGTCCGTGGCGCTGCTGGGTGTGGACACGGCGCGCTTCCTGCGCATCGTGCGCATGGCGGACTACATGGTGCAGGGGCGCTTCGCCCTGCAGGGCACCGATGCCGTCATCGGGCTCGACCTGGCGAAGGACCTGGGGCTTTCCCTCGGTGACAAGCTGCGTATCCGCTCCGCCGAGGACCGTGACGAAGTGGTCACGGTCACCGGCATCTTCGACGTGGGCGCGCGCGACCTGAACCGCCGCTGGGTGTTCATCGCCATCAAGCTCGCCCAGAACCTGCTTGACCTGGCCGGTGGCGTGTCCAATATCGACATCCGTGTGGACCGGCTGTTCGAGGCCGAGGCCATCGCCCGGCGCATCGAGGGCCGGACCGGCGCGCTGGCCGAGTCGTGGATGCAGACCAACGCTCAGTTGCTGGCGGCGCTGTCCAACCAGACGCTCACCAACCGGCTGATCCGCGGCTTCGTGGTGCTGATCGTAGCTCTGGGCATCGCCAGCGTGCTGGTGGTGTCGGTGGTGCAGAAGTCGCGCGAGATCGGCATCCTGCGGGCCATGGGCGCCTCGCGGCGCGCCATCCTGGGCGTGTTCCTTCTGCAGGGGGCGATCCTCGGTGCGCTGGGCGCGGCGCTCGGCGCCCTGGGCGGGCTGGCGCTGGCGAAGGCCTTCGCGCGGGTGTTCCGCAACCCCGACGGCACGGTGCTGTTCCGCCCCGAGGTCACCGTGGAGCTGGTGGCGGGCACCGCGGCCGTGGCGCTGGCCGTGGGCGTGCTGGCGGCCGCCATTCCGGCGCGCCGCGCCGCCAGGCTCGATCCGGTGGAGGCCATCCGCCATGGCTGATGCGCCGGTGCTGCGCCTGGCCCAGGTGCGCAAGTCCTACAACCTGGGCACGCCCATAGAAGTGGAGGTGCTGCACGGCATCGACCTCACCCTGGCGCGGGGCGAATTCGCGGCGCTGATCGGCCCGTCGGGTTCGGGCAAGAGCACGCTGCTCAACATCGTCGGGCTGCTGGAGCGCCCCACCTCGGGCGCGGTGGAGCTGGACGGCGAGGCCGTGAACGGCGAAGACGAGGCGAGCGTCACGGCGCTGCGCGGCCGCAGCCTGGGCTTCGTGTTCCAGTTCCACCACCTCATCCCCGCGTTCACGGCGGTGGAAAACGTCATGATGCCGCGCATCATCGGCGCCGGCCGCGCCGACGCGGCCATGCGTGCGGAAGCCCTGGCGTTGCTCGAGCGCATGGGGTTGCGCGAGCACGCCCACAAGCCGCCGCGGGCCCTGTCCGGCGGCCAGCAGCAACGCGTGGCCATCGCCCGCGCCCTGGTGCGCCGGCCGCCGCTGGTGCTGGCCGACGAGCCCACCGGCAACCTCGACACCAGGAGCGCCGACGAGGCCTTCGCCCTGATGCGCGAGATCAATCGCGACCAGGCGGTGGCCTTTCTGCTGGTCACCCACGACCCGCGGCTCGCGCGCCGCTGCGACCGAGTGATCGAGCTGCTCGACGGCCGGGTGGTGTCGGCGTGAAGCGCGCTGACGCGTGGCTGCTCGCAGCGCTCTCGCTGTTCCTGTGCGGCGCCCCCCGCGCCGACGTGGTGCTGCTCAAGAACGGCGATCGCCTCACCGGCAGCGTGGAGCGCATCCGCAACGGCAAGGTGGAGCTGCGCACACCCTGGGCGGGTACCGTAGCCATCGATGCCGGGGCGATAGAGTCCGTTACCACCGACGGGGAGGTGACGGTGGTCATGAAGGATTACTCCCGTCTGGTGGGTCCCCTGCGCCCTGTTGCGGGCCGCATCGCCGTGCAGGCCGATGCCAACGCCGCACCCGTGCCCGTGGACCCGCAGCGCGTGCAGGTCATGCTGCCCGGCCGCGTGACGGAGCGCGACTGGCGCATCACCGGCCGGGTGAACCTGGGCCTGTCCGACGCCTCTGGCAACACCGAGGTGCAGCGCCTGAACGGCGACGGCGAATTGGTGGCGCGGCGCGGGCGCGACCGCTGGGGCTTCGCGGCCCGCGGCAACGAGGCCAGCGAGCGCGGCAGCGAAACCGAGATGAACGCCGTGCTGGCCCTCAAGTACGACCGCTTCGTGGACGAGCGCTGGTACGGCTACGGCGGCGGCACGCTCGAGCATGACCGCTTCAAGGACCTGCGCCTGCGCACCACTCTGGGCGCCGGCGCCGGCCATCAGCTGATCGAGTCCCACGCCCTCAACCTGGCCTTCGAAGCCGGCCTCGATCAGGTGGCCACCGACTACTTCGGCGACCTGGACGAGCGCTTCAACGCCATGCGGCTTGCTTCGCGTTTCGACTGGTGGCTGTGGCCAGACGCGGTGCAGTTGTTCAACAACAACCAGGGCTTCGTCGGGCTTTCGGAGGCACGCGCCAGTTTCCTGCGTACCCAGTCGGGGCTACGGTTTCCCCTGCGCGCCGGCTTTGCCGCCACGCTGGGGCTGAACGTGGACTGGGACGGCCATCCCGCGCCGGGGCGGCGCAGCGTGGACCGGCAACTGGTCATGAGCCTCGGCTACCGCTGGTGAGCCGCGCCTCGCTGGCCGCCCCGCCCAGGTGCCCCTGCCCTTGACTGACCCCGCCATCCGCAAGTACCGCACCCTTCCATGAGCCTCGTCTTCTACAGCCTGACCGATGACGCGCACCCGTGGCGCGAAGCTCTGGCCCGCGCTCTGCCGGCCCTGCCCTTTCACGTATGGCCCGATGTGCCGGCGCCCGAGGATGTGCGCTACACCCTGGTGTGGAAGCCACCTGCTGGCTGGCACCGGCAGTTCCCCGGCCTGCGCGCCATCCTCTCCCTTGGCGCGGGCGTAGATGCGCTGTTGGAAGACCCCGACCTGCCCGCGGTGCCCATCACCCGGCTGGTGGACGGCGGGCTGGCCCGCCAGATGGCCGAATACACCCTGCACGCGGTGCTGCACTTCCATCGACGCATGCCTGAGTACGGCCGGCAGCAGCGCGCCCGCCAGTGGCGCATCCTCGACCCCAACGCCGCGGACGACAGCGTGGTGGGCGTGCTCGGCCTCGGGGTGCTGGGCGGCGAGGCGGCGCGCCTGCTGGCGGTGGCCGGTTTCCCGGTGTGCGGCTGGAGCCGCACACCGCGCCGCATCGCTGGCGTGGACTGCCTGTGGGGCGACGACGGCCTGGCAGCGCTGCAACGGCGCGCCCGCATCGTGGTGAACTTCCTGCCCCTCACCCCCGCCACCCGCGGGCTGCTCGACGCGCATTTTTTCAGCCGCCTGCAGCCCGGCGCCTGCTTGGTGAATGTCGCAAGGGGCGCCCACGTGGTGGAGACCGACCTGCTGGCCGCCCTGGACAGCGGGCAACTGGGCGGCGCCATGCTGGACGTATTCGCCCAGGAGCCGCTGCCGGTGGGGCATCCCTTCTGGAGCCACCCGAAGGTGGTGCTCACGCCCCACGTGGCGGGCATCACTCTGGCCGCCGAAGCGGCCGCCCAGGTGATCCAGAACCTGCGACGGCTCGAAGCCGGTGAAGCTCCCCAGGGCCTGGTGGACCGGGCGGCCGGGTACTGACTGATGGCCAGGCTGCGCGCGCGGCGCCGCCCCCGCCGGTGCCTCTACAGCCAGCGGATCAGCCCCAGCTCCAGCGGGTGGGTGAGCAGTTCGTGGTGGGGATAGGCACGAACGCGATACTCGAGCTTGCCGCACATCTCGGGCGTGAGCGACACGGCGAAACGGTGCTCGCCTTCCGGCGTGCGGGTGCCGTCGGGCTCAAAGCGCAACGTGGTGCTCTGCCGGTGGCGTTCCACCTGGGTGTGGCGCGCCATCACCAGTTCCACCACCACGTCGGCGGGGTCGAGACCGTCGAGGAAAATGGCCAGCTCGAGCCGCAGGCTCTGGCCGAAGGCGACGCGCTTGGGTGCCACGTCCAGCCGTCGCAGGCGCACCTTGTGCCAGCAGGAGCGCACGTGGGCCTTCCAGTCGGCCACGCTGCGTGCGCCGGCGAAGCCCTGCTCGCTGTAGCGCCGCCACTGGCGCGTGGCTGGCAGGTAGAAGCGGCCCACGTACTCGTTCACCATGCGCGTGGAACTGTAGCGCGGCAGCAGCGTGGCGATGGAGCGCTTGGCCATGCGCACCCACTGGGGTGAGTAGCCGGTCTCGTTGCGCGAGAACCACGTGGGGATCACTTGGTCCTGCAGCAGCTCGTAGAGCGTGCGGGCCTCCTCGGCGGCGCGCCGGCCCTCATCAAGAGATTCGGATACCGGCTTGATGGCCCAGCCGTTGAGCCCGTCGTAGCCCTCGTCCCACCAGCCGTCTCGCACCGACAGGTTGAGAACGCCGTTAATGCCTGCCTTCATGCCCGAGGTGCCGCTTGCTTCCAGCGGATAGACCGGGTTGTTGAGCCATACGTCGACGCCGGACACCAGGCGCCGCGCAAGCCGCAGGTCATAGTTCTCCAGCAGCAGGATGCGTCCCTCGAACTCGGGCATGGAGGCGATGTGGTGGATGCGGCGGATCAGGTCCTGGCCGGGCACGTCCGCCGGGTGGGCCTTGCCGGCGAACAGGAACAGCACCGGCCGCCGTTCGTCGCGGACGAGGCGCCGCAGCCAGTCGAGGTCGTGGAACAGCAGCGTGGCACGCTTGTAGGTGGCGAAGCGGCGCGCGAAGCCGATCACCAGGGTATTGGGGTTGGAGGGGTCGGCGAACCGCAGCAGCCGGTCCAGGTGGGCCTCGGAACCGTTGTTGCGATGGTGCTGCTGGGCCACGCGATGGCGAACGAGGTGCAGCAAGTGCCCCTTGAGCGACTGCCGCACGCTCCAGAAAACGTGGTCGGGGATCTGGTCGATCTGCTCCCAGAAGGCGGCGTTGGTGATCTGCTGCGACCACTCGTAGCCCAGGTAGCGATCGAACTGGTCGGCCCATTCCTGGGCCAGGAACGTGGGTACGTGCACGCCGTTGGTGACGTACTGCATGGGGTTCTCGCCCGGCTCGAGCTGCGGCCACAGCCCCGACAGGATGCGCGAGGAAACACCGCCGTGGATGCGCGAGACGCCGTTCTGGAAACGCGAGGTGCGCACCGCCAGGGTGGTCATGTTGAAGTCGCCGCCCGCGTCCATGCGGCCCAGTGCCAGAAGGTCGGTGCCGTCGATGCCGAGGTCGCGGCAGAAATCCTCGAAGTGGGCGCGGATCACCTGCTCGTCGAAGTGGTCGTGGCCGGCCGGTACGGGCGTGTGGGTGGTGAAAACGGTATTGGATGCCACCGCCTCGAGTGCCGCGGGAAACGCGATTCCGGAGGCCACCAGCGCGCGCATGCGCTCCAGCACCAGGAAGGCGGCGTGGCCCTCATTGATGTGCCAGACGGTGGGTGCGAGCCCCAGAGCGGCCAGCGCCCGCACACCGCCGATGCCCAGCACCAGTTCCTGCTCCAGGCGGTCGGTGCGGTCGCCGCCGTAGAGCCGGTGGGTGATGTCGCGATCGGGCGCTGCGTTGGCCTCGATATCGGTATCGAGCAGCACCAGCTTCACGTGGCCAACTCGGGCGCGCCAGACCTTCACCAGCACGCGGCGGCCCGGAAGGTCCACGGGCACCACGACCTCCGCGCCGTCTCGGTCGAGCACCGGTTCCATGGGAAGGTCGTCGAAGTCCGAGTCGGTGTAGGCGGCGTGCTGGTTGCCGTCGGCATCGATGGTCTGGTGAAAGTAGCCCTGACGGTAGAGCAGGCCCACCCCCACGAAGGGCAGGCGCATGTCGCTGGCCGACTTGCAGTGGTCGCCGGCGAGGATGCCCAGTCCGCCGGAGTAGATGGGCATGGATTCGTGGAACCCGAATTCGGCGCAGAAATAGGCCACGAGGTCGTTCTGGCGCAGCCACTCCGAGCCGTTGCGCCGCAGCGGCTCATCCCGGTAGCTGTCGAAGGCCGACAGCACCCGGTTGAAGCTGTTCAGGAACAGCGGATCGTCGGCGGCTTGCAGCAGGCGCTGCTCGTCCACCCGCTTGAGGAAGGCCTTGGGGCTGTGGCCCACCGCGTCCCACAGGCTGGGGTGAAGGCGCGAGAACAGCTGCCGCGTGGACCGGTCCCAGCTATACCAGAGGTCGGAGGCCAGCTCCTCGAGACGCGCCAGGCGGCGTGGAATGCGTGGATTGACTTCGAGCAGGAAGGTGGTGCCGGAGCTCATGGATTACCCGCGATATAGCACAGGCGCCTGATTCTATCCGCGCCCCGCCACACCGTGCGTGCCCGCCCCCGTTTGGTGCGGGTGTCCGCCCCGGGGTGCACGATCCGTCGGGGCTACAGGACGTAGCGCGCGAGATCCTCGGCGGCAGCCACTCCGGCGAGCCGGGCATCCACGAAGGCCGCATCCACGGTGACCGTCTGGCCGTCGCGGTTGGGGGCCTCGAAGGAGATGTCCTCGAGCAACTTTTCCATCACCGTATGCAGGCGGCGCGCGCCGATGTTCTCGGTGCGCTCGTTCACCTGCCAGGCGATTTCCGCCATGCGCTGGATGCCCCCGGGGAGGAATTCCACTGTCACGCCTTCGGTGGCGAGCAGAGCCTGATACTGGCGCGTGAGGCAGGCGTCGGTGGCGGTGAGGATGCGCTCGAAGTCCTGCACCGACAGGGAGGCGAGTTCCACGCGGATCGGGAAACGGCCCTGCAGCTCGGGGATCAGGTCCGACGGACGCGACAGGTGAAAAGCGCCGCTGCCGATGAACAGGATGTGATCGGTTCGCACCATGCCGTGCTTGGTGGACACGGTGGTGCCTTCCACCAGCGGCAGCAGGTCGCGCTGTACGCCCTGCCGGGAGACATCCGCGCCGTGGGCGTCGGCGCGGCTGGCGATCTTGTCGATCTCGTCGAGGAACACGCTGCCGTCGGACTCGGCCGACGCCACGGCGCGGACGCGCAGCTCTTCTTCGTTCACGAGCCGGGCGGCTTCTTCTTCCGCAAGCAGTTTGAGCGCCTCCGCCACCTTGAGGCGACGCGCCTTCGGGCGGCCCCCGCCGAGGTTCTGGAACATGCCCTGGATCTGCTGGGTGAGATCTTCCATGCCGGGCGGGGCGAGGAACTCCATGCGAGCCGCCGGCGCTGCCACCTCGATGTCGATCTCCTTCTGGTCGAGCTCGCCTTCGCGCAGCTTCTTGCGCAGGCGCTGGCGCGTGGCGGAGTCGCCCTCGGCGGCGGCAGGCGCGCCCAGGCCGGTACGCGGCGGCGGCAGCAGCGCGTCCAGGACGCGTTCCTCGGCGGCGTCCTGGGCGCGCGTGGCCACCTTGCGCATCTCCTGCTCGCGGGTCTGCTTGATGGCCACCTCCACCAGATCGCGGATGATGGTGTCCACGTCGCGGCCCACGTAACCCACTTCGGTGAACTTGGTGGCTTCCACCTTGATGAAGGGCGCATCGGCGAGCCGTGCCAGGCGGCGCGCGATCTCGGTCTTGCCCACGCCCGTGGGGCCGATCATGAGGATGTTCTTCGGGCTGATCTCGTGGCGCAGCGGCTCGGCCACCTGGCGGCGGCGCCATCTATTGCGCAGCGCGATGGCAACGGCGCGCTTGGCGTCCTCCTGGCCCACGATGTGGCGATCCAGTTCGTGGACTATTTCCTGCGGGGTCATCTGCGACATGGGAGGCAGGCGCGGCGAGCGGCGCTAGTCGAGCGTCTCGATGGTATGGGACTGGTTGGTGTAGATACACAGGTCGCCAGCGATGGCGAGCGACTTGCGCACTACCTCGG
>DAIPHN010000121.1:0-6060 GCA_036771335.1 Burkholderiales bacterium
CTACGACAATCCTGATCATCGAATCCGGTGCAATTCATCTGGTTCGGTGGACTAGTGTCGACCTCTCCCGTTTCTCGACCTGGCGGCGTGGTGGAATTGCCCGAATGAGGCCGCGTTGGCTAACATACATATTGATGGCGTCGCGGCTTTCGGGTCTTAAGCAAACGTGTTCATGAGGTCGATGAGCAGTGTTGCATTGAAGCGGGCGTGAGCGACTCCGACGACGAAGCGGAGCGCAAGCGCCCTCGCCCAGCCTCTGCTGCAACGGCGTGTGCACGCGCAGCCGTCAAGCTGCAGAAACCTTCAACAAGAGTGGATTTCAGGGAGCCCGCATGAAAATCAATCCATGGTGCGCTGTGGTGATGGGAGGCCTGGCCGCCTGTCCGGCTCTTGCCGAACCCTATATCAAGGCGTCTGCCGGGGTGAACCAGTCGCGAGTGGAAGACCTGACGTTCATCAATCCGGTGGGCGCCACGGTTACGTCAAACCCGGTGGATGGCGACAAGATCCTTCTGAGCAATGTCAAGAGTTCAACGACCAGGAGCGTCTGGGGGCTTGGCCTGGGGTATCGCTTCAAGAAGCTGCCGTTCCGTACGGAACTTCGCTTCGACGCGCGGGACACGGTGGAGGCGTCTGGCTATGCGACCTTCTTCGGCAGCGACGTCAGCCAGCGCCTGCGGATCGAGTCAACGGCGCTGATGGGTTACCTCTTCTACGACGCCACGCTGTACGGTCCCCACCAGGTGTTCGTTGGTGCGGGTGCCGGGGTGTCGCGCAACCAGTCCAGCGGCACGCAGGGGGAAAACCTCGGCCTTTCGAACACGTTCCCGGCGCAGACGAAAAATGATCTGGCCTACGGCGTTTCGCTGGGATACGCGTACAAGCTGGACTCGGCGATTACGCTGGACGTGGAGTACAGCTACGTGGACTTGGGCAAGGCCAGCACGGGCGCCACCTCCGACCCGGCGCCCGCGGGAATGAGCCCTGGCGAACAACTGACAGGGAAGCTCGCCGTCCAGGAACTCCGCTTTGGGGTGCGGTGGTCGTTCGGCGGGCTGCGTTAGTCCTCTGACCGGGGGCCGTTTCTGCAGGGCCAGCTCCTGGCAACGGACTTGGGGGCCGATCAGGGGACGATATACATGTTCTCTGCGCCGGTGATGGGAGGGTCGGTCCGCAAGGCGATGGCGGAGCCGCTTGTGACCAGCGCGTGCGAGGCGAAGCGGTGATTCAGGCAAGCACCCTCGCCCGCAGCCTCGACGACGCCCAGTCCGTGACCATCACCAGCGCCAGAATCACCAGCACGCACAGCGAGGCGTCCTGGTACTGGAACAGCTTCAGGCTGGAGACCAGCTCGAACCCGATACCGCCAGCGCCTACCATGCCGAGGATGGTGGCGGCGCGCAGGTTTACTTCCAGGCGGTACAGGGTGGCAGCAATCCACGAGGGCCACGCCTGAGGCAGCACGCCGAAGGCGATCACCTGCAGGGGGCGGGCGCCCGTGGCTCGAATGGCCTCCACGGGACCGGGGTTAACTTCCTCGATGGCCTCGGCGAAGAATTTGCCCAGCATGCCCGCGCCGTGGATGGCCAGGGCCAGCACGCCAGAGAAGGGGCCCAGGCCCACGGCGGCCACGAATACCAGCGCGAAGATGATCTCGTTGATGCCGCGCAGAGCGTTCAGCACCTGGCGTGTGGCGTGGAACAGCCAGGCGGCCGGGGCGAGATTGCGCGCCGCCAGGAAGGTGAGGGGCAGGGCCAGCACCACCCCCAGCACCGTGCCCCACAGGGCGATCTGGATGGTCTCGGCCACAGGGTTCCACAGGCGCGTCATGTAGCCCCAGTTGGGCGGCAGCATGCGGCCCACGATGTCGGCGATGTAGGGCATGCCCCGGGCGAGTTCGCTCCAGTTGAAGCCCAGGTTGCCCGCGGTCCACCACAGCAGTGCGATGATCACGGCGGCCAGCGCCAGGGTGCGTGCGGCGGTGGTCGCGGTCCAGGGCCGTCCCAGCAGAAAGCGCCGCTGGCCCGACGCAATGGGCGGCGTCGCCGACGATGGGGCGCGCGCGGCCGGGTCGCTCACGCCAGCGCCGCCTCCAGGGCGAGGCCGGGATAGATGCGCGCCAGCGCCTGGGCATCCAGCGCCTCGCAGGGGCCTTCGAAGACGATGCGCCCGGCGCGCATGCCCACCACGCGGTCGGCGAACTCGCGCGCGTAGGGCACCTGGTGCAGGTTGCACAGCACGGCGATGCCCAGTTCGTGGGCGGCGCGTCGCAGGTCGCCCAGAACGATGCGCGCGGTCTTGGGGTCGAGGCTGGCCACCGGCTCGTCGGCCAGGATGGCGGCCGGCTGCTGGGCCAGCGCCCGGGCGATGCCCACGCGCTGCTGCTGGCCGCCCTAGAGCCGGTCGGCCCGGTCCCAGGCGCGGCCGTACAGCTCGACGCGCTCCAGGCACCGCATGGCGATGTCGATGTCGCGCTGGGAGAAGACCTGCGCCAGGGAAGCAAGCAGCGGCAGCGAGCCCAGCCGGCCCGTGAGCACGTTCTTCAGCACCGTGAGCCGCGGCACAAGGTTGTGATCCTGGAAGATCATGCCGATGCGCCGGCGCACCGCGCGCAGCGCCGCTCCTTCGGCGGGAACAGCCGTGCCATCCACCGACACCGCGCCGGCGTCGAAGGGAACCAGCCGGTTGATGGCCCGCAGCAGCGTGGACTTGCCGGCGCCCGAAGGCCCCAGCACCACCAGCATCTCGCCGGCGCGCACCCTCAAGTCCACGCCGTCGAGCGCGGTCACCGCGCCGTAGCGTTTGACCAGTCCGCGGATCTCGATCACGGATGCACCGCCAGCCGCTGCGGGCCCGTCACTTCATCTTCGACAGGTCGAGCTTGAGCAGCGCGGCGGTGTCGCGTACCACCGTGTAGGCCGAGTCCTGCACCGGCTCGAAGCGCCCGATGGTCTGTTTGCCCCAGGGAACGTCCTTCAACTCGGCGAAGGCCGCCACGATGCGCTTCCTCGTCTCGGCAGGAAGGTCCTTGCGAAAGGCGAAGGGAGCGCCAGGGATGGCCTCGGAAGTCCACACCACCACCACGTCGTCGCGCTTCACCGCACCGCGCTCCATGGCCACCTCCAGCAAACCGTCGGCGATGGCAGCGGCGTCCACCTTGCCGTTCTGCACGGCGATGGCACTGGCATCGTGGCCGCCAGAAAAGATGGTGCGGCCGAAGTGGGTGTCGGGGTCGAAGCCCGCCTTGAGCAGCCCCGCCTTGGGGAACAGGTGGCCGGAGGTGGAGCTGGGGTCCACGAAGGCGAAGGTGCGGCCCTTCAGGTCGGCCAGGGTGCGGATGCCCTTGTCCTTGCGGGCGATGATGATGCTGCGGTAGGAGGCGCCGGTCCTGCCCAGGGGCGCCAGGGCGAAGCACTCGGCGCCGGCCACCTGGGCCGCCAGCACGTAGGAGAACGGCCCGAAGAAGGCCACGTCGAGCTTCTTCGCCCGCATGGCCTCGATGATGCCGTTGTAGTCGGTGGCCACGAAGGGCTTCACCTCCATCTTGAGCACGGCGGAGAGTCTGTCCACCAGTGGCTGGGCTTCGGTGAGGATCAGGCGCGGATCCTCGGCGGGCAGCAGGCCCAGGGTCAGGGTCTGGGCGGAGGCGGTGGCGGAAAGCACGGCCAGGGCGGCCAGGACGGAGAGGCGGCGCAGCATGGAGGACTCCGGAGGGACTTGTTGCCCAATGGTAGCGCCGCTCCCGGGCGGGCAGGGATGGCGATCAGGCGATGCGCTGGCCGCCGCGCCACGTGGCCATCGGCACGGGCACGCAGTGGACCTCACGCACCCGCACCAGGTCTGCGCGCTGCCCCACGGCGATGGCGCCGCGATCCTCGAAGCCCGCCAGGCGCGCGGGGTTGTGCGAGGCGGTGGCCACGGCGCGCGCCAGCGGCCAGCCGGCGGCTTCGCGCAGCAGGAAGGCGCCGTGCAGCAGCGCGTGGGGTACGTAGTCGGAGGACAAGGCGTCCAGCAGATCGAGCTTCGCCAGATGCAGCGCCGACACGTTGCCCGAATGGGAGCCGCCGCGCACCACGTTGGGTGCACCCATCACCACGCCCATGCCCAGGGCGCGCGCCGCCCGGGCGGCCGCTTCGGTGGTGGGGAATTCGCTGATGCCGATGCCGGCGGCGAGGCCGTCGTGCACGTGGGCCTCGAGCGTGTCGTCGTGGCTGGCCAGGGCAAGCCCGCGACCGCGGCACAGGGCGATGAGGGCCTCGCGATTGGGTTCGGCGTGGCGGGCGTGCAACTCGCGCAGCCGCCGCACCTCGGCGGCGAGGGTGGCATCGCTCCAGCGCTCGTCTTTCTGGGTGTAGGTGCGGAATTTCTCCAGGTCGGTCCACTGGCGCTGGCCGGGCGTGTGGTCCATGAGCGAGACCATGCGCAGCCGGGGATGATCCAGCAGGGGGCGGGCCAGTTCCACCACGTTGGCGCTGGGAAGCTCGCAGCGCAGGTGCAGGAAGTGTTCGGCGCGCAGCCAGCCCGCCTCGCGGGCCTCGTCGAGCGCCTGGATGTTGGCCCGCAGCCCGCGGCTGCGCACGGAGGTGTCGTCGAAGTCGCCCACGCTCAAAGCGTCGAGCACCGTGGTGATGCCGGCCGCCGCCACCTGGGCGTCGTGGGTCACCAGTGCCGCGGCGGCGGGCCAGCGCACGCCGGGCCGCGGTTCGAGGTGCTTTTCCAGATGGTCGGTGTGCAGCTCCACCAGGCCCGGGAGCAGCAGGTCGCCCTCCAGGTCCTGGGCGCCGGGCGCGCGGGTGGCCCCCAGGTCCACGCGCACGATGCGCCCAGCGTGCAGCTCCACGGTGCCGAGAAAGGTTTCGGCGGGCGTCACCACCCGGGCATTGGTGAAGATCTGTCGTGCCATGGGTGCGAGGGTATCAGGCCGGTGGAGGGCTCACGGCAGCCCGCCCTCCAGCCCGCGCAGCAGGGCCGACGGGCGGTCGGCGTCCGGCACTTCTGCCCAGTCGGGCACGGACACGCCCGTGGTCACCAGCACCGAGGCCACGCCCGCGGCATTGGCGCCGCGCACGTCGGTCTCCAGGGTGTCGCCAATCATCACGGCGCGCGCCGCGGAGGTGGCGGTGCGGCGAAGCCCCTCCGCGAAGATGGCGCCATGGGGTTTGCCCAAGGGTACGAAGCGCAGGTCGGGCCGCTTGGGGGGGCGCTGGGCGAGGGCGCGCTCCACCATCCCGGCCAGCGAGCCGGCGGTGAAGCCGAAGAACTGATCGCCGGCGGGATACACCAGGTCGGGGTTGGGCAGCACCAGGTGCACGGGCAGGCCGCGGGCCACGCGCCGGAAGATCACCGACAGCGCCGCGTCCAGGCATTCCAGCAGCGCATAGCCGCTCTCGTCGCCCAGCACCAGCACCTCGAAGTCTTGGTCCGGCGGCACGATGCGCGCCCCGGCGGCCTTGGCTTCGCGCACTGTGTCCGCGGGGCCCAGCACCGCGCAGGCGCGGCCCTCGAGCCCGTGGGCGCGGAAGTGCGCCCCCAGCAGCGATGCCGAGGTGACGATGCAATGGGCGGGCACGGCAATGCCCATGGTCTCGAGCCGCCGGGCATGGGCTTCAGCGCAGCGCGCCGCGTCGTTGGTGAGCACGCAGAACGGTCGCTTCGCGCGGTGCAGGGCATGGATGAACTCGACCGCGCCGGGCAGCGGACCGGCCTCGTGCACCAGCACGCCGTAGGCGTCCAGCAGGAAGGCGTCATGGCGCGCGATCAGTTCGGCGCAACCAACCAGGGGCGGAGCGGTCATTGGGGGTGCGGGGAGGGGCGTGCGCCGGGGTTTACCCTTGCGGCAGGCGCGAAAGGCTTCGATGACTCGCCAAGAATAAACCCATGTCCCGTCATGCCATCTACTTCGCGCCGACCCGAGCCACGCCCCTGTGGGACCTGGGTGTGCGCTGGCTCGGGCACGACCCGGAAACCGGCGCGGGGGCCGCGCCCCAGCAGGGGGCGGGGTTTAAGGCCGGGGGGCAACCCGCCCAAAAGGCAACGGCCCGGCCCAACCGGAGGGCATGC